>JAFLVF010000067.1 GCA_022508425.1 Clostridiales bacterium | reverse complement strand
GACGGGAGTTTAGTAAATCCTAAATGACCGAGGGCGGCGCGAAGTTTGACGAACTATCGCGCGATGGATACGCCGTCAAGTGAAAACGGCGCGGTACTTAAAAGTACTGCGCCGTTTTGTTGTTTTGGATTATTATTCGTCGTCATCGTCGGTGTCGACTTTGCGCTCGCCGAGTCGGTCGCGAAGCTTGTTGAGAACAAGTCTGTTAGCGAGCTTTCGCACTTTGTCGGACTGCTCGTTGAGCGCTACCGTCGTGAACTCTTGAGGAAGAATATCTCTCAATATTTCGTGCACGCGCTCCGCGCTTACGCCGCCGTCGCCCAACTGCTCTACGAGCTGTTCCATAATGAGTTTGTTGGCGACCTGCCTTGCGAGTTTGTCGGCTACATCGAGCTCGTCCTGCGAGATGGGGCCTTCAAGATCAAGGTCCATACCGTCGGTACCGGTGAGCTTTGCCAATTCCTCGTTGAACATTGCGTCGAAGTCGACTTCCTCACGCTCGACGGGCATCGGCTCATCGTATGTTGCAATGACTTCCTCTTGCTGTTCGGTCACTGTCGGATTGGGCACTGCCGCCTCGTCGGTCGTTTTCGTCTTATCCGCCGACTTTTTAGCCGTAGACTTTTTGGCTGTTGACTTCTTCGCCGCGGGCTTCTTGGCCGCAGGTTTCTTTGCCGTCGTCTTCTTGGCCGCGGGCTTCTTGGCCGCAGGTTTCTTTGCCGTCGTCGGCTCGACAATGCCGGCTATCTCGTTGAGCTCGGCCTTGAGGTCGGAAAGTGTGCCCTGAAGGTCGGATTCGGCGGCTTGACGGTCGCCGTCTTTGAGCGATACAAGCTCGTTGCGGAGTCTTGCTATCTCTGCGAGAATGAGCTCATTCTCTCTGTTCGGCTTATCGGCACTGAGCTGTCCGCGAAGTTCGGCAAGCTCGTTGAGAATGGCGTCGTTGTCGGCCGCATTGCCGGACATCATTATGTCACGGAGCTGGGCGATTTCTTCCGCAACTGCGTCCGTCGATGCCGAAGCAATCTCGGCCTTGAGGCTGGCAATCTCGTCGCTGATCTTGGTGTCGGCGCTTTGGCGCTCGATGAGCTGTGCCATTTCCGACATGAAGTTGAGCGTCGTAAGATCGGCCTCGCGCTGATTGGCAAGCTCGGCCTTAAGCGATTCGAGCTCTTCCAAAATCTTGTTGTTGGTAGCGTCGCTGTCCAGCTTCTCTACGCGCTTGGCGAGTACGTCGTACAAGCGATCGCGCTTGTCGAGTGCCGATTTGATATCCTGTATCTCGGCGGTAACCGCTTTAAGCTCTTCCTCGGAGCTTGCAGACTCGGCCTGCTCGCGAATGGACGCAAGCTCGTCGAGAATAATATTGTTGTAGCTTTCATAATTGGTCTCGCCCGATTCGGAATCATTGACATTAGCCATGCTGATAGCGAAAATCTGGTCGCGGAGCGATTGGACTTCGGTGAGTATGGCATCTTCGGACTCTTTGTCGGTCTTACCTGCTATGGACTTTACGTCCTCGATCTGCTCGCGCAAGTTCTGGAACTCGTCGCGGAGCGCCAAAATCTCGTTGAGTACGCCGAGGTCGGGCTCGTCCTTAATAGACTGTACGTCGGCTTTGATTGCCGTGACATCCTCTGCAATGTTGCCAAAGCTCTCGGGAGAAGCAAGCACGCTCTTGAGCTGGGCTATCTCGTCGCGAATGGCCGCAATCTCGACAGCGCCCGAATTGTCGGCAGTTACGGTAGTGAGCGACCTGAGTTGAGCTATCTCGTCGCGAATGTCCGTAAGTTCGCCGGCGAGCGTTGCAACCTCGCTCGTATCGAATTCGGATTGCGCCGACTCCGCCTTGCTTGCCGCAACCTCCGCTTTGAGCGAGCGTATCTCTTCGATAAGCGCGGCGTACGACGTATCGCCTTCTGCCGAAGCGGTAGGCGCCATTGTCATGGACAGAGTCATGTCGCGTATTGCGTCGCGAAGTTCGTTAAGTCCGCTTGTCACCATGTCGGCATTCTCGCGGCGAAGCTCCTCGTTCTCCGAACGAAGAAGAGCAATCTCCTCTTTGAGCTCGGCGATGTCGTCGGCAATAGCGGACGGAACACTCTCTTCCGTCGCCACAACGCCTTCTTCGCCCGTGACGACGGTATTAGCCTGCATTCCGTCGATAAGCGCGCGGATTTGTTCGATCTGCGCAGTGAGCTCGTCGAGCCTGTCTGTCGGCAAATTAGCCTCGACGCGCTCGATATTGCTCTTGATATCGATAATCTCGCCGAGCACAACGTTTAGCTCGTTGGACGCGTCGGCGACCACTTCCTGTCCTTCCGCCGTCTCTGTCGTAATAGTCGTTCTGCGGCTGATGATATCCTTGAGCTCGTCGATATTCTCCGTAAGAACGGTCTGATCGGCACGAAGCGCCGTAATCTCGTCGAGTATTGTCGCTACATCCTCGTCCGAGCTCGGAGCGGCTTCGGTAGCTTCGCCGACTGTCCTGTCGGCATTGGAGCCCATCACTTCGTCCTTGAACGCAAATACTTCGTCGCGCAGCGAGACTATCTCGTTGAGTACGAGGTTGAGCTCGCCGCCGGTCGGCGCAGTAGCTTCCTCGCCGACAGCCGAAGCATTGGCTATGTCCTCGCGAAGTGCTCTGATCTCGTCGAGAATATTGCCCGACGAAATTGCCGCAAGCTCGTTCTTGATCGATTCGAGCTCTCCCGCGACTTCGTTTTGATCGACGATGCGCGCCGCTTTTACGTCTTCGCGAAGAGAGAGAACTTCTTCTATCGTGTCGTATTCGGATTCGGCATCTATCTTCTCGCGAATCGCGGCGAGTTCGTCGGCAAGCGCCTGAATGCTCTCGTTGATATTAGCCGAAGTATATTCAGCCTCACCCTCTGCAACCGCTTCGCCGTCGCCTACGGGCTGTACAGCCAATTGATTTTGAATATCCGCAAGCTGAGCCGCAATCTGATCGAGCGCGGCGACGTTTGCATCGTTTACGGCGATAGCGTTGTTTTCGATATTGCTAAGTCTCTCACGAATCTCGGAGATGTCGCCTATCAAAACGTCGCGCGTCTCGTCGTCGAAGCCGTTTGCCGCCATGTTCTCGTCAAGCTCGCCGATATGGATATCCTCGCGTATGCCTGCAACGGCGTCGAGTATCTCCTGCTTGTCGGTGACCGCAGATTGTTCGAACGCTTCAAGCTTGTCCAGTACGATGCCGATATCTTGAACGATATTGGCAATCGAATCGCTGTCCGCATTCGCGTCGCTCGCTTCAAACGCCTCGCGAAGCGCATTCACGCTGTCGAGTATAGCGGCAACATTGTCGCGCGTCGTCACAACGTCTTCGCTCTGCGGCATCATTGTGAGCGTGTCGAGTATGGAGAATGTATTGTCACGCGCCGTCAATACGTCGTCGCTTTGCGGCAACAACGGGAGCGTGTCAAGTATTGTATTGAGATTTTCCTTAATTTCGCCAAGGTCGACAACTGTGGTGTTCTCCCCTTCGGCTTCCTCGGATACGGTGGTCTGCTCGTCTACAACGCTTGCGGCGCTTTCGTCGAGACGGTTAAGTATCTCGGTTAGCTGATCGGCAATGGGAGCGAGCGCGTCAAGCGCCGCCGCAGCAGTGTCGCGCGTCGTCGCCACGTCTTCCGCGATGCCGGCTACCGCCGCAACATTGTCGTTGAGAACGTTTACGCTGTCGGTAAGTGCGGTAACGTTATCCGAAACTGCCGTGACCGCATCGCGCGTGACGGCAATATCTTCTGTGATACCGGCCACTGCCGCAACATTGTCGTTGAGTACGTTTACACTGTCGGTAAGCGCGGTAACGTTATCCGAAACTGCCGTGACGGTATCGCGAGTTAGCGCTACGTCGTCGGCTACGAGATTAAGCGTGTCTTTGGCGGTTGCTATATAGTCGGGAACGGTTGTAAGCACCGCGACGCGGCTGGCCAATTCGTCAAGGTAAGCAAAAATCTTCTCGCTTTCCTGTGCGGCCTGCGCGGCCTCTTCGGCCTGCATATCGTCTTCGGGCTGGCTGTTGATAGCCGCTTCGGCCTGCTCGCGCAAGAACGCGAGATCGTCGAGGAGCCGCTGTCTGTCAGCACCCGCTACTTCCGCATTGGCGGAGGTGAGATCGGCAAGCGCTACAACGTCGGCGCGTACGCTCTCGATAGCGTCGAGCACCGCCGTGCCGGCGACCGATTCCGAAATGAGCGCAAGCGTATCCTTGATATCTTGAGTCTCGAGCAGGATATCCGACCTGACGGCCTCGAGCGCGTCGTTGCCTTCGTCTTCGACTGCCTCCGGCTCTGTCAGTTTGGCGGTGAGATTAGCCTCACTGTCGGCAATGGCGTTAGCCAAATCCTCGTACAGCTTGTCGAACTGCTCGGAAATATAGTTTGTAAGCACCGTCGCCTGCTCGGGATTATCCGAAGCGGCGGGAACTGTCAAATTGACGATATCTGCGCGAATCTCGTCCAGTTGCCTGAGCATATCTTCCTGCTCGTCCAAACGCGCACGGATATACGCGAGATCCTCAACGGTTTGCTGATTTTCCGCGGCAATCTCGTCCGCATCGCCTTTGGGCTCTTCGGCGGCCGCGGAACTCTGCGAAGCAATAAGGTCGGAAATCTCGATAATGCGCTCTGACAAATCGAGATAGTTGTTCCTTATCTCTTCAAGCATAGCGGTAACGTCGCCGCTCGCGCCCTCACCGTCGCCGACTGCCTGTTGCGCAACCGACACACGCAATTCGTCTATTGCGTCAAATACGTCGTGTAATGTTACTCCGCCGTCGTCTTGGGTTACGGCGTTGTAATCCTGTTCGTCGAGCCGAGACTGCTCTGCCGCCGCTTTCTGCGCAATCGAGTAATCATCGAACACCGCTTTGAGTTCGGCGAGCTTTGAAAAAACGGTCTCGTCGGTCACGGTGTGAGTGGGATTGTAATTTTGCGGCATGTCGATGAGCGGAAGCTCCGCAATATCGGCAACCGTAATGGATGCAAGCTTGGCGACATTGTCCCTGATCGCATCTTCGTCGCGATCTTCTTCGAGCATTGCATTGGTAATATCGCTTACCAGCTTGTTGTTAAGGTCTGCGTACCTGTTGTTCTCGAGCTTGTTGCGCTCGACAAGAAGGTCGGGCAGATAATTGGTAATCGAGTCCAAATCCTCGAGCGCATCGACTTTGTCGCAAATTCCGAAGAACTTGACGGCGCTCTCGCGGACCTGCGCCGGAACGGTCGAGCCGTTGGCGGCAAGATACGCGGTAAAGTCGTCAAACGACTGCCTGTCAAGATCTTGCACCGCAATACCTTGAATAAGCTCGTTGGTCGCCTTGATAAGATCGAAGGCGTCGGGCTCGTTGCTGTCCTCGAGCTTCTTGACATAGTTGTAAACCGACGTGAGCTTGTCCTTAAGCGAAGTCGTCTTGGACTGAACGTCAAAGCTGACCTTGCGGAAATCGGCTACAAGGTCGAGTAACACCTGTGTACGATTAACCGCCGCGGTGGACGACGAACCGAGCGCATTGCGTATCTCGTAAAGCTGACGAAGAAGCTCGCTCGCATTTACATCACTGCCGGAATTATTGCCCTGCACGATTACGGGCGTGGCAGAGCTTTGCACTCTGACTGTGTGCCCGTCGCCGATAGCGGCGCGGAGTGAAGCTATATCGTTAGAGAGCTTGGCGAGGTTTTCTGCGCCCATGGCGTCGCCGCTGTGCGCAAGTTTCTTCAATGCGGATACCGCACGACCGAGCTCTTCCGACGAAGGCATAGCCTCCACCTTGCTCCTCAGCTGTGAAATCTCGTTCTGAAGACGCGAATCGCTCTCGCGCATAGAGCGCAAAATCGACTCGTTTATAGACAAAAGTTTGTCAAAATCAAGTGTGCCGTTTTTGTTTGATTTACCGCTCTCAAGCTGTGTCATCTGCTCGTTAGCAGGCGGCAATTCATCTTGAGAGCTTTCGGCGTTTTTTAGTAGATCGTCGATACGATCCTGTAGACGCTTGATCTCGGCATTATACTGCGACTCCGCAAAACGCTGGTCGCGTGCCATATCTTCCTTAATACGAGTAAGCTCTTTCTGCATCTCGAGATTGTTCTGGTTCTTCGCAAGCTCATCGCGAAGCCTGGAAATCTCGTTGTACATGAGCACCTCGCTACCCGCTGAAGGCGGGCCGGGCGGGGTCGCCTGATATACGTACTGCGGCATGGGCGGGAAAACCGATCCCGGCTGCTGAACGGCAGTCGACGGCGCCATTCCGCGCTTGAGCTCGGCTATCTCGTCGAGAACCTTGTCAAGGCGATCGTCGTAGTAGTCGTCGTTGTATCCGTCGTCGTACTCTTCGTCGCCGTAGTCCTCGTCGTCGTACTCTTCGTCGCCGTAGTCCTCGTCGTCGTACTCTTCGTCGTCATAGTCGTCATCCTCGTACTCCTCGTCACGATCGATGACTTCCTCCTCGACGATTTCATCATCGCCGTCTGCCAACGAAAAGGTAGTCTTTTCTTCGTTTTCCATAAAATGTTCCTCGCATTTTGTATTTTTGGATTTAGTTTACGCCGTTTTCACGCCGTCATTACAGTACATAGGCTATTCGCCGCAACTTTAGGCAATTTTGCCTAAGGCTGTATCGATAACGGTACAACCGACGAGCATTTTTCAGCCCGTCGGCTATATCATTTACCTCTTGGTAGGAGGACGCGTTCCCGGCCTTGCTCCAGGTCTTGCACCGGGACGTGCACCCGGCCTTGCACCGGGACGCGCACCCGGCCTTGCACCGGGACGTGCGCCCGGTCTTGCACCGGGACGTGCACCAGGCCTTGCACCGGGACGTGCGCCCGGCCTTGCACCGGAACGTGCACCCGGCCTCGGTTTCCTCTTGGGTATGCGGTTTACGCGTTCTGTAACCTTCTTGACGATACGTTGCGGCTTCTTTGCATTCTCGGCCTTGAGCTTGGCAATCTCGCCCGCACTCTGAATATCGTCCATGGTCTTGTTGTAGAAGTCCATAAGCTCGGTAGAACCGCGCTCGTCGTCGTCGAAGGTAAGCTGTTGAGTGTAGAGCTCTTCGCGGAGCTGCTTTGCGTCCTCCTCGCCCTTGAGATCTTTCATCCTGTTGCGGAAGGAAATAATCTGGTCCTTGCGCACCGCGATCTTCTTGGAAATAGCATCGCGGCGTTCGTCCTCGGTCTTCTTGCGCTCCTCTTCTTCCTTGAGACGACTCTCTTCTTCCAAGCGCTTCTGAACGGCTTCTTCCTCGCTCTTGCGGCGCATCTCCTCAATTTCCTCTTGAGCCTTGCGCTTAGCTTCCTCGGCGCCGGCCTGAAGCGCTTCCTCGGCGTCACGACGCGCTTGCTCGGCGGCCTCTTCGGCCTCGCGGCGAGCCTTCTCGGCGGCCTCTTCGGCTTCGCGACGAGCCTTCTCGGCAGCCTCTTCGGCCTCGCGACGCGCTTGCTCGGTCGCCTCTTCGGCGTCACGACGCGCTTGCTCGGCGGCCTCTACGTCGGCCTTGGCCTTGGCTTCAGCTTCAAGACGCGCGGCCTCCGCTTTGTCGATGGCCTCTTGAGCCTTGCGCTCGGCCTCTTCCTTCGCCTCGTCGCTTGCGCGCGCGGCGTCGATACGGGCCTGCTCGGCCTCCTCTTGAGCCTGTTGAGCGGCAAGACGTGCCTGCTCCATCTCGGCCTTGGACTTTTCGAGCTGCTTCTTGTAGTTTTCGGCCTCGATCTTCTTCTGGTCTTGGCTGATTATACCGCTACCGGACGTGATAAGGTCGAGAGGATTGGTGTTGTTGATAAGATTATCGTACTTCTCGCTCGCTTGACGGAATTCCTCGCTCGCCTCGTTAAGCTCTGCCTGTGCGGCCTGGAGCTTCTCGTCGAAGCCGGCCTGAACCTCCATCTTGCGCTTGGTACCCTCGACGGTGGCCTGCTTGAGCTTCTCTTTGAGCTCTTCGACCTTGTCGGATTTATCGCCCTGATCGACCATGAGCATGAGCTTCTCATCTTCGTCGGCGGCTTCCATTCTCGCATTGATTTCGTCAAGCTCGGTCTGCGCGGCCGCAAGCTCGTCTTCGAGATCCTTGATTTCCACCGCGATCTCCATGGCGACGAGAGAAACGTCTCCGTCCGCGGACGACAAATCGTCGAATGCGGCCTGCTTGCCGGCAAGCGTCTGCTCGGCCGTATCGCGCTCTTTCTCGGCGGCTGCTTTGACCTCGCCGAACTCGATATCGCCTATAACCTTATCCTCGGCGGTGATAACTTCTTCGAGCGGGATTTCGTTCTTCTCAACGAATTCGTTTGCCTTGCGGCGAGCTGCATTAAACTCAACCTTGAGATCCGAATTGCGTTTAGTCGCCTTGGTAAATTCTTTTTCTATCTCGGAAAGTCGAGAGTTGCCGTCCGAAATGCGCTGGTTGAGATCATTGATGACGTCGAAGTCGTTTGCGCCCAAAATCTGAGATTTTGCGGCGGCGACGTCGGCCTTGACATCCTCGCGCTCTTTTGTCATCTTCTCGATAGAAGCCTGTAGCTTGCGCATCTCGTTGTCGGCGGTGTTGACGTCGACGAGCATAGGCGTCAAGCTCTCAACCTTGGCGTCAAGCTCTTGACGTGCCTTGATAGCTTCCACACGCTTGATATATGCGTCGAGATCGGCTTTTGCCTTGTTGATGTCGGCAGTGAGACCGTCTTTGTCGGCGCTCTTCTGCTCTTGCAATGCAGTGAGCTTGGACAATATATCGGAAAGCTCTGTGCCGCCGTTCGTGACCAATTCGAGCTCGGCCTTCCACTTGGCGATATCCTTGTTGTTGTGCTCGATCTTCTCTTCGTTGATCTTGATATCGCGGGAGACCTTTTCTCTGTCTTTGGCCTTTGCAGACGCAAGCTTAATCTCGAGATCCTCGATGTTCTTGGCACAATCGGCGTTAGCAGTCTCTGCCTTCTCGATCTTCTCACGCAGTTCGTCGGCACGCGACGTGACCTTGTCGGATTCGGATTGAGCGTTGTCGATGCGCGCTTTGAGTTCGTCCATTTCCGCAATGAGCACCGAAAATCTCTTCTCGAGATCTCTCAAACGCTGTTCTTCCGGCGAAATATCGAGTTCGATCTTCTCCTCGGAGAACTCGTCCTTGACCTCGGGCGGAGGTGTGTAGAGCGGAGTCTCGGGGTCGAAGTTGAGCGTGTATACGGCCGTATCGACAGGCGTCTCCTCCACCGTCTCCGCGGGCTCGGACTTAGCATCCGCCGCCTTGGCATCGTTCTCGCTGGCGATAGCTTCCGCCATAGGCATAGGCGTCTTGTAGCGCGCGATAATGCGCTTCTTTTCCTTCTCGAGCTCGCGCGCTTGCAAATCCTTGGACTTGAAGAACGTGCGGCGAACCATGCCCTTCGGCTCGTACT
>JAFLVF010000066.1 GCA_022508425.1 Clostridiales bacterium | reverse complement strand
TGAGCTTGGCAAGAGAAAAGACCTGAAAGCCGCCGCTGTCGGTAAGTATGGGCCTATGCCAATCCATAAACTTATGAAGCCCACCGGCGCGGCGCACAAGTTCCTCTCCCGGGCGCATGTACAAGTGATAGGTATTGGACAGAATTATCTCCGCGCCCAATTCCTCCACTTCGTATGGCGCGAGCGTCTTGACCGTCGCTTGCGTGCCGACAGGCATAAATACGGGCGTATGAATAACTCCGTGCGGCGTAATAAACTCGCCCACGCGCGCGCCCGTTTGCTTGCAAACATGCGTTACCCTGTATTCAAATTTTTTACTGCCAGTTTTGCACATTGTGTATTCCTATCGCACTTGCATTTGTTAAATTAAATAAATGAGCTCGCGTCCTCATTGTTACGGAAGGCCATATACTGTTTCTTTCAAGAAGCGAGCAAGAGCAGTAAGTCCGAGCGCCGACCGACGGGAGTGTAGAACCACCTACATGACCGAGGGCGGCGCGAAGGCTGACGAACTATTGCGACGCTTATTGGAAGAAACAGGCGTCGCCAAAGGAAAAGAAGCGATACTTCTCTTCCACCGCCGTTTTGTACAGCTCGAGCGTTTTCTCCCTGCCGACGAAGGCGCTGATAAGCATAATCAAAGTCGATTCGGGCAGATGGAAATTAGTAATAATCCCGTCGGGGACTTTGAACTTGTACGGCGGATAGATGAAGATATCTGTTTCGCCTTGACCCGATCTTACCGTACCGTCGGCATTGGCGCACGATTCGAGCGTTCTTACGCTTGTCGTACCGACGGCTATTACGCGCCGTCCGTCGCGCTTTGCTTTGTTTATCGCCGAAGCCGCTTCGTCGGTAACGCAGTAGTATTCGCTGTGCATTTTGTGGTCGAGGATATTGTCCGTCTTGACGGGCAAGAATGTGCCCAATCCCACATGCAACAGCACTTCGACAAATTCTACGCCTTTATCTTTAAGAGCTTTCATCAGCTTGTCGGTAAAATGAAGCCCCGCCGTCGGCGCGGCCGCCGAGCCGTTTTGTTTGGCGTAAACAGTCTGGTAGCGCTCTTTGTCGGTAAGCGTCTCGCGTATATAGTGCGGCAGCGGCATTTCGCCGATATTGTAAAGTATGGTTTCGAAAACGCCGTCGTAATAAAACTTGACCGTTCTCGCGCCCTCTTCGCCCTCGCCGACTATCTCACCTCTGAGTTCGTCCGAAAACTTGAGCGTGCAACCGACCTTGGCGCGTTTTGCGGGACGGCAGAGCGTTTCCCACGTATGTGTGTCTATGCGTTTGTGCAGCAGGAACGTGATTGTCGCGCCGGTATCTTCTTTTGTCCCGACAATCTTGGCGGGCAGTACGCGCGTATTGTTGATGACAAGCAAATCATCGGGGCGCAAAATGCTCTCGAGATCGTAAAAATGCTTGTGCGCTACATTGTCGCTTTTCCTGTCATACACCAAAAGCCGCGACTCATCGCGCGGCTCTATCGGTTTTTGTGCTATCAGCTCTTTAGGTAAATCGTAATAGAAATCGTGTTTATTCATTGTTGTCGTCGCCGTCGAAAAAGCCTATTTGCTGTACACCGCCGTACTTAACGCCCAAATGGTCGTAAGCGCCCTTCAGTGCTATCCGTCCGCGCGGAGTGCGGGCGATAAACCCGAGCTGAATGAGATATGGCTCGATGACGTCCTCTATCGTGCCTGCGTCCTCGTTTATCGCCGCGGCGAGCGTATCGAGCCCCGTCGGGCCGCCGTTAAACTTTTCGACGAGTGCGTGCAACAGCTTCTTGTCGTTGTAGTCGAGGCCGAGCGGATCTATTTCCATGTCGTTGAGCGCCTTTTGCGTGATGGCGAGGTCGATAACGCCGTGGTTGTACACCTCGGCAAAATCCCTGACACGCTTCAGCAGTCTATTGGCGATTCGCGGCGTGCCGCGCGAACGCGACGCGAGCTCGGCAGTAGCCGAAGAATCGATCGATATCTTCAATAGCCTTGCCGAACGCGAGATTATGCGCATCAAATCCTCTTTTGAGTACGGCTCTAATCTACAAATCACGCCGAAACGATCGCGAAGCGGTCCTGTCAGCATTCCCGCCCGCGTCGTTGCGCCGACGAGCGTAAACTTGTTGAGGTTTAGCCTAATAGACGTTGCGCCCGCACCCTTGCCCGTCGAGATATCGAGGGCAAAATCTTCCATTGCGGGATACAAAACTTCTTCTATCGAATGATTGAGTCTGTGTATTTCGTCAAGGAAGAGCACGTCGCGCTCTTGAAGATTGGTAAGCAGAGACGCGAGGTTTGCCGCGCGCTCTATGCCAGGCCCGCTCGTCACTTTGATTTCAACGCCCAATTCCGAAGCAATGATGTGAGCGAGCGTGGTTTTGCCAAGCCCCGGCGGTCCGTACAAAAGGACATGGTCAAGCGCCTCGCCGCGGCGCTTGCTCGCCTCGACGTAAACCTTGAGATTGGCCTTGACCTTCTCCTGCCCAATGTAATCGTCGAACGTGATCGGTCTGAGCGATACGTCGCCGTCGTCCTCTTCAAGTTCGAGACTTGATACAATCCTGTTTTCGTCCATTGTTACTTTTTACCGTGCAAAACTCTAAATTCCGCGCAGTACAGCGCGTATGATTTCCTCGGTAGTCATGCCGTCGGTCGCTACCTTCTTGACGGCAAGCTCTGCTTCGCGCCGCTCGTACCCCAATCCTATGAGCGCGGCAACCGCCTTGTCGTCGACCGCCGTTACGCTTGATTTGTCGGGTACGACATCATCGATAAATTCGAGCTTGCCTTTTAGCTCGAGCACGATGCGCTCCGCCGTCTTTTTGCCGACGCCTTTTATAGACGACAGCGCCGCCGCGTCGCCGCGACCTATCGCCGACAAAAGCGTATCTTTAGGCAGCCCGCCGAGTATCGATATAGCGAGCTTGCCGCCTATGCCGGAAACGCCTATAAGTTTCAAAAACAGCTCTCGTTCTTGCTCGTCCGAAAAACCGAACAATTCGAGCGCGTCCTCTCTTACCGCAAGATAAACGGGCACTTTAACCGAATTTTGTCCTGCAAATTCCGCGCATGCGTGAGTGGACGCAGTCAGGGCAAACCCGACGCCGTTGCAATCCACTACGAGCTTATTCTCGCCTACAACCGCTATTTTTCCCGAGATATAATCGAACATACCGAATTAAATTAGTCGTTGTCCTCGTCGCCGTCGCCCTCGAACGGAATGCCGCCCTTGCTCGTGACGAGCTCGCGAATCTTGGCTTCGAGTTCGTCCATGAGCTCGGGACGGGACAGAATGATCTGCTTGACGGTCTCTCTGCCCTGACCGAGGCGCTCGTCGTTATACGAGAACCACGATCCGCTCTTGACGATCAAGCCTTGATCGATGGCCATGTCGAGGATAACACCCTCGTTGGATATACCCTTGCCGAATATCAAATCGAACTCGGCCGTCTTGAAAGGAGGGGCAAGCTTGTTCTTGACAATCTTGACCTTGGTGCGGTTGCCTATGATGTTGGCGCCGTCTTTGAGCGGCTCGCCCTTTCTCACGTCAAGCCGAACGCTCGCGTAGAACTTGAGCGCCTTGCCGCCCGGCGTAACCTCGGGATTGCCGTACACAATTCCTATCTTCTCGCGAAGCTGGTTGATAAATATGATACAAGTCTTGGTCTTGTTGCACACGCCCGCAATCTTTCTGAGCGCTTGCGACATGAGCCGTGCCTGAAGTCCGACGTGGCTTTCGCCTATCTCGCCGTTGATTTCCGCCTGCGGAGTGAGAGCCGCGACCGAGTCGATGACGACTACGTCCATTGCCGACGAGCGCACGAGCGCTTCCGCTATATCGAGCGCCTGCTCGCCGTTGTCGGGCTGGCATATATACAGTCTTGACAAGTCTATGCCGAGATGTTGGGCGTATACGGGATCGAGCGCATGCTCGGCATCGATAAACGCCACCATACCGCCCGTCTTTTGCGTTTCGGCTATTACGTGGAGGGCGAGCGTAGTTTTGCCGCTCGACTCGGGACCGTAAACCTCGACTATTCTGCCGCGCGGCAGTCCGCCTATGCCGAGCGCGAGATCGAGCGCAAGACAGCCCGTAGGTATTGCGTCAACCTGGTTTACGACAGTATCGGTCATGCGCATGATCGAGCCCTTGCCGTACGTCTTTTCGATTTGAGCGATAGTATCGGCAAGAGCCTTTTCCTTCTCCTCTTGCGACATATCGGTATTGTAAGTTCTGAACTTCTCTTTCTTGTCTGCCATAATATATATTTACTCCTTTTGTTTATTCCTCTTGATTGGCTTATTCGGGTTGACCGCCCTTCTTTTGGCGCGAGGCCTCGAGCATTTCGAGATAATTGTACAGAATGAACAGCGCCGTTTTCACGCCGCGCTTGATATTATCCTCGAGGTCGCCGTCAAACATATACCGCATTACGTGCACCTCTTGCCTGTCGCCTATGGCCAAGATGCACTCGCCGACAGCGCCGGATACGGCTGACGGCCCGGCGTTGCCCGTGGTGGAAATCGCTATATCGCAGTTGCCGCTGTTGATAAGCCCCACCGCCATTTGGTACGCAGTGTCCTTGCTGACTACGCCCTTCTCGGCAATCGATTGCGCGGACAAGCCCAATCTGTTTATTTTAGACGAAATCGAATACGACACGATATCCTCGACCAAGTACTTGCTCGCGCCGGGGAGCGACGTAAACGCCTGTGCAAGCGCGCCGCCCGTAAACGATTCGGCAATCTTTAATTTAAGCCCCAAATCGATAAGCATTTGCGCCACGCGCTCCGCTATCGTAACGCGCTCGAGCGCGTAAGTGTACTTGTACAGAATGGGCATGATCTTGTTCATTATCTCGTTGAAGTCGGCTTTGGGCATGGACGTGGAAACGCGCACATGCACCTCGCACTCCATAAACGCCGGGAAGAATCCTATCTGCACCTTGCTGCGCTGTTTTGTAAAATCTTTGAGAAGCGTTTTTAACTCGGCTTCTGACTTATTAAACGTCTTGAAAACGACCACTTGAAACTGCTTCTTGTTCTTGTGCGTGGAATTAAGCAGCGGCACGAACTTGTCGAGCAAGAACGCGCTCGTCGCGGCGGGCGTAACGCAGAACAGCTTGCCGTCTATGTCGAAGCTCTCGGTGTGGGCGGAAAGCCTGTCGCTGTACAGTTTGTAAAACTCGTCCGTTACCCCCTCTATCACGATAACGTCGCAGACGGGGCGAAGCTGTGCAAGCGCCCATTCTATCTCGTCCTTCTCGCTCACGGAAATCATGGGACCCAACGCGTGGCCGCTGTCAAACAGCGCCATCTTCGCTTCCCTTTGATCGACCGTCCTATTTGAAATCGACAAAAATCCTACCTTCATCAGTCTTCCAGCACTCCTTTGTTACCGACGATATAATGTACGCCCGAAATGATAGTAAGTATGGTCGCTAAGGCTAAAAACGCAAAGCCCGTATAGTATACAATCTCTGCGACCGTTTCCGCCACGCCTACTATATCGGATACAAACAACAACAATACAAGCGCAATCATCTGCGCCACCGTCTTGAACTTGCCGATCTTGTCTGCGGCAAGCACGACGCCCTTGTCCGCTGCAACAATTCTGAATCCGCTGACCATCAGCTCGCGGCTTAGAATTATCATGGAAAATACAACTACGCAAATAAAGAGCGTCAAAACGGGATTGGCCGACGGCTCGGTCACGCACACCGCGATGAGCGCGCATGCGACGAGCATTTTGTCGGCAATGGGATCGAGGAATTTGCCTAAATTGGTGACAAGGTTGTACTTGCGCGCGATGTGCCCGTCCAAAAAGTCGGTAAAGCACGCAAGACCGAACACTCCCGTCGCCGCCACCCGGTGATATGGAAACGGCACAAAATACAGCGCTACGAACACGGGAATCAATATTATCCTGAGCATTGTCAGTTTTGTAGGTAAATTCAGTTTCACTCGGTTACTTCTCCGTACAAATCGTAATCGTCCGATTTTGTAATCTTTACATTGTATACGCTTCCGACGTCCACCGCGGTCTTAGCCTTGAAATACACCCTACCGTCTACGTCGGGGGCTTGGAATCGCGCGCGCCCTACAAACATATTTTTGTCGAAGTCGACGTCCTCGTAAATCACATCGACACTATTGCCGACGAGCGAAGCGTTAAACGCGCGAGTACATGCGGCACACGCTTTCCCAAGCGCTTTAACGCGCTCGCGCATAACTTTCTTGGTCACCTTGCCGGGAAGCTTCGCCGCGGCTGTGCCGTCCTCCGTCGAGTACGCAAAAACTCCGGCATATTCGATTTTCGCCCGCTCGACAAACGATACGAGCTCGTTAAAGTCGTCGTCGGTCTCGCTCGGAAACCCGACCATAAATGTCGTCCTGACGGCAATACCATTGTTGTGAAGCTTGTTTATCAGCCGCTCGATACTCTCGCCGTCCGTCCTGCGGTTCATCAGCTTGAGTATGCGGTTTGAGTAATGCTGAAGCGGTATGTCGATGTATTTGGCAATCTTATCGGACGAAGCTATACGCTCTATCAGATCGTCCGTTACACGCTCGGGATAACAGTACAGTAATCTGATTGTGTATAACGGAAGATTTTCGAGCCCGTCAAGCAATTGCATCAACTCGTTCTCGCCTCTGTCTTCGCCGAACCTCGTCACATCCTGCGCGACGAGTATAATCTCTTTTACTCCGTCTTTGACAAGACCTGCCGCCTCGCCTACGATGTCTGCAACGGTGCGGCTTCGGTACTTGCCGCGAATGGACGGAATGGCGCAAAACGTGCAATGATTGTCGCAGCCCTCCGCAACCTTGACAAAAGCGACGTGCGGATATGTGGTCAACAACCGTCCGCAATTCTCCGCCGCTCTAAACTCATACCCGTCACCGCAAGCGGCGACATCCTTTTGTCCGTCCACCGCATTGGATATTACGCCCACTATCTTGTCATACTCGAACGCACCCAAGAATGCGTCCACTTCGGGCAATTCCTCCGTCAACTCGCCCATATACTTTTGCGGCAGACAGCCGGTGACTATAATCGCTTTTACCTTCGCGCTCTTCTTTAGTTCCGCGCACGACAAAATCACGTCGATACTTTCCTGTCTCGCGCTCTCGATAAACGCGCAAGTGTTGACAATGATAACGTCCGCTTCGTTCACGTCGCTTATGCCGTAACCGGCCTGCACTATGCGGTATAGCATGTGCTCGGTATCTATTCTGTTTTTGTCACAACCGAGTGATATGACGGCGACATTAACCATTGTCTTTCCCTTAAAATCTTCTTTCTCTTAAAAATTTCTTTCTATATAGGAGACTTTTCAAGTGACGCGCCAAGATTGCGCAAGAAATTTCTGCAATAGGCAGGATATGTGGCGCGGTCGTACTTGAAGCGTACGTCCGCGACACATAGACGAACGTAACGCTGAAATTTACAGCAAGATTGATGTACGAACTTGCGTAAGAGTCTCTATATCAATAATCTTCTACGTCTTCGCCGTAAATTTCTTTGAACTTCTCTGCCGTCAAGAGCACGTCGCGCGGCTTGCTGTTGCCGGTGGACGGGCCGACGTAGTTCCTTTCCGACATTATATCCATGATGCGCCCTGCGCGCGTAAAGCCGAGCGAGAATCTGCGCTGTATACTCGAAGTGGATACTTGACCGGCCTTAATGCTCATAGCGATAACGCTCTTCAACAGCGGGTCGTCATCCGTCTTAGCGGTACCGCCACCGCCGCCGCCGTTACCGCTCGATCCGCCGCTGTTCTTGCTGAACACGAAGTCGTACGCACTGTCGTCGAAGTCTGTCTCGAATTTATCCTTGATGTACGCAATGACGGTGGCTACTTCTTCGTTGCTGATAAACGAGCCTTGTACGCGAATAGGTACAGGCAACGTATCGGGATGGAAAAGCATATCGCCGGTGCCGACGAGCGTTTCCGCACCCATTTGGCCGAGAATGATGTTGGAGTCTATGTGGCTCTTGACCTTGAACGCTATACGGCTTGTAAGATTGGCCTTGATTGTACCGGTGATAACGTCCGCGGACGGGCGCTGTGTTGCGAGAATCAAGTGAATACCGGCCGCGCGCGCTTTGCCCGCAATGGTCTTGATTCTGTCCTCTATGTCGCCTCTGTCGTTTGATGACAGCATGATGTCGGCAAGCTCGTCCACCAATACGATGATGTGCGGGAGCTTGTCTATCTTGCCTGCACGGACCTCGGGCATATCGTTAAACGCCGCAAGCTGGTTCTTGCCGTACTTGGCCATGAGCGAATACCGCCGCTCCATTTCCATGCACGACCATTTGAGCGCGTTGAGCACTTCGTTGGGCTCGTATATGATGCCGTCGAACAATAAGTGCGGCATCGAACGGTACGCCGCGAGCTCGACGCGCTTGGGGTCGACGAGAATAAACCGAAGATCCTCGGGCGACGATTTGTACAAAAGGCTGACAATCAAGCTGTTTAGGCATGCGCTCTTGCCGCTACCCGTCTGTCCCGCTATGAGAAGGTGCGGAATCTTGGCAAGGTCGCAGAGCACCGCTCTGCCGCTGATGTCTTTACCTACCGAGAACGTCATGGGCGACTTTGCTCTTTGGAACTCGGCGGACTGTATCATCTCGTGCAGACCTACGGTGGAGCGTTCGGCATTAGGCACTTCGATACCCACCGCGCGTTTACCGGGGATAGGCGCTTCGATACGTATCTTGCCGGGCGTAGCGAGCTCATACTCTATGTCGCGGCTGATAGACTCGACCTGCCTAAGCACTCTGCCGTCGGCGACCTCTATTTCGAACTGCGTGACCGAAGGTCCGGGCACTATTTCTTTGACGACAACTTCGGTCTTGAGGTTTTTCTCGCAAACCTCTTTGAGCTTGTCCGCCTTCTCCTGGAGCTCTTCGGGCGCAACATTGTTTTGGTTGTACACCTTGAGCAATTCGATGGGCGGCGCGTTGTAATCATAGTGCTTGCGGTGGCTGGTCTCGGTGACGACGACCGATTCACGCGCCTGCTCGCCCATAACGTCGCCGAAACCGATCTGGTTGTCGAGCGGAGCGTTCTTCTTGCTCGTCTTGGTCTTGGCCTTGGGCTCTTCGCCGAAGCCGTCGGCGGAAACATACATGCCCGACGACTCGCCGCCGTCGATTATATCGCTCGTTATGTCGTGAGTTTCGGTCATATCGACGGCAGGCCCGTCGGAAATGGACAGACCGCCCACAGAGAACGTCTGATGGGATGCGAACAGGTTGGATTGATTGTCGTTTTGCGACAAAACGGCGTCGATAATATCGTTGTTGCCGCTGTCAACCGTCTGCGGTCGCACAGGCGGCGTTGCGGGAGAAATCGTAGGCGCGCTCCCGTCGATGATGATATTGTCGTCGTTTTCTATTACGGCATTGCGCTGAACACCGCTTACCGACGACGGGCGCATCTCGTCGGCGTTAATAATACCGTCGAGATCGTCGGAAGCGCTCGGCGCCTGCTCTACCGTGCTCGATAAGCTGTCGCGAACGCCGAACGCGTCGATGATATCCTCGCGCGGTTCCTCGTATTCCGCCCTTGCCGACGCTCCGAACGGATTAAACGCGCCCGAATTAGTATCGTTTGTCGTTTTGGGCGGAGAGAAAATGTCGTCGACGGGCTCGAAACGGGACGAGTTAGACTGATCGCGCCGCTCCGCTATATCGGAAAAGTCAAACTGCGGACGTTCTTGCACGGCATTCGAATTCTCGATATCAGATTGTCTGCGCCGTTTCATATCGGCCTGGAGCTGTGCTTTGACGTCGTCCGTCGAGATGATGTTGTCGTCGTTAAATTCGTAATTGCGGTCTATGGGGAAGCAAACGTCCATGTCCGGCCCGTCGTGCTCTATCCTGCGCGG
>JAFLVF010000065.1 GCA_022508425.1 Clostridiales bacterium | reverse complement strand
GAAGGAGTTTAGTCAGACCTAAATGACTGAGCCGCCGCAAAACGAAAGCCCGCATCCGTCCGATGCATAAGCCGTCAAACGCGATGAATGTACTTTCAAGTGTAGATTGCCTTGTACAAATCGTCGCGCATATCCTCTGCGGCGGCACGTGCCGCCGCAGAGTACGTCATGCCCTTGTATTTGTCCGACAAATGCGCCGCCATAATCCCGCGCGAATTGTTGACTATAGCACCGCGCCCATTTTCATCGAACGAAGCCGCCGCGTCCTTGCCTTTGCCGCCCTGTGCGCCGTAACCGGGGACGAGGAAGAACACCGACTTAAGCGCCGTTCTCAAGTTTCGCGCCTCTTCGGGATTTGTCGCGCCGACCACTGCGCCGACCGCGCTGTAGCCGCACTCGCCTATATGATCCTTCCCCCATTCCTCTATGAGCTTGCCGACGTGCAGATACAGCGGCTGTCCGTCGACAATCAGGTTTTGAAGCTGAGCAGCCGACGGGTTTGACATACGCGCTAACACAAAAATGCCTTTGTTGTCCTTGCACTTGTCGGTAAACGGCTTGATGCCGTCGTAGCCCGGATACGGATTGACGGTGATGTAATCGTATAACGTGCCGTCGAAATACGCCTTGGCGTACGCCTCCGCAGTAGCGCCGATATCGTTGCGCTTGACGTCGGCCATGACAATCATACCCTTAGCCGCGGCGTACTCCGCCGTCTTATTCATGGCGATTATGCCGTGATGAGCGTACATCTCGTAGTACGCCGACTGTATCTTTACAGCGGGCACGATATCGCAAAGCGCGTCTATGATATTGCAATTGTATTCCACAATCGCCTTTGCCGTCGACTCGCCGTCGGTCGCCGTCTTGCGTAAACTTTCAGGCAAAAAATCTATGCGCGTATCGAGCCCCGCGACCGTCGGGTTTTTCAGCTGTTCTATTTTTTCTATGAGTTTATCGGTTATATTTTTCATGTTATATCTTCCGTCCTATACATGCTTTTGAACACCGTTGACGATAACGCCCACGACCTTGCCCTTTAGCTTCCAACCGTCGAACAGCGAGTTTTGCGCCTTGGAGCGGAACAGCGTACTGTCCACCGTATACTCGACGTCGGGATCGATTATCGCCACATCGGCACGGGCGCCTGCCTTTATCATGCCGCCGGGAAGCCCTAAAATCTCTGCGGGCGTCGTACTCATAAGACGACACAAGTTACTCGGAGTGACAACCTCGGTCGCGACGAGCCGAGTGTATGCCACAGAGAACGCCGTCTCCAATCCTACCGTGCCGAACGGCGCGTAGTCGAATTCGCGGCTCTTCTCGTCGCGGTGATGGGGCGCGTGATCTGTCGCAATCACGTCTATTGTGCCGTCGGCAAGCCCGGCTATTATCGCGTCCACGTCCGCCTGTTCTCTAAGCGGCGGATTAATTTTGGCGTTGGTGTTGTACGACAAAATCTCGTCATCCGTCGCCGCGAAGTAATGGGGGCAAGTTTCGCAAGTGATTTTGGCTCCCAATCTCTTGGCCGTTCTGATTATCTCGACGGACTCCTTGGTCGAAACGTGCGCTATATGAAGCTTCGCGTCCGCTTCCATTGCCAAAAGCACGTCGCGCGCGATTGCCGCGCTTTCCGCCGATCTCGGGATTCCGCGAAGCCCGGACACTGTGGCGTTCTCTCCGTCGTTGACAACACCGTCGCCGCTTATGCTCCTATCCTCACTGTGCGACAGCACGGGCAAATTGAACGTCTTTGCGTACTTGAGCGCGCTTAGCATGACCGCACCGCTGTCAACGGGCGAGCCGTCGTCGGACACGGCGACTGCGCCGCACTCTTTCATCGCGCCATACTCGCACAATGTTTTTCCGGCGCGCCCGACAGTCATACAGCCTATGGGATAGACTTCTGCGCCGTCCGTTTCGGCCGAGCGTGTTCTGATATACTTGACCGCCATGGCGTTGTCGAGCGGAGGGTCTGTGTTAGGCATACAGCAAATCGCCGTGTAGCCGCCGGCAAGGGCCGCACGCGATCCCGTACCGATATCCTCTTTGTAAGTCTGTCCGGGCTCGCGCAAATGGCAGTGCATATCTATAAAACCGGGAAAAATAAGCTTGCCGTTGCAGTCTATCACTTCCGCATTTGGCGCGGAAATATTGTTCTCCACGCGCTTGATTTCGCCGACGTCGATGAGAACGTCTGTCTTTTTCATTCCGTCGGCGTTTACAACCGTTCCGTCTTTCAGTAATATCATATCGCCTCTCCTCGTAAAATCTATCTTCTGACAAGCAGCTTGAGTAGCGCCATACGCACGGCAACGCCGTTCTTGACCTGTTCGTAAATGACGCTTCTGTATCCGTCGGCGACGTCGCCCGATATCTCCGCTTCGCGGTTGATGGGCGCCGGGTGCATGACGATGCAATCACCGCCCGCATTAGCCAACCGCTCTTCGGTAACGCCGTAGTATCTGTGATATTCCTCAATCGTGGGGAAATACGCTTTGTCCATGCGCTCTTTCTGTATGCGGAGCGGCATGACTATGTCCGCGCCGTCGATTGCGCGGTCTATGTCCGTTTCGACCTTCGCTCCCATGTCCTCCATGCCGACAGGCAACAGCGTGTACGGTGCGCACACTGTAACCGCCGCGCCGAGCTTGGTAAAGCACAACGTGTCGCTACGCGCTACGCGAGAATGCAGTATGTCGCCGATTATAGCGACCTTTAGTCCGTTGAGCGCCCCGAAATGCCGCTTGGCCGTCATAACGTCGAGAAGCGCTTGCGAGGGATGCTCGTTCATTCCGTCCCCGGCGTTGAGCACGCTTGCCGATACGTTTTGCGCAAGCAAGCGCGGCGCGCCTGCGACAGGGTGACGAATGATAATCGCGTCCATGCCGATGGAGTCGAGCGTCTTGCCTGTGTCGATCAAGCTCTCGCCCTTTTGGACGGACGATGTCGCAACGCCAACGCTCGTAGTCGTAGCGCCGAGATTCTTAGCCGCAAGATCGAACGAATTGCGAGTGCGCGTCGAGTTCTCGTAAAATAGTGTGGCGACATTCTTGCCACGAAGATCGGTTGTGCGCTCGCCCATGTCGATAAGCTCGCGCATGCCGTCCGCCTCCGTCAAAATCTCGACGATTTCGGACTTTGATAAATCCTTGATTCCGAAGATGTCCTTAGCGTTCATGTCGTTTCCGAATTATTCCTCCCCGATTACTTTTCCGTTTTTTCCGTATTGCGAAGTTTGTTCAGTGCCGATAGAAAATCGCTCGGCTCCTCCGCCGTAAAAACAAGTCTCTCGTTTGACCTCGGATGGTCGAACTCTAACTTATACGAATGCAATAGCTGTCCGTCGCAGTTAAGCTTTGTGCTTCCGCCGTACAGCGGATCGCAAGACACGGCGTGGTGAACATACGCGCAGTGCACGCGTATCTGGTGCGTCCTGCCCGTAAACAGCTCGAACTCGCAGTAGCAGTTGTTGTTAAACCGTTCCAAAACCTTGTAGCCGGTGACCGCCGCCCGACCGCCGCTATCCACTGCCATCTTCAGCCTATTGTGCCTGTCACGGCCTATCGCAGCGTCGATTACACCGCTGCTTGATTTGAAATTGCCGTCGCAGATAGCGCGGTAAAACTTCCCGATTCTTCGCTCGGAAAACTGCGCACAAAGCTGTCCGTGCGCAAAATTCGTCTTGGCGACGACCATAAGCCCCGTCGTATCCTTGTCCAGCCTGTGCACTATGCCTGCTCTCGCCTCGCCGCCCGACGTGGACAGATTATCGCCGTACTTATATTTAAGCGCGTTGACAAGCGTGTTATCACGGTTGCCCGCGCCCGGGTGAACTACGAGATTGCGCTGTTTGTTTAACACAATGATTTCGTCGTCCTCGTAAATAATATCGAGCGGAATGTCGCGCGGTATTATCTCGCAACTGTCAACCTCGTCCTCGAACGATATTGCACTTCCTACTTTGATTTGCTGTCCCGCTTTCGTGGCCGATACCCCGTCGACAAACACTCTGCCGCCGTCCACAAGCCGCTTGATGTGCGACCGCGTCAGCTCGGTTTCATCGGCGAGAATACAATCAAGCCGTCCGCCTTCGGTGCAGTAAACAGTCGTCATTATTTTTCGCCTTTGTCTTCTTCGATCTCTGTATTGTCGGCGCTTTCGCTTTGTTCGCTAATATCGCTTCCTTCGGCGCTTTCGCTTTCTGCGTTGTCGGCATTGTCGTTTTCAACGATTGTTTCGGCTTGCGCTTCGCCGGTACGTTCGGCCGTCGGCGGCTCGCCGGTCTGTCCGTTACTTGCGCTTACGTCCACCGATTCGGGCACCATATCGTCCTTCCCTTTATAAATAGCGAGATAGTAAATGACGACGAGTATTACGCCTATGACGAGCGACGAGTCTGCGATATTGAATATCCAAAAACTTTCGCGCCCGAAAATCGTACCGCCGAAGAACACAAATTCTATAAAGTCGCGCACGTACCCAAACGCCATACGGTCGATACAATTGCCCATTGCGCCCGCTATGAGCATAGCGAACGATATGCGCACGAGCTTGTGTCCGCCCTTGTTTTTGTACATCATGATGAAGAATACAACGGAAGCAACGACTGCGAATATGCAGAAAATGATGCGTGCGCCTATGCCCAAGTGTGTACGCATCCAGTCATTGCCGAACGCGGCGTCGTAATTTCGCACGTATGTAACATTGAGGAACTTGGGTATAAGCACGACAGTGTCGTACTGCTCTACGTGAGAGTCGACAAGAGCTTTGGAAATCAAATCAATAGCGAAAAGAGCTATCATGACGATGAGCTCTATTTTGGCAATCTTGATATACTCCCAAGTCTTCTTGGCGTATTTCTTGACCAAGCCCCAAACCGTTATTAACTTGTCCTTAAAACCGTTGTTCGACATGTTATTATTTATGAGCGCCTACGGCGCTGAATAATATGCGGGCGTATATGCGCCACGGTTTTTTCGCTTTCGCTCAGAATGACACAGTTGGTTTTACTTTGTCATTCCGAGACCAACGGCCGAAGAATCCGGGCGGCTAGCCGCACTATCTAATTAAAAGGAACGTAACGACAATAATAATTCTTATCTCTTATCTTAGCCACTTTAGTGGTGCTTTGCGCCGTCAAGTATGATCTTCAGGCTTAGCTACGTCAATCCCGTCCGGCACAATCAGAAAAGTATTGCTCTTGATCGACAGTATTCTGCCGCCGAGGGCGTACACCGCGCCCGAGGTGAAGTCGAGAACACGCTGGGCGTCCGGCGAATCTGCTATGGGATCGAGGTCGACGATTGCCGGCTCCTTGCGGCACAAATAGTCTATCAGCTTCTCCACGTCCGCTGCGTTTTTGGGCGAGTACAAAACGATGTTTTGATACATGCGCGGCGAAATATATCCGCCTGTATTGGGAAGCGGTACCGCCTTGGGCGCGCCGTTGTCGGGTTTAGCGGGTTCGTAGTGCGTGACGAACTTGGGCGGGTTGGCTAAATCTCTATCGAGACTGTGCGAAAAGCCCTGCCCACCGTTAGGTGGAAGCTGTGTATAGCCCGTATTGGGGTTGGTATACCCTGCCTGTGCAGGCGCAGTCGGTTGGTTTTGCTGATATGCGGCTTGCGGCTGAAATTGAGCTTGATTTTGTTGAGCATAAGGTTGAGCGGAAGAAAACGGCTTGTACTGATAATCGGCATGCGAAGAACGGTCGCCGACATAGTTTCCGTAATTGTCGTGCGTGTCCTCGTAATACTCGGGCGCGCCGCCGCGATAGTTTGTGCCGCGCCTTAAGAATGCGTCAAGATCGTCATTATTCATGATTGTTTACTCCCGTTTTTCTTTGTCCGAATATCGCCGTGCCTATCCGAACCATATTACTCCCGAACATTATTGCCTTTTCATAGTCGTTTGACATTCCTACCGACAGAATATCGAACTTACCGTCGCGGTGATTGTCAAACACCTCTTTTACGTAGCGGTAAACTCCGTCGTCGGCCGCGATAGGCGGTACCGCCATCAGTCCGCGCACTTCGAGATTGTTTAACTTCTTGGCGTTGTCGATAAGAGAGTCGACGTCTTCGGGCATTGCGCCCGTCTTTGCGGACTCGCCCGCCGCGTTCAGCTCGATCAGCACGGGTTGCACTATACCGAGCTTACTCGCTATGCGGTTGATTTCGACAGCTAACGCATAGCTCGACACAGACTGAATTAGCGCGACTTTGCCGACAAGATACTTCGCCTTATTCCTCTGCAAAGTGCCTATAAAGTGCCAATCAGCGCCTACAACGCCGTCGCGCTTGGCGATATACTCTTGAACGCGGTTTTCGCCTATGTCCGTTACGCCGCACTCAATCAGCGCATTGACAGTTTCTATCGGCACTGTCTTGGTGGCCGCTACGAGCGTAACGTGATGCTTACTTCCGCTAAAATCCTCGTACCGCGCGCACGAATACGCAATACGCTCTTTGACGCGGTCAACATTGATTTTCAGCCCGTTCGTCGACATATATACCACCGCATTATATTTTACCACACTTTATCATCTAACGCAACTGTTTTTGAAAAAAGAAAATACCCCTCTTTCCGCTACCGTACACGGTATATAAGCACACTTACCGCCTCCGCGTTTTTTCTTGCTAAACGAAACCGCCCTTTCGGACGGTTTCGTTTAGTTATAGAAATTAATATCTGTCGCGTTTGACGTAGCTCGTGTGCAAAACGTGATGAGCTTTCTCACTGTTGGGTTTGCCGAAATACTCGCTGTATAAAGTCTTGACAATGGGGTTTTCGTGCGATTTTCTCAGCACGTCTTTCTTATCCTTCTTGTACAATACGGACGCGCGCGTCTTTTGTACGTCGACGAGGTTGCGCGTCTGCGAATTGACGATGGGCTGACCGCCGCCGTTTACACAGCCGCCGGGGCACGCCATTATCTCGATGAAGTGATACTTGGACTTGCCCGCCTTGATCTCGTCCATGAGCTTCCGCGCATTGCCGAGGCCGCTTGCGACGGCGATGTTGATTTGCTTGCCGTTAAGCGTGACCGTAGCTTCCTTGATGCCTTTCGTGCCGCGCACAGCCTTGAAATCGATGTTGTCGAGCGTCTTGCCGGTAGCCACCTCGGCGACCGTGCGGAGCGCCGCTTCCATAACGCCGCCCGTCGCGCCGAAGATAAGGCCTGCCGTACTGCCCTTGCCGATGGGGTTGTCAAACTCGGTCTTGGGATCGAGCGATTTGAAGTCTATGCCGTAGTTCTTGATCATGCGCGCAAGCTCGCGTGTCGTAATCGACGCGTCGATATCGGGAACGCCCGCCGCGTCCTGATCGTCGCGCGTGAGCTCGAACTTCTTGGCAATGCACGGCATAACGGTGACGACCGCGATATCCTTAGGATCGATGCCGTTCTTCTCGGCATAGTACGTCTTCATGATAGCGCCGAACATCTGTTGCGGGGATTTGCACGTCGAAAGGTTGGGCAAAAGCTCGGGATAGTTGAACTCGATAAACCTTATCCAGCCTGCACTGCACGACGTAATCATAGGCATGACGGCATTCTTGTCATTGAGTCTGGCGAGGAACTCGGTGCCCTCTTCCATTATCGTCATGTCGGCCGCCATGTCGACGTCGAACACTTTGTCAAAGCCGAGCGCCTTAAGCGCCGCGACCATCTTGCCCTCGGTGTCCGTGCCGATGGGATAGCCGAACTCTTCGCCGAGCGCGGCACGCACCGACGGCGCAGTGCCGACGATGACAGTCTTTGTCTTGTCGGCAAGAAGCTTCTCTACTTCGGTTATGCCGTCCTTTTCTTTGAGCGCGCCTGTCGGGCAAACATTGATACACTGACCGCATGCAACGCACGGAACGTCGCCGAGCGATTTTCCGAACGGGCTTGCTATCTTGGTTGCAAAGCCACGGTTGCCTGCGTCGATGACGCCTACCGTCTGCACGGTGTTGCACGCCGCAACACAGCGACGGCAGAGTATGCACTTGTTGTTGTCGCGGACGAGGTACTCCGTCGCGTCGTCCACGTCGTAATTGTTCATCGTGCCGTCGAACTTATGCTCGTCACAGCCGTATTCGGTGGAAAGAGCCTGGAGCTCGCAATTGCCGCAACGTACGCAGCTAAGGCACTCTTTATGGTGATTGCTGAGCATGAGCTCGAGCGTCATTTTGCGCGCCGCGCGGACTTTGGGCGTGTTGGTAAGCACTTCCATGCCCTCGGCTACAACCGTCGAGCAGGCCGTCATCAGCTTCTTGTTGTTCTTGATCTCGACGACGCACACGCGGCAGCTGCTCTCGTTGCACAAATCCTTCATATAGCACAGCGTGGGGACCTTGAAGCCGGCCTTGATGGCCGCATCGAGAATACGCGTTCCCTCGGGGACGGTGACGTCTACGCCGTTTACTTTAAGATTAACGTTTTTCATATTTATGATCATTATCTCCTTGTCACAAATTGTTTTTGAAAGTACAGTCGCGCGTCAGGTGGGTAACAGGCGGCAAGTTGCCGACGGGAGTGTACACAGACGTACATGACCAAGGCGACTTGTCGCACGTAGCCCGTATCACGCGATGAATGTACTTTCAAACTTTGCCTCGCTTATTTGGAAATAGCCTTGACAGGGCATTGAGCTTCGCAAGCACCGCACTTGATACACTTTTTCGGGTCGATCGCGTACGAAGGAAGCTTGTGATTGGGTGCGGTGTAATCGGTCTTGACTATAGCCGCCACGGGGCAACCGCGTGCGCACTTGCCGCAGCCGATACACTTCTCCTTGTCTATTTTGTAGCTTAACAGCGCTTTGCATACGCCCGCCGGGCATTTGCCGTTGCAGTGCGCCTCGTACTCTTCGCGGAAATACTTGAGCGTGGAAAGCACGGGGTTGGGCGCAGTCTGACCGAGGCCGCAAAGCGAGTTCTCTTTTATGTAGTAGCACAGCTCTTCCATCTTGTCGAGATCGTCGAGCGTCGCTTCGCCCTTGGTGATCTTGTCGAGCATTTCAAGAAGGCGCTTGTTGCCTATGCGGCAGGGCGTGCACTTTCCGCACGACTCGTCTACGGTGAACTCGAGGAAGAACTTTGCGATGTCGACCATGCAGTTGTCCTCGTCCATGACGATAAGTCCGCCGCTGCCCATCATCGAGCCGATGGCCATAAGGCTGTCGTAATCAATGGGGGTGTCGATGAGCGACGCGGGAATGCAACCGCCCGACGGTCCGCCCGTCTGCGCGGCCTTGAACTTCTTGCCGTTGGGACAGCCGCCGCCGATATCCTCTACTATTGTGCGGAGCGTTGTGCCCATGGGAATTTCGACAAGACCGACGTTTTCGAGCTTGCCGCCGAGCGCGAACACCTTGGTGCCCTTGCTCTTTTCGGTGCCGACGGAAGCGAACCAATCCGCGCCGTTGAGTATGATCTGAGTGATGTTGCCGTACGTTTCGACGTTGTTGATAAGCGTCGGTTTGCCGAACAAACCCTTGACCGCAGGGAACGGCGGGCGCTGGCGAGGCTCGCCGCGCTTGCCCTCCGACGAATTGAGCAGCGCCGTCTCCTCGCCGCAGACGAACGCGCCTGCACCGAGACGGAGCTCGAGATCGAACTTCTTGCCAAGGCCCATGCAGTTGTCGCCGAGTATGCCGTACTCGCGCGCCTGCTTGATCGCGATCTGAAGCCTGTGAACGGCTATCGGGTACTCGGCACGGACGTAAATGACGCCGTGCTCCGCGCCTACCGCATAGCCAGCTATCATCATCGCCTCGATGACGGCGTGAGGATCGCCTTCAAGCAAAGACCTGTCCATGAACGCGCCGGGGTCGCCCTCGTCCGCGTTACAAACGACGTACTTGTCGGCACCGGGCGCGTCGTGGGTAAACTGCCACTTCATGCCCGTCGGGAAACCCGCGCCGCCGCGGCCCCTGAGTCCGCTCTTTTTGATCTCGTCGATGACCTGCTGTTGAGTCATCGTCGATACTACTTTCTCGTACGCTTTGTAGCCGCCGTAAGCGAGGTACTCGTCGATATTCTCGGGATCGATAAGTCCGCAGTTGCGAAGAACAATGCGGCGTTGGCTTCTGTAGAACGCCGTATCGTTGATGGACTTGTTCTGCCCGTCGCTGTCCTTCTCGGCGTGAAGGAGCCGCTCTACCGGTTTGCCGCCCACAAGGTGGGAGTTGAATATTTCTTCAACGTCCTCCGGCTTGACGTGCGTATAGAACGACCCGTCGGGATAAACGACGACGATGGGGCCCTTGGAGCACAAGCCGAAGCAGCCCGTCATTATGATATTTATCTCTTTCTCGAGGCCGGCCGCTTTTACATTTGCAACAAGCTCGTCGTGAATCTTGACGCTGTTGCCCGAAGTACAACCTGTACCGCCGCAGACAAGCACG
>JAFLVF010000064.1 GCA_022508425.1 Clostridiales bacterium | reverse complement strand
CATGACCTATGCGTTGCGAACGCATCGCTCTACCAGCTGAGCTATATCCCCATGGCTATATTGCCTACAAAGTATATCATAAGTAATTGACTTTGTAAAGAGATTTTGCGCGCTTTTTATATATTTTGTCGCTTTTTACTTTGTAATCCATTTGCAAATGCAAACTGTTAATTATGATTTCGATTGATTTTATACTATACATTTGATATAATTGCATATATATTGCGTAATTTAATATAGGAGTTAAACAACTATGCGTATTTACAATTCCGCAGACGAGCTTATCGGCAAAACGCCGCTTTTGGAATTAAGTCATATCGAGCGTGAGCTTGATTTGTCGGCAAAGATTATCGCCAAGCTCGAATATTTCAATCCCGCAGGCTCCGTAAAGGATCGAGTCGCCAAGGCGATGATAGACGACGCGGAGCGGAGCGGAAAGCTCAAAAAAGGCTCCGTCATCATAGAGCCGACAAGCGGCAATACGGGTATAGGCCTTGCGGCGGTCGCGGCGATGAAAGGTTACCGCGCAATTATAGTTATGCCGGACACCATGTCGGTCGAGCGCCGTCAGTTGATGAAAGCGTATGGGGCCGAAATCGTGCTGTCCGACGGTGCTTTGGGCATGAAGGGCGCTATCGCTAAGGCGGAAGAACTTGCCGCGAATACGCCCGACAGTTTTATTCCCGGGCAGTTTGTCAATCCGTCAAATCCTAAGGCGCACAAGGAGACTACCGGGCCCGAGATTTGGCATGACACAGACGGCGAGGTGGATATCTTTGTCGCGGGCGTGGGTACGGGCGGAACGGTTACCGGCGCGGGCGAGTATCTGAAATCCAAAAAACCCGACGTCAAGGTCGTCGCCGTCGAGCCTTCGTCATCGCCCGTTCTGTCTCGCGGCGTTGCGGGCGCGCACAAAATTCAGGGCATAGGCGCAGGATTTGTGCCCGACGTTCTGAATACATCTGTATACGACGAAGTGATAACCGTAACAAACGAGGACGCGTTTGCTACAGCCAAGCTCATTGGAAGGAAAGAGGGCGTGCTCGTAGGAATTTCATCGGGCGCGGCGGCGTGGGCGGCAATCGAGCTTGCCAAGCGCCCCAAAAACAAAGGCAAAAATATAGTCGTTATTCTTCCCGACACAGGCGACAGATACCTTTCTACGCCGTTGTACGCGGATTGATTTTGCGCTAGTCGTACAGCGAATTTCGGTGAAAGACAAATGTTAAACATGTTTTCAAGAACGGAGCTTCTATTGGGAAATGACGGCGTGACGAAGCTTAAAGCATCGCGCGTAGCCGTGTTTGGCATAGGCGGCGTGGGCGGTTATGCGGTGGAGGCGCTTGCGCGCTCGGGCGTGGGGGCGCTCGATCTCGTCGACGACGACAAGGTGTGCCTGACAAACATCAACCGCCAGATAATAGCGACGCACAGTACGATAGGCATGCACAAGGTGGACGTTGCCGCCGAGCGCGTTGCCGACATCAATCCCGATTGCACTGTGACAAAGCACAAGACTTTCTATCTGCCCGAAACGGCGGATAAATTCGACTTTTCGCAATACGATTACGTAATAGACGCTATCGACACGGTGACGGGCAAGATCGCGCTCGTCGAACAAGCGGCGCGAGCTAATGTTCCTATCATCAGCTGTATGGGTGCGGGCAACAAACTCGATCCGACTGCTTTTGAAGTAGCGGATATATACGAAACTTCGGTCTGTCCTCTGGCGCGCGTAATGCGGCGCGAGCTCAAAAAGCGCGGGATAGACAAGCTGAAGGTCGTATATTCGAAAGAAGAGCCCATTCATCCCGAAGCGAGCGAGGAGCAATATAATAGGCGTGAAACACCCGGCAGTGTAGCTTTCGTTCCCGCAGTCGCCGGGTTGATATTGGCGGGCGAGGTCGTTAAGGATTTGATTGCGGTTAAGTAGGAGAAAATCGTACATACTATATTGGGCAAGTGATCGCACTGTTTTACGATTGGGTTGCTATTGACAAGGCTGTATTTATGTGATATAATCCGTATTAATATTTGCAAGGAAAAAATCATGTTAGAGGTAAAACACTTAAAAAAGGAGTATAGGACCAAGAAAGGCACGGTCACAAAAGCGCTTGACGACGTGTCGCTCAACTTTCCCGAAACGGGGATGGTGTTTATACTCGGAAAATCGGGCAGCGGCAAATCCACACTGCTCAACGTTTGCGGCGGGCTCGACCGCATGGATTCGGGCGAAATAATAATCAAGGGCAAGAGCAGCAGTGACTTTTCCGCTCAAGACTTTGACAGCTACCGCAACACTTACGTCGGATTTGTGTTCCAGGAATACAATATCTTGGACGAGTTTACCGTGGAGCAGAACATAGCTCTCGCTCTTGAGTTGCAAAACAAAAAGCCGGACAAAGAAGTCATCGACAAAATATTAGGCGACGTCGATCTTGCCGACTACGCTTCGCGCAAGCCAAACACACTGTCGGGCGGGCAAAAACAGCGCGTGGCGATAGCAAGGGCGCTTGTTAAAGAGCCCGAAATAATAATGGCGGACGAGCCTACGGGGGCGCTCGACAGCAAAACCGGTCAACAAGTTTTCGACACGCTGAAGAAACTTTCCAAAGAAAAGCTTGTTCTCGTAATATCGCACGACAGGGATTTTGCCGAGCAATACGGCGACCGCATTATCGAGCTAAAAGACGGCAAGGTTATATCCGACCAGACCAGATCGGAAGACAGCGGCGCGCAAAACGTTAAGTTTTACGGTACCGACACCGTGTGCGTAAACAGCGGTGCGGCGCTGACCGACGCCGATATGGCGAGCATAAAGAACTTCCTTGCGCGTTCGGGCGGCACTGCCGTGATATCCACCTCGCGCGAAAAGATCGCGCAGTTCAAAGAAGACCGACCGGAAATATCCGCAGGCACGTTCGAGAACATCAAACAGCAGCCTCAGCCTAAAGAATACGAGCCGCAAAAGCTCATTCGTTCGCACCTGCCGGTCAAGCATGCGATTAAGATGGGCGCGGGCAGTCTTAAGACAAAGCCGGTCAGGCTGATGTTTACAATATTGCTTTCCATTGTTGCGTTTATTCTGTTCGGTTTAGCGTCGACGCTGATGCTGTTTGACGGGAATTCTGTCACCAAGTCCACGCTTAACGAAGTAGGCGACAAGTACATCGTATTCAGCAAGGCGTACTACGAGACCTACAGGAGCTACGAGGGCGGCAAGCTGAACTACGAAGATGTGAACAAAAGGGAAACAAGCTTTACCTTTGAGGAATTCGAGGAGTTAAAAAAGAAGTATCCGGGCGCGATAGCCGCATTGGACGTAAACATCAATATTGATAACAGCGTCAAGATCAATCAAGCGGCGGAGCAGTTTTATTCAACCTATTTGGACGGTGTCTTAATCGCCGACGATTCGCTTACCTATCTTAACGGCGAAGCACCCAAGGAAGATGACGAGGTGGCTATTTCCGACTTCATCTTGAGCATGATAATGCTGCAAAGCACCGAGTTCTATTACTATCCCGATGCGTTAACCGACACACATCAAGAGGGCGTAAAGCTTGCGGTAACCAAGGCGGACGACATAATATTCGACGAGGAAAATCCTCGCTATATGTTTGTGGAAGGCGGTTATTATAAGGTTACGGGTGTGTACAAGGGCGACGACATACCTTCCGAATACCAAGTGCTTAAGTCGGCTGCCGATCAAGGCAATCCCTACAGCGGCGACAGGTCCGATGAATACTATTGGCGTGATGTCCGCGAAGACGGAATGTACAACAAGCTTGCCGTAACCGCAGGACTTGCCAAAAAAATGGCACAAATCGCATCGTCAAACAATTCGTACTTTGATTCATCCAAGTACTTCAAATACAGCCAGAGCGATGTTCGCGTGGGTACCACGGTGGAAAACGGCGAATTCAAAGGCTACTCCAACAACTACCTCGGCAAATACGACAAGGACGGGGGAGAAGTCCTAAAGTTGTACGACTTTGACGGAAAAGAGGTCACCTCGCTTGGCAGCAACCAAGTGGCAATGCGCTATTCCGATGTCGCGCAAATGCTTTACAACATCTATCGGTCTTACAGCGACAGCGTGCCGTCGGATTTTTGGGACAACATGAACAATGCGATCTACGATGCGCACAACGATTATTATGCAAACCACCCTTATCCTCAAAAAAACAGCGGGTCTTGGTTCAACAATAAAGAGTACGACGAATATTGGAATCCGGCATATGATGTTATCAATGCGGCATATAACGCCGCTTATGAGGAGTATGCCGAGGAGCATCCCGCACCCGACAGTAGAGATTATTCCGATGACGATGAGTTTAATACCGCTTATCAAATCTGGAGCAACAACAGAAGCAATTACGCAAACAAGGAAAGAGATAAAGCGGAAAAAGAGTATCGGGCGACGCATCCGGGCGGTGACATTGACGAGTATGTCGATTTTGATGCCTATGTCGTTGTATACAGAGCGTGGCAAAACGGTTATGAAGACGCACAGGATCAGGCGCGCATAGACGCCGCGGGCAAGCTTAAGCCGTACTATGAGCTTATGTTCCGGATGAAACAAGCGGCGCGCGAAGCGTTTGACGAAGCAAATCCCGAGCCTAAACATGTAGACAGCGAGGAATGGAGCGAATGGAACAACATGCGCAGCAACGCGCTTGGCAATATTGATCCGATTAACATGCTCAACTATCTTTCCTACGACAACGGTAATTACGAGGCCGAGGAAGTATTCGAGATACTCAACACCGCGTTTGATATGCTCGAGGAAATGAACGCTCTCGACAAAATTGTCGTGCACAGCGGCTTTGACAACTCCGAATCCACGGTGGAAATAGCCGGTGTATACTTTGACGGTTCTTACAACAGCGGCATATATCTGTCCGAAGAGCTTTACGACAAACTTTTTGTATCGAACGGAAACGACTATTATTACACCACGGAGAGCAAGTACGAAGCGCCCGAGGACGCATATATCTCGGCGATATATATCCCCAAAACCGATTCGTCCGTGGTAAACGCGCTTGTCGACATGACGTATCTGCGCGGCACGGACGACTCAAGCTATATGATACTGAACGCCGTAATGGGTACTCTGGATATGGCGATAGAACTTGTCGACACACTGTCGCTTGCATTCCTTATCGCAGGGCTTGCGCTCGCATTGTTCGCATTCCTTCTCATGTTCAACTTTATTTCGGCGTCCATCACCGCCAAGAAGAAGGATATCGGCATATTGAGGGCAATCGGCGCGAGAACAACCGACGTGTTCAAGATATTTGTTTCGGAAGCGCTGATCATCGCGCTGATATGTTTTGCGATATCCACGCTCGGCACATTCGGGCTGTGCATACTGCTTAACGGCATGTTGCTTGACTCGTCAATACAGATAAACATGTTTGTATTCGGCCCGATATCGGTGCTGGCGATATTCGGCATTGCGCTTGTCACCGCGCTCGTGTCCACGCTTATTCCTGTCGGCATATATTCGCGCAAACCGCCTATCGCAAGCATAAGGGCGTTATAATGCAAATAAGGATTTGGCAATAAGAAACGGCTTCGTATGTAAAACGAAGCCGTTTTTGTCAATCGAAATTATTTATGCGCTATCTTTTGCTTCCATTTGAAATAGCATAGACAGGCTTCCAAGACGGCGAGCATCACGATAACCATGATTTCAAACGCCAGCGCCTCAAGACTCGGTATTTCGATTGCTATTACAGTGACAATTCCGCCTACCAGCAATGCAATCAGGAAAGAGAAGAACGCTTTTTTAGAGATATAATTATAAATTATCTTTTTACTTCCTGTCAACGGATAGACATGATAAACCTTCTTGTCGGATATCCCACAACGAAAAAAACGTCGGTAGGCGGCGTTTTGCAGTAGGCCGACAAAAGCTATTTATCGTAGTTTTATGTAATCAAGTGTGTTTGGCGTAGTCGATTACAATTCGCCGACTATTTCATATATATTTTGTTTAGCGATGTTTTCAAAATACAGTTTCAATTCGATATTTTTATCCCATTTGTTTTGCGGATAAAATCCGTATCGGTTTTTCACGTCTTGCATTCGTTGCTCGATATCGACAATACCGTTTGCCGCCCCCAATGCATCGCACAATTGAATCAGTCTGTCGTAATCGTCGTATTCTGCCGAATTAAGTGCAACTTTCAATTCTTGCAATTCTACGTCTGTTATATCGAATTCTCCGATATATACCGATAGATCCCGAATACAAAAAGAATGTGTTAAACATATTTTCGCAACTTGCGTATAACCTAATTCGAGCATATATTTATAGCCGTCGTAAACGTGTCCCAAATGCCGTACGCCGAACTTTCTGCCTATATCGTGTAACAGCCCCAAAACATACGCTTTATCGCCGTCCATACCGCAGACAACCGCTATTTTTTCCGCACATATAGCAACATTTCGGCTATGCTTTCCCCAAAGCCCTATATTATGCGTTTCTGCCTCTTGCAAAATTTCTTCCGCCGCTTGGCGTGTGGGTATTCCCAATGTTAAAGATAGATTATTATGCATTATTCAAAAACCCCAAATCGACAACGATTATATCATAAATGAACTTCTATTTCAAGCGTATGACAAAATTAATATATAGCGCTATGTCGGGCGCGGGTAGATAAGCAATAAACTCGCCATAAAGTGTATTTTATGTTAAAACCCAAAACGATAATTTTAGTTTTGGGTTTAACATGGTAGGCGCAATCAAAAATTAAAATTGAATTAGAAATAACGGTAACGGTTGACAAGCAATACTATGTAATATATAATATTATGCAATAGGAGTGTTAACTATGGATTCGCAGATGAAAAAAGGATTATTAGACGTTTGCGTTCTTGCGCTTCTTGCCAGGGGAGACTCGTACGGATATGAGCTTATCAGCAAGATATCCGAGCTAATCGACGTCTCGGAGTCTACGCTCTATCCGATACTCAAGCGGTTGGAGGGTCTTGGACAGCTCGTTACGTATTCGCGCGAGTATAACGGGCGGCTACGAAGATACTATCGAATTACCCCCGAAGGCAAAAAACGCCTTAAGGAGTTTGACGAGGAGTGGAGAGAGATGCGGAGAATCAATGCTTTTGTACACGGGGAGGATTACAAGAATGTATAAATTCGAATATTTGGCTCGGTTGAGAGCGGCGCTTAACGGAGCGGACAGCAAAGAGGCGGAAGGGCTTATCGAATATTACAGTGATCTTATTGCGGACGGGCTCGAGAACGGGAAGGGAGAAGCGTTTATCGACAGTCTCGAGCCACCCGAGCTTGTCGCGCAGAATTTCTTGCGCGAGATGAACGGCGCGGGCGGAGGTTATATAAAGCACGACGAAGAGCGTGATGCGATTGTCGAAAATGATCCGTTTGATAATCGTGCGACGAACAACAAACATCCCGAGCCGTTAAAACAAGACGAGACGCCGCCGAAGAAGCAGGGCTCTTCTGCGATAGTAAGTATTTTTCTTGCGATATGCTGCGTAATGTTTGCTTTTGTCGGCGGGGTATTGTTATTTACTATTGCCGTTGTTGCGGGCTCTATTGTCCTTTCGGGTGTTTTTTCGTTCGTGGCGGCATTTGCGCTTTTGGGCACGCGCACGGCTACGGCGTTTGCCCAGCTGGGGTTTGGAATTGCGCTTGTTGCGGCCGGCGTATTAATATTTATCGCCATTCCGTATTTCGGCAGTTGGTATGTCAATACAATCAGACAATTGCGCCGAAAAGAGCCTAAACCCATGCAAAGGTCGGGTAAGAAGAAGCTTTTTACCGCATTCGGTTTGAGTTTTGCCGTCGGTGTGATTATTTTCCTCAGCGCGTTCGGATCAATCGGGTTTGACGGAAACAAGCTGGCAGGCTACGACGATATGATTGTAAAAACGGTAGAAGCAGATGCTCCGACGGACGTTTTTAATTTCGTTTCGGATAATCTCGATTTGGAAATTAAATACTCGGACGATGGCGTTGTAAGACTTGTATATACCGACGACAAAAGCAATCCAAAGAGCTTTTCGTACGAAAACGGAACGGCGAAGCTTAAGTCGGACAGTCCGTTCGGCAATTTCGGAATGATTTGGAAGCGTGGTATATTTTTCGCATTTGTGTCGAACGATTATTACAAGGCTACGCTATATTTGCCGCAAGAGATTTCGTTCGATGTCGGTGTGGAATTGTCGAACGGAAAAATACTTATACAAAACATGGATTTTTTGCGGCTAAACCTGTCTACGAAGAACGGCGCCGTCTGTGTGAAAGACTTTAACGCACAAAGCTTATCCGTATCTACCGATAACGGCGCGGTAGTGCTGGAAAACGTGAGTATCGACGAAGCGGTTACCGCTAAAACCGAAAACGGCGCGGTATATATGAAAAACGTCGCCGCCGCTTCGATAACCGGTGAAACGGAAAACGGGGCCGTAAAGCTCGAAAAATGCAAAGCTGCCCATATTCATGCCGAAACGGAAAACGGCGCGGTGAACGTCGCGACGATAGCGGGGAACGAAATTATGCTTGTTACCGATAACGGCTCGGTGTCCGGCACTATCTCCGGTAGCAGAAGCGATTACAGAATAGAGTCCAGGACGAGTAACGGCGCGAATAACCTTGAGAATAAGAGCGACGGAAGTAAGTTACTAAGTGTTCGCACGAGTAACGGCTCCATCAATGTGACGTTCGTCGAATGAAACAGTTTTTATAATGAACCCCTATCCGAAGAGATTCGGATAGGGGCTTTTTCGTAGTACGGCATATCGATTGAATAGGTTGATTTTACGCAGAGAGTAGTGGAAGAATGAGCTCGCCGTTTAAGTTGTTCAAAAGATATTTCGATCCGAAAATCACTATAGACCAGAATATCAGCGTTACGGAGCTGATGACGATAGCAACGATTGCAGTGTTTTTCGGACAGCTTCCTTCTCTCATTGCCTTGATAGCCACAATAATTCCGATGACGCTCAGTATGATGGGGATAAAAATTGACAGTATCGCGACAGTCATCACCACCTTCCCGGAAAGAGGAATGCGCCCTGTATTGTTGCCGCCGTTTCCGCCCGCGGACGTATGTTTACCGGTCTTTTGCTCGAATTCCTCCAGCCGCGAGTTCCTTTGGTCGGGGCCGTCGGTAAGCCCGAACGGATTATTGATAAAATAATGCGCCATTCCGTTTACCATATCGACGCGAACGGTAAACTTATGCGCCTCAACCTCGTAGGTGAAAAACGCAAAGGGGATGAACACGGCGTAAGCGTCGTACGGAACGCTGTCTAAATGCATGGGGAATGCATGCGCATGACCGGTGATGCGCTTTTTTACAATCTCTCCGATTTGAAAATTCGCCGCACTCACGTTGGTTTGGGCGAGCTCTCCGCGTAGCTTTGTGAAATCGTCGACTTCCAAAGGGGTGACGCGGTAGGACGCTTTCTTGTCGGGTAGCGCTTCCGTCGGCTCGGCGACTGTAAAGTGCGACAATACGAGCGGACGCTCGTCGCTGATGTAAATTGCGTCGGCACCGTTTTTGCGCTGTTCTTCCGTCAGGTATTCTTTGATCCAGTGCTTGAAAATCGGGCTGTCCGAATCGCGACAGAGAAACTTGTCGGTAACGACAGTTTCGTCAACGTTTATTCTGTCATTCCAACCGAAGCCGTAGTTGGTCTTTGTTTCCTTCATGGAAAATATTTCGTGCGCCTGACCGGCGTAATCGATATAGCCGTACGGCACGTCAACCTCTTCTTTGTCGGTATAGCCGTATTCAACCGATTCGAACTTACGCTTGACGCGCAGCATCGGCTGATACTCGAACGCGACCTTGGGTGCGGCAATTTCGGGAATATAGTCTGCGCCGAATAGCACCTTCCACGCCTCCGCCAGCTTCGGCTTAATATCGTCGAAAGCCTTCTTTGCTATTTCCTCGCAGCGTTCGGCAGTCATGACGGGATTAAAAAACCGAACATAGGTATTGTAATGACTTCGATTGAACTTTTTGACCCATTCGGTAAATTTTGCGCCGCTCAGTACCGCACTGTCTGCTGAGTTCTGTTCCATGATTACCTCGATTTGTTTAAGATATAATTAGAGGCCTTATGGCTTTTGGCTATTATAACATCAAAACAATATATTGTCAAACATCACAACTGTATGGTGCGAGCGCCGGAATGCGCCGCAAAGCAATCCGCAATGGGGAAGTGTGCAAATCGGGAACTGCAATCGTAGATTGCTCGTACCGCTCGGCTACAAACATGCCACAGGCATATTTGCTTAACGCCTCGCGCCCGCACGGGTCTTCGGCCCTCTACAATCATACCACGAAAAAAGCACCGACAAGCGGTGCGTTTTTCGTGGTGGAGCAGTCGTAACGTAAAACGAATAATTTAAATAGGGCGCAAGTTAAATTACTTACGCCCCTTATTTTTATGCTTGGATACAGAATAAACGCCTTTATTTATTCCGCAGTTTCATCTATTACGGAATTTTCTGCTGATTGCTTTTTAAGCTCAAATCTACGCAAAAACAACTTTTCTTCTATCAAAGATACGCCTAAATGTACAACCATACCAAAGC
>JAFLVF010000063.1 GCA_022508425.1 Clostridiales bacterium | reverse complement strand
TATCTTTGATTTGCTTTTTCAGCTTTTGCGGATTGTCCTTGAAATATCTGTGCCCTGTGGCGGCGATTTGCAGAATGGGTTTTCTGCCCGCGCGGTAGTTGTAAATTTTGATATTGCTTTGGAACTTCTTCAATATATCGATGATGTTCTTGACCATCAATATGTCCTTGGATCGCTCTTCATCCGACAATAGTTCGTACGGAACAAGCGACTTGTGGATTTTCTTCTCGTTACGCTCGTTTACGTCAGTGTACTCCGTGCCGTACACCCAGCCCATAGCGAGCTTCTCTTTGACCCAGCGCACATGCTCCTCACGGCACAGGAAACCGAGGTTGTCGGCAAAATCACTGTCTATATTGCGCCCGAATTTTTCCACCACCGGATAATCCAAATCCTTGCCGCTGTAAAAGCAGTTGATCAGCTCGAGCTTGGTTGCGTACGATTTTGCCTGCTCGATATTGGACACCTTAAACTCAAGCGGCAACTTGCCGAAGTCCTCGTCAATGCGCGAGCCCGAAAAATTCTTGCAGTGCTTGTTGTAGCTGATATGTATCGCCTTCGCCAAGTCGCAAAGGTTGATAAAGTTGTCGTCGGAAGCGTACAAATGGGTCTTTTTCTGCTTCTCTTTCTCGTCGGTCTCTATATTCAGCCTCAACGGCGTCGTTATATACCCTTCATACAGTTGCGCGGCCGCTCCGCATTCGCTGTCGCTTTCATTCAGCTTTTCGGCTACGCGCGGGCAAATTTCGGCGGCGGCAGCGGATCCGTAAATCTTTTCGAGGAAAACGCCTTCTATCATTTCAACGTAATTCTTGTTGAGCTCCACTTTCAATTTGCCGTTCTCGTCATACTTGCGCGAAGCGTACGAATCGTAAATGTAATTGATGTCGATAGAATTGTCGTCTATTTCCAACTGCACTTGCCAAGCAATCGGATCGCGCTTGCTCACTTTGCCGTAGGCGTGCCTGTCCCAGCTCTGCAATTCGTCGCAGAGGATGAGAAGATACGCAAGCGGATGTTCGGCAAAATCTATCAGATGCCTATTGGGCGCTTCATACTTATTGAAGCTGTTGTGCAACAAGATCGCAGTCAGTACGTCGAGATGTCGCATATCTATTTCAACCTGCGGTACCGCCAGCAATTGGCGCGCCAAAATCACGGCGCTGAAATAGCCGTGATCCATGAATTTGGGCTGCTCCACCACACGTTTTACGAGTATGTCGCAGACCGCTTTTCGGTCGTATCCTTCTCTTACGTTCAATCCGTATGCGAGCAATTCGTTAATATCGGCAAACCGTTCCGAGAAAGCCTGCTCGAGCCTATCGCCTACACTCTGTTCGATAGCAATAAAATTCATCAAGTTCCCGTACGACACATAGGGAATAATCGGGTTTTTCTTCCCCCAAACCTCTTCGGAATATGTCTTGATTTGCTCGTGCGCGAGCTGGAACGGATAGCCTATATCGTGGAAAAGCGACACCATGCCCCAGAATTTCAGGAAGCGGAATGCCGATTTCCCGTCGTCTGCGAGCCCGTAAAAGGAAAGATAGTTGCGACGGTATGCGCTGTCGTTGGCATAAATGGCAAGGCCCAATGCAAAGACGTATACGGAATGCGAATAGTGGTCGCGGTGCTTAGACAGAAGCTCGCCCGAATGGTATTCGTGGTCGGAGAGCATTTCCAACAATTTCTTTGTATTGTCGTACCCTTTCCCGAACAAATGGAATATCTCGCTGAAGCAAAAATAGACGGTGAACGCGTCTTCTTTGCGACCGCTACTCAAAAATTGCTGTAACGCGTTCTCAAAGCATTGTTTGTCGCTCTCCGCTTCGACCGCCGCTTGATCGGTATCCATTTCGAGCAGTCCAAAGAATTTGTCGCTCAACTCATTCAGTGTGTTCATAAATTGTCTCCGTGGTTTTTGTATATTTGACTTTTACTTGACGAAATTGTGTCTGCATGTAAAGCGCTCGCCGTCACCGGTGACGACAGCGTACGAGCCGTAGCCGCTAATGGCACCCGGATTGATAATGTGTATGCCGTCGCGGACGGCGTCGTACCGACTGTGCGTGTGCCCAAAGAACACAAGCTTACAGGCGTTGAGTTGCGCCGCCGCAATGAGCCCGCTCACGCCGCGTCTGACGTCCTGTCTATGCCCGTGTGTGACGAGGGCGCGCGTAGTCCCGATCGAAAAAGTTGACAATTCGGACACGTTGGAATACCAATCGTTGTTGCCTTTTGCGCACACCATCGGCACGGTAATCTCGCCGCGAATGCTCATTAGTCCGTTGATTCCGTCGCCGCAGAATACGAGATAATCGGACGAATTGATGATGGGAATGATTGTCCGCACTTTGTCAATGTCGTGATGAATGTCCGACAAGACGACAAGCCTATACGCCATGCTTTATACCTTGCCGCCGCCGAACTTGTCACGCAAGATATCGTTTAGCGCGGACAGCGCGCGACTGCGGTGGCTGATAGCGTTCTTCTCCTCCGCACTCGCCTGCCCGAACGTTCGACCGTCGAGCTCGTCGGGCACGAACAGCGGATCGTAGCCGAATCCGTTGTCTCCGACGGGCAGATGAGCGATTTTGCCGTAAACACGCCCGGTCGCGCTCAATACTTCTTCGCCGTCGTAATAGACTATGCACGACTCGAAATACGCAGTTCTATCCGCTACGCCGTCAAGCTCTCGCAAGAGCTTGGCGTTGTTGGCCTTGTCATCGCCGCCGCTATAACGCGCCGAATACACCCCGGGCGCTCCGCCGAGCGCATTGACGCACAACCCGCTGTCATCGGAGAGCGTAGGCTTGCCGCACAATTCGAATAACGCTTTCGCCTTGATAAGCGCATTGTCGAAAAAGGTCTCTCCCGTTTCTTCGACGTCGAGATCGATGCCGAGGTCATGCGGCGTAACTACGTCGTAATCAACCAGCATCTCGCGAAACTCTTTTAATTTTCCCTTATTACCTGTTGCCAAAACAATTATTTTACTCATAGTCTAATCATACAGCAAAATGCCGAATTTTTCAACTGTTTATACGCTCTTTCGAATAAAATATGCCGTCTATTTACTTGCAAATTACAAGACTAAATGCTAAACTATATTCGAACAGAATAATCATGCGAGCGTGGCGAAATTGGCAGACGCGCCGGACTTAGGATCCGGTGGGCAACCGTGCAGGTTCAAGTCCTGTCGCTCGCACCACGAAAGAAACATCTTTCGTCTACCTTGCAAAAGAGGTTTTTTCTTGTTCGTATAGCCATCGGCAGCCGGAATGGTTGCCGGGTGCTTTTTGTGCTTGTTCATAAAATTGCGGTAGAATATAGCAAGAAAATGTGATAGAATATAAGTGAATTATAAATCGGAATTTGACGGGAGAAAAACATGATTACATATAAAGAGTTTGGGAATGAATTTGTTAAACAAGTCGTGCCGATTTATCTTGCTGAAGGTTGGAATGCTTATTCAGACGCAGATATAGTGATGCGGACTTTTGATAAGTCGTTATTCATTTTAGGCGCTTTTGAGCAAGAAAAGCTCCTTGGTTTCATTCGTTGCATCGGGGATGGAGAAATTAATGTAATTGTGGCTGATTTAATAGTGGATAAGCCATATCGCAGGCATGGAATAGGAAAAACATTATTTAAAATGGCGATGGAACGATTTAAGGATATTGAGATTATAACCTTGATGACAGGACTGGAAGATAAAGCAAATAATGCTTTTTATCGCTCTGTCGGCATGAAGGAATTCAAAGAATTGGGACTCGTCGGATATATTCTCTAACTTCCGGTTTGTCGGGCAGGTAACAGGCGCTTTCAAGCAAAAGAGTTACACACCTTTTCGCGTTTTTTACCACTATCTACGCACCGTTTGCGCGGTCTTTCGCAACAGCAAAACGCCCTCGCGGCGTTTTTTTCGTTGGTAAAAACATCGACAGGACTTGAACCAGATTTGGCGCGAGCATACAAAAAACCGCCTTAAAGGCGGTTTTTTGTAATGAGTTTTGATAAACAGCTTAGAGGAAAGCTCTGTTTAATTGACTTCGTTGCCGTCTCGGTCGAGCGTACCGTTGTCGCATTGTACCGTATACTCTTTGTATATCAAGTAGCTTTCCTTCTGAATTGCGCGCCACTGCTCTACCGTGCCGAGGAAGATTATGCTATCGATACCGTCACAGTTGAAGAACGTCTCTTTGCCAATCGAAGTCACGCTTGAAGCAATCGTTACGCCGGTGCCCTTGAAGCCGGCAAAGGCATAGCTTTTAATTTCGGTGACGCCGGCAGGAATTATAAGCTCGGTCACTTTGCTGCCGCCCACATAGAAATCGCGTGAGGGACTATTGAAATTACTTCCGCCGAACAGAGGGTTTGCCCAAATACCGATAAACTCAATCTTAAGCCATGCCGATAGGTTCGGAGTCTTGACCGCAGTCAGATTGTCGCATCCGGTAAATGCATCGTTACCTATATAGGTTACGCTCGACGGAATCGTTATTTCGGTTATTCCGGTGCCCGAAAATGCATATGCCGCTATCACGGACAGCTTGGCGTTGGAGGCAAAGGTGACTGTTCTCAGTCCGCTTGCATTATAGAAGGCATATATGCCTATAGACTCTACTCCTGCCGGTATCGATATAGATGAAAGCGCCGTGCAATTATAGAAAGTATTTTCTCCTATCGTCGCCAATGTGTTGGGCAACGTTACGCTTTGGATATTTTGGCAGTTGCGGAAGAAGTTATTGGGCAACGCAGTCCCGCTCGTCAAAACAACCGTCCTCAAAGTCGACGGCACCGCGCTGGCGTTTGAGCTGTAGCTGCTCGCACCGAACAAAGCGCCGATATAGCCGGTAATCAGCGGCATTGTTAGGCTTTCTATATTCGTGCCGTAAAACGCACTTGCGCCTATCGAAGTTGCGCCTTTCGGTATAACAACCTCGGTTATTTTGTCGTACCCATAGAATGCGTATTTGCCTACATTCGCGACGGTGCCGGGAACGGTAAGCTTGCCCGACAAAAGGTTATTATTGACGTATAGGTTTTGCGCGACCGACAGCGGGTTTGCGCTTGCGTTGGCAAAATCGATTAAGCACCAATTGCCCAAATCGGTTATATTTACCCTGTCGAACGTCGTGCCGTAGAAGGCGTTCGTTCCTATCGACGTTACGCTTGACGGTATAGTGACCGACGTCAACTCGCCAAGCCCGCTAAACGCATAAGCCGGAATTTTCTCAATCCCGTTGGGGACTGTAATTGCCCCGCTCACCTTTGTATTGCCGAAATACAGCTCTGTCGCATAGTACATTGGATTGGAGTACAAAGAAGAGTATGTAATCGAGAGATAAGAATTGATATTATTGCAATACAGCTTCTCTATCGCGGTGCAACCGGAAAATGCGTCCTGTCCGATAGACGTTACGCCGCTGCCCATTTTTACCGATGTAACTTCGGTGCAGTTTTTGAATGCGTAAGCGGGTATTGTCTTGATTGTGTCGGGGATCACGAGTTCGCCTCTTAGCTTCTGCCCTTCAAAAGTAAGATTGATTGCATTATTCATAGGGTTTGAGGTGCTATCGCCGTAGGAAATAGACAGCCAACCTTCAACGTCACCCAAATAATCTACGGTTCTCAGCCCGTTACATTTATTAAAGGCCGAGCTTCCTATTGATGTTATATTCCCGCCGAGCGTAACACTCTTAAGCGCCGTACAGCCGTTAAAAGCCGAGCTGCCGATAGACGTCACGCCGTCGCCGAGCGTAACACTCTCAAGCGCCGTACAGCCGTAGAATGCCGAGCTGCCGATAGTGGCAACATCGCTGCCCAACACGACGCCGGCAATAGCCGTGCAATTGAAGAAAGCGCCACTGCCTATCAAAGTTACGCCGTCGGGGACAGTCACCGACGTGATTTTGTCATAGCCGTAAAATGCATTCGAGTTGATTGCGGTAACACCGTCGGGAACGATTAGCTCGCCCTCGACGAGAGAGCCGTCGGCATACAAATCGGCCGTACTCAAAAGAACATCTGAAAATGAAATTCCAAACCAATCTTTCAATGTTTCGACGTCAATGCGAGTGACGGAGGTTCCGTAGAATGCGTCGCGGCCTATAAACTTAATACTCGAAGGGAGTTTGACCGAAGTAATTTCATCCAACCCGCAAAACGCGTAATCCGAAACGCGCACTACGCCGTCGGGAATAACCAAATCGCCTTGAATGGGCTGCCCGTTCAGATACAGACTGCCCAAAACGTACGACGGATTGCTGTCCTCGCCGGCAAATTGCGTAGCGCACCAAGCCGACAAATCGGAGATATTGACTTTTTCCAATGCAGGACAGTAGTCAAAAGCTTCGCGGTAAATATGCCCCACGGTACCTAAAATATTGATTTCTCGCAAATTGTCGTAGTATGAGAATGCTTGGTAGCCGAGATCGGTACTGCCCGTCAATGTCACCTTCTCGATAAGCGGGGAATCCTGGAAAGTATAGTGTAGCTTTGCGTCACTATCGGTATACCTCAAAGTGCCAAGGAAAGGCAATGTTACTTCCACCACCTTCGGACAATCCAAAAACACATTGTCTCCGATATATTCTACCGTCGAGGGGACAACTACCTTGGTCAAACCCCTACATTCGTCAAATGCGCGTTCCCCTATGCTGATCAATCCCTCGGGCAGAACTAGCTCGGTAAGCGCTGTACAACCGTAAAAGACGAATCCGGCGATAGTTTCCAGTCCTTCTTCGATTGTCAAATTTACAAGCTGAGTGCAATCCATGAATGCGCTCTCGCCTATCTCGGTCACTTCGCCGCGGATAGTTACGTCGGTCAGCTTACAGCTGGAAAACGATGCGAAAAGCTTGCCCTTAGTCACCTCGATTTTACTGAGATTGGGATGAGAATACCCACTGAAGTACGACATCGACATATTCTCGTTGCCTTGGCCGAAGACCTCCGCGGGTCCGGTCACGCTGACAAGCCCACTGCAATCAAGAAACAAATTCTCGCCTATTTCGGTGACGGTGTCGGGCACGGTCACGCTCGTCAGCGATTCGCAGCGCCTAAAGGCCACTGTGCCTATCTTCGTCAGCGAGGACGGGAGTTCCAACGAAGCGAGATTAAAACATTCCGCAAAAGCGTAGTCCTCGATCATAGTAATGCCTTCGGGGACTACGATATTTACAAGATTACGGCAATTGTGAAAGCCGAACTCCGCAATGCCCGTTATCGGCTTGCCGTCGTACTCTGCGGGGATAGTCACACTCGTCCCTATTTCTTCCTCGTATCCGCCGACATAATATGCGTTGCCGGACACGGGGATGACGTACAGACCGTTACCGATGGGCGTACCGAGTTGGCTACTGCCGCCACCGCCGTTGCCACCGTTGCCACCGTTGCCTCCGGAACGGCCGCCGAACAATCCGCAGCCAGTCAGCCCGAACGTCAGACAGAAAATACCGACAATCGCCGATATCAAAACCAAAAGTTTCTTTTTCATTATGTACCTCCTATCACAGTCGTAGCAAATTTCTTACATACTACCTCTTAGGTAAAAGATAGAGCGCTTGTGTTTGTTAGATATATTCGGGTTTTCGGTAAGTTCATACAGACAGAGTGACTATTCGATATTCAATCAGAAACCGACGCCGAAAATGCCAATCACATATATTAGTCAAATTATACCATACCTCGCCTTGTTTGTAAAGCCCATTATCAGAATATATTTGCACATACGTGGGCGCAAAGCCGAGTCAAAGGCTTGACGGCAAGCCTATTTTGTGATACCTTTGATATAGGTTGCGGCGTGCACCCGAAACAACCTATAATGCTTATGAAGAAACACGTTAAAACAGCTTTATTCGATTTGGACGGAACGCTTTTGCCAATGGATCAGGACGCGTTTATTTCCGCGTACTTCTCCACGCTTATCGGCAAGCTCTCACCGTTCGGCTATGACAAAAAACTGATAGAAGTCATTTGGCACGGCACTGCCGACATGATAAAAAACAGCGGCGAAGTCACTAACAACACTCTGTTTTGGAAAGCGTTTACAGCCGTGTACGGCGACAAAGCGCGCACCGACGAAAGGCTGTTCGACGATTATTACTCAAACGACTTTACCAAAGTGTCGAGCGCGTGCGGATACTCTCCTTCGGCGGCAAAGGTGATATCGCTGTGCAAGTCGTCGGAGCTTCGTGTCGCGCTTGCGACCAATCCCATTTTCCCCGCCGTTGCGACCAATGCGCGAATAGCGTGGGCAGGGCTGAAACCTACCGATTTCGAACTCGTCACTACATACGAAAACTCACATTCCTGCAAACCCAATCTCGCCTATTACACTGAAATATGCGACAAGCTAAACGTCGCTCCCGACGAGTGCGTGATGATAGGAAACGACGTCGGCGAGGACATGGTGGCGCGAAACTTAGGTATGCGTGTTTTCCTCTTGACCGACTGCATTATCAACAAGAATAACGAGGATATATCGGCATATCCGCACGGCTCATTCGACGAACTGTACGAATTTTTACGCGAAATAAACAATTAATCGTACCGAAATTTCGTTACTACACCAAAAGTGCGAAACAAAATCCGCGATTGTACATCTGTCAATCGCGGATTTAAGTTTATTTGATTATTCTTCAGGCGTTTCTTCTTCTACAGAGAACGGGAGCGTGATTTTCGTCGTGCCGAATTTGGTGTACGTGGCATGTGCTGTCGCTTTTGCCGTAGTCCCTAAACTGCCCATCGAAACACCCAGGGAAATGTTTACTACAGATTCGTCAAGCCTGCCGTTCTTGACATAATACTCTGCGCTCGCTTTATTGATCTCAAGCCCCATATCAAGTATGGCTTCGAAGCTGCTTCCCATTACATCGGTGAGATACTGCTCTAGCTTGCCTTCGGACATCTTGAAACCGCTGCTTGTGCGCTCGAAATAACTGTGGTCAAACTTGAACGCCTCTTTTATCACCTCTTCTATACTGCTGTAGTCCGTAGCGCCGCCGCCGCGTCTCCACTCTTCGCTGTCATCGTCGTAATAGTACGCGACAAGCGAATCGCCGACTTTGACGATGTAGTACTCCATCGTTGCTTCATCTTGCTCGGACTCGCCGACCATGGACATCGCCATAGACGTCACTATCTTGAGATGAACCTTATCCTCGGTTATCTCTGTAATCGACGTTATCACCGAATTGGAAGTCATATTGCCGAGCGGTCCCATAGATACTTTCGCTTCGGTATTGGACGTCTCGGTGATTGTGACGTTTTGGTACTTGCTCGGGTCGCAGACCATGGAGATATAGCTTTTGGTCAACGTTCCGCCGTTGGGCATGACGGGAACGTAGTAATAATACCGCGAGCCTATCTTAATGACGACGATTTTATACGAACTTACGTCGCTGTCCGCACTCGTCAAAATACCGTAACCGCTATAATTGTCTGTCGTGTATGTAACGGTGTAATATACCGCGCTGTCGATATCATCGACGGATATCTCGTCACCCAGCTCGAGATTGCCGATTTCTTTGGCGGTAAGCGCTTTGCCCTCCTTGGCGTCGACAAAGGTCGTGTGCGTCGCCGCGCCGTCAATCTCCTCGGTCAAAAATGCACGCACGGCGCTGTCGGCGCTCGAGTACGACTCGGACGATATGCATCCGACAAACGAGTCGTCAACCGCATGTTTGTCCTTGCTACCGCCGCCACCGCCGCAACCGACAAGGGCGAACACCGCCACTACCGACATGACAAGTGCCAAAAATACTGCCACAATAGATTTTCTTTTCATGACAAAAAACCTCCTTGACATTTCTATGGATATAATACCACTCAAATGATATAAAATCAACAGTTTTATATTATTTTGTTGGAAAATTATTAAATTTTAAACCGAGTATTAGGAGACTGTTCGGTGCACGAGCTGTGCATAGACTCCTTATTATGACAGCTCGAACGCGCCGGTGTAAAGCTGATAATACTGCCCGCGCTCTTCAATCAACTTCTCGTGACTGCCGCGCTCTATTATCCTGCCGTGATCGAGAACGATGATTACGTCCGAATTCTTGACCGTAGACAATCTGTGCGCTATTACAAACACCGTTCTACCCTGCATGAGCGCGTCCATACCGCGCGAGACGATCTGCTCGGTGCGAGTGTCGATAGACGACGTGGCTTCGTCCATAATCATTACCGGCGGATCGGCAACCGCCGCGCGCGCTATCGATACGAGCTGGCGCTGACCTTGAGACAGATTGGTGCCGTTGAAGGAAAGCATCGTGTTGTATCCGTCGGGAAGGCGCGTAATAAAGTCGTCGGCGCCGACCAGCTTGGCCGCGGCAATACACTCTTCGTCCGTCGCGTCCAGCTTGCCGTACCTGATATTGTCCATCACAGTGCCTGTAAACAGGTTGGTGTCCTGCAACACCACGCCGAGCGAGCGGCGCAAATCGGCCTTTTTGATCTTGTTGATATTTATGCCGTCGTAGCGAATTTTGCCGTCGGCAATGTCGTAAAAGCGGTTTATAAGGTTTGTTATGGTCGTCTTGCCCGCGCCCGTAGCGCCGACGAAAGCGACCTTCTGCCCCGGCTTTGCGAATATGGAAACGTCGTGAAGAACGGGTTTTC
>JAFLVF010000062.1 GCA_022508425.1 Clostridiales bacterium | reverse complement strand
CCCGGCGGCACGGGCTGGGGCACGGCAGGCAGAAAGTGCGAAAACTGGGCGGTCACCACGTACCCCACGAGCCATGCGGGCTACGGCTGGGGCAACGACGGCGGCGACGGCTATGCGCGCATTACCGTCGTAAGCGTAAACAGAGATCCCGTTGCCAAAAATCAAACCGTTTCCGCATTGCAAAAGAAGGGTGCGGCAACAGACGGCACAAACAATTACATTCAGTACACTTCTTCTCAGCTCGCTACCGACAACGACGCGCCGTACTACGGCAGTACCGCAGATAAGGTTTACTTTGCAAACAGCAAGACCGACCTCAGCTGGTCGTCTACTGCGGCAAAGCTTTATCTCGACGCCAATTGCACGATAGACGCAAAGGATTACGTAAATTACACATTTACAAACAACTCTACACTGCGAATAAACAGCTTTAAGTGCCTGCCGCGAGTGACGACCGGCATAGCGGCAAACAACAAGATAACGCTCTACGCGGTCGTGCGCGACAATTTCAGCCCGAGTTCACTTGCAACCTGCGGATATTGCGTAAGCTCTATCACGTGCAGTTTTGACACGATTAAAGTTAATACGCAGGAAAATAAGACGGGCATAACGTATAAGTTCGATCCGTCCGGGCGTAATTTGGACTTTACGTATCGATTCGGCATGTCCGAAACAGGAAACGCGACGGAGGCCGCGCAGGGCAAGATTTATTCCAAAACGCACGGCACTACCGGCGCTAAGTTTGCCATAACCGTCCAACAGCCCTTACAGATGAACACGGGCGTGGATATTTCCGTGCAAGACTTATTAAGCACAAACTCGAGCGTAAAGGACTTTTTGACGGGGTACGACAAGAACCATTATCAGGCGCTGTTTGTTCCCGATACGGAGACGGTCTCGTCCGCTTTACCGTACAGCTATACGCTTCCGGCGGCTACAAACTTCTATGCGCAATCGGTTACTAATCCTGCGACGGGCACCGCCATAAAGGGCTATACGAATATTATGATACGCGCCGTAAAGGCGTCGCCCGATTGGTATAACCCCACTTGGTCAATTTATATAGTGGAAAAGACAGCCGCGCCTAACGGAACGTACAACCGCGAGCCTGTAGGCATTACGTACAACGGCGCGACTACGGCGATAAAGGTTGAAGTCAACTTCCATATCGACAACATACGTCCCGTTTTGGACGCGAAAAACAACGTAGTGGACGTCGATATCGGCGGGCAAAAAACCGTTAACATAAAAGATTTCTTCTACGATATCGACATACTCGGCAACAATCTTACAACCGACACGCACATGATAGAAAAGATTGTTGTTCCGGAATATGAATTTGTTCAAATCGACAAGTACGGCGACGTAGTTTCTACTGTCGGAAAGGGCGGAGCTAACTCCAACGCCTCGTATTACAACGTAACTTACGGCAGCGACAATATAAGCAACGCTCACGAGACGGCAACAGGCACTGTGCCGACCGGCTTTAACAAGGCGATTGCATACGACAGAGACAATGCCGAAGCGGGAAGCTCGCACGTCGATTCGTTTATGATGTACGAGTTTACCGGGCTTAACATTAAGGTCACGGGACTGCGTTCGAGCTATTCGCAGTACGCGCTCGAGCGTACGGCGGCGTCGTCTAATGTTTACACCAAAGGTTCGACATCGTCTCCTACGAGCGAGAGGGTTACCGTAGTCAATCCCGGTCACTTCTATCTGCTTGTAAAGATAATAGATAAGAGCGAGGTTGCCGACGACGGTATTTGGCTGCCTATAGCGTTTACGGTAGGGCAAGGTCAGAGTTCTACCGCGCCTAAAAAGCCGGTATCTACCGGTACTGCTACCAACGCGTATAGCGACCAAACCGTTCTTACCGAAATTCCGTCCGCGAGCGGAAATCCCGGCGACGTGTTCTACTTCTCGCCTATGGGCGTAACGCCGACGGACGCTAAATCGTCGCTTCCCATCGGATTGTACGAGAAAAACGGCGAGCTCGTTAACACGGGACTTCAAGCGCTCGCAATAGACGAGGACAACTTCGCAACAGCCACCGCACTTTCCGCTTGGGCGACTAAAGGCGGAAATGCCAAGCTGAACGAGCTTGTCACGCTCAACTTCGGCGCAGGTAAAGCCACTTCGGATGCCTCTGCCGCAGGCGAGTTTGCGCAAGCGGTTTCTCAGTCCGTCAGCGACGCAAACAACGAAAAATTCGCAATAATCGAGCCGCTCGAGCTGTTTATACCCGAGAGGTACTTCGCAGTTTACGGCTCTACGACAGAGTTCGGCCGTATCGCCGCGACGTTTACTTCTACCGGAAGTGTTCCCGACGGCGTTAAAAAGCTCGATCTCGGAAACGTCTTAAATAAAAACGGCACCAACTATTACCAGATATACGGACTTAAAATAACACTCGTATCGTCCACTATGAACAGGTGGGTGTACGCAAAAGTCAGCGTGTGGGACAGCGCTCGCAACAACGACTCTACAACAAGCGTTAATATAGGTATTCGAGTAAACGATACCGCGCCTAAAGCTATTCGCATGAAGACGTCCGGCGAATCGACGTTCCCTACGCCCGACGACGGCGCAATCGGCAACGTCGCTCAGGCTACGCTTTCGTCCACTTCGGAGGTTGCATTCGAAGCGGGCAGGGCAAATCCCACGATTAGGTTCAGCGTTCCCGTTAAATCGACGTTTATGATAACGCCTTACGACCTTGTCGTCGACTACGATTTGTACACTCGTCAGCAGGGCGTTGTTCTGACGAACGGCTTTACACTCAACAGCTTGTCGGGCGTTTACAAAAACGGATTGTTCGACGCGAGCGGTAATGCCGTGGCGGATACCGTCGCAGGCGACATAGAGGTTAAAGGTCTGCTTCGCAATATTTCCTCATACAACGATTACGGCTCGGAAATAGGCGGAGTCCTAAGCGCGATAAACGGCTTTAGCACATTAAAGAACGTGAGCGCGAAGCCCGATTCGGACACGTTCTCGGGCGACAGCTTTACGGTAACCAATGCGGACGACGGACGCGACAACGCCTATATGTTGCACGATCAGGACGTCTACAACGACAGGCTGTATTTTGAGCGTACATCATACACGGGCACGGCGGACGACGCGTATTTGTTCGATCCGTATACCCGCTTATCGAGCGGCGCAGATTCGAGCGGCGAACCCTCCTTTACGGTTAGCGGCAGGTCCTCGCTCGGTTCTTACGCGGACTACAAAACGGGAAGCGCTGTCAAAATCGGCACCGCTACATACGATCTCGACTTTGTTCTTATAAGGACTAATACCCGTACTCTCCAGCCGCTCACGCTCACGCTTACCGTGCGCGACAAGTTCGGCGCTTCGTCCGAGTCCGAAACCGTCAACATCAACGTAATTATAGACATTGTAAACTCCGCGCCGACTATTGTCGACCCGAGCGCTGTCAGGCTTGCTACCTCCACCGACACGGTTATCGACGACAAGATGGCGATGACGGAGGACAATGTTGACATAAACAGCGTTATGGAGGACGGAGACCTCGACACGCTCTCGTATATTCAGAGCTACGGCGTAATAATCGCCAACACGCCCGATCTGCAAATAGATTTGGCGGACTTCCAGGGCTTTGCGCTAAAACCCGAAAACAGAAAATACCTTGTCGATACCGAGGACGACGATCATCTGCTCTCCGAGTATTACGTAGGTGCGGAGATTGTTTCGCCTACTACTATGCGCGTGAGTGCAATCGGCTCTACGCGCAATCTAAAGAACGGCGTGTATGTGTACTTCTTTGCCACCGATAACCGCGGCGGAGATTCGCTCGGTTATAAGCAGGTAGAGGTATTCAACTCCAAACCCGTTCTCAACAAAACCGACGACGGTTTCCAAACCGATACCTGGTCGGTAGAATCGACGAGCAACTCCGACATCAGCCGCACGCGCTACGTCGCAAGCTCCGAAACAGCCGCGTCGCTCTTGAAAAAGTCGACGACAAGCGGCGGAAAGGGCGCTGTAGACGCGGATATTAAGCTAATCGCAAGCGACACCGACGCGCTTCACGGCGCCGTTCTCTCGCCGCGCACGATAGGCCTATACGGCGGCAACTATGTCAACCTCAATATGTCGGCTGTGGAAAACTACAGCAACACAGACGCGCTCAGAACCGCGCTCGGCGCCGCTGTGCCCGAAGTAACCTTCCATTCCACCGAAACGGCGTTCCCGACGTCCACCGGCAACGTGGTAACGTCCGGCACTCCGTATGCTGTACTGCTGTATAAGCACGATGGAACGGGCGATCGCGTGGGAAGTCCTACCGAGACCTCAACCGACAGAAACTACAACGCGGCGCTGTGGTTCTCCGACGGAGAAAAGCTAATCAACCGCGACGGCGTAATAGAGGAGATAGTAACTGCGGCTCAGTCTGCCGAAAGCGCCGAAGCGCTTAAGGCGGCTATGTCCAAGTACTTCGACGAACACGGCCGCTGGGTCGCTCGTGACTGGGCGCTCTCGCTCCAGTCCGGTATCGCTATGACGGCGGGTCAAAAGCTCGGTATGGAATTCTCCATACGCGACGACGCGCGCTACGGCGGCGATACAGCGGGTCTCGAGACGGCTTACAACGTAGACCGCACGCAGGACGTCGCGGATGAAAAAGTCATACGCAGTCTTTACGAAAACGGAAAGAATCCGTTTAAGGTGTATCTGTCCGTTTCCGGCACGGGTATCCGCGTAAAAGACGAGTTCGCGGCGTACAACGACTACTATATTGTAGAAGTTCCCAACTTAAAAGTAGGCGACGAGGACGCAGGCAACACCGTTTATATGCCTACGGGTAGCGACGGCGTTAAGTACTCCGATGCAACCGAAGATAACTTTAAGACGGCGTATAAATACCCGTCGGTTATAGAAATACCTTCCGTCAAAAACAGCGGCGGCGACGGTTACAAGGAAGTTGCCGTTCCGATGAGCTTCTTCGGAACAATGGCGGCGCCTGCCGGTATCAACAAGCCTCAGGATGGCAATACCACCATTCTTTACAACAGCGATTACGTAGGATACAACGTCATTAAGGATATGTCCAACCCCAATGCTACTACTTACAGCAAGGGCGTTCTCAGAGATATTGCGTCCGCTATTTCGCTGAGCGACGGCGTAACCACATGGACGGGCACCGGCGCCGTAAACCCGCTAAGCGCCAACCCTTACATCAATATCGACACGTTTGATCTTACCTCCGACTCGCAGACCGCGGCGGATAGGTACTTTAACGACGAGTACAGCAAGCCGTTCTACAACAGCTTGCTTGCAATACCCGCCGTCGACGATAAGGGTGTGTCGCTCGGATTCGATGATTCCGATTTGATTGCAAACAAACAGCTAATGCCCCTTAAAGAGCAGGCTAAAAACCTTATAGAGCATAACTTCGGTCTTATTTTCTCCAAAAAGGATATGAGAACGGGTGTAAACAATCTTACGCTCACCATTAGGCTTGCCAAATCGCAGGGCAACCAAATAAGCATCGGCGGTTCTTCCGGCAACTATACCATGTCCACCGATACGCGCTCCGTTTCGGTAGCTATCAAGGTTTACAATACCGAGTTCGACCTTGTCGCGTCATCGGGCGGCGACTCTAATAAGCTCAAATACGACGCCACGCTCAAAACGTACTATACCGACGTAGAAATGAGCTCGTCCGGTTCGGCGGCGTTCACGCTGCTCAAAGCGGGCGAAACGGCCGCCTCGGGCGTCAACGAAATCCGCTACAAGGACGATGACTATTCGGCTGACGGCAAGTACCGCGATTATGCGTACTTCCTCGACGAGTCAATCAACGCGGGCTGGAAGTCCGATAAGTCGAGACCTGCGACGCTTGACGGCGAAATCGAGGGTACTCTTGACGGCCGTCAGTTTGTCAATACGGCCAAGTCCGTCGAGGCGCAGGCATCTATGGCAAACTACTATAATGCCGATGCAAGCACACCTAACGTACAGATTTTGGGCAACCGCGAAAAGCTTGCCGCGTACGACCCCAACGGCGGACAGTATAGGTACGGCGGCTACTTCGGCTTAACGCTGTCCAACAACGGCAGAAATCTAAGTCTAAACGCCAACAACAGAACGGCGATTAACGAGCTGGTGCTTAAAGAGACCGTCGGTAGCTCCGCGTGGGTTGAAGGCACTACCGATACTATAGGCGGAATTACAAAGTCCAGGCTCGAAGAGATTTACGCTACGCGCGGACTTAGAATCGTGTTCACGGAAGGCTCCGAACAAAACAAGTACACTATGCGGTACGCTTACTATCCGCTTCGCATACTCATTTACGACAGCTGCGGCGTAGGCTTTAACGAAGCGTCGTTTGTCGCTATGGAGTTCCGCATCAGGGTAACCAACACGACCCCGACTCTCAAAAACGTAGGTAAGGCGGAGACGAGCGGACGCAGGTACAGCGTTACGCTTGCAATCTCGCAGAGCGTGCAGATCAACCTGTACGACATTGTAAACGACCACGATATTTACGAGTACAATACAGGCCGTAACCGCTTGCTCGTTACCGAGGAGCAGTTCTCACAGTTCACGTCCGGCATTCAGCGCGAAACGGGCGATTACCTAAAATCGTTGTACTCATACGTAGACGAGTGGAGCTCAACTAAGCCCGGCGGTCTTACTACGTCGGACAATATGGAACCCGACGTAAGTATGTGGATGCCCGTCGCAAATCCGTCTGCTCCTTTTAAAGAGAAGGTTCCCTCAAACAACTATCTCAACTTTACGGTTAACAGGCGTACCACTCAGCTTGTAGACGGAAAGATACAAACCAAAAATGTTTTCGAGTTCCCTGTAAGATTCTACGACAGTTCCGGCGCTTACAGTGACACTATAGTATTCGAGGTAAACGTTTCCAACCAGACGCCGTACATTACGACGAGCGAAACTTCGCTCACGATGCGCGTCGGCGACAACTTTACCATGCTTACGACGTATTACGAAAACTTTGTCGGCGGCAGTGCCTACGTAACGGGCAACGGTCTTGTTACCAATCCCGAAGCGGACACCGGCTCACAAAGGCTCAACGAAAACGAGGGCTCGATAGCGTTTAAGCAGTCGGCCACAAAAGCGTCCTGGATACATCGTCAAAACGCTGTGAGCGGAACGAGAGAAGACAGCTACGATAAACTCTTGTCCAACAATTCGGCAATGCGTTGCGGCGACGCCTTTGTTTCGGACACCACCGTACCAGGAGAAGACGGACGCGACAGACCGGCCAACTTTAATATGGGCTATATCGGTCTCGCAAACGACGATACGCCTTGGACGCTTCGTATAGGCGGCTTATCCATTAGGAATAACTTTACCGCGTTGTATAGGGATTCCGTGGACGTCGAAGGTCCCGCAAACGTTACTATGAACCACATCGGTATTACCGTAACCGCTCAGTCGTCATGCGACAAAGTGCCGCTTGAGGTAACTGTTGTCGACGGCGAAACCGACGGTAAAGACGGTCCCAACGTAATGGTAAAGCACACCTTCTACATAACCGTAGTCAGCACCGGTCCCATTGCGCGCGACTGGGAAAGCCAAGATCGCGACACCTTAAATAAGACTGACCGTGATTATATTACGGAAGCTCACCTCGAAACCGCTTACAACAACGTCTCCGAGCAGTACACCAACGGAACGTACAATATGTACCTTATTCCGTCGGCGGGCACAGGCAAGCAGAGCGAGATTGTCAACTTGGAGGGTATCGGTCAAAAGGAGGCGTTCACCTTCTTAGACGTCTATATGACGGCCGTCGCCAAAGACCCCGACGGCGAGGGCGAAACCCAGGCAATGACGCTTTACAACAACGGTATGTTTGCCGACGCTTACGGTTCCTTGGATATCGACGGCGGCGAATACATTGCCAACAACAAGCTGTTTAAAGTTCGCGTTTCCGACGATAGAAAGAGCTTTAGGGTAACAGCTACCGGCTACAATCCCGAGAAATCTTACGAAACGCTCACGTTCTATATTGCGGACAGCGGAAACAATGTTCTGAGGAATGCGCTTAAAGTTACGCTACATATCTATATTACGTATTCCGATATGGAAAACTCAATTGTTCCCGCAGCCGCAGACGCCGGATACAAAGCGTACCTTGAAGGCTCGCACGTAGTACACGTTAAGAGTCAGGACGTTTACAACGGCAGAAACGACGATAAGACGGGCGCATTTACCGCGACGAAGTACGCGTTGGTAGACCTCGCAGGCAATAACGGTACCGATGGCAACACCGTTTCGCCTATAGTCGACAGAGACGCGGCTGTAGCGCAGGTAAAGCAAAATTACACCGTGCGCCTGTACGCGTTAATGAAGTCTTCGGGCGAAGCAAGAGTGCCGCTCACATACGACGAGCTTAAACCGTTGTTCGTACGCGGCGACGGAAACAACACGTTTAAATTCAGCGACCGCAATGCGGTAAGCAGTTACCTAATCGGCGGTATTACGCGCAACGGTCAAAGGGTAACGCAAATTCCGAGTTCGGACGTAGATTCGGCGTTGCTCTCGGTTGTAAACTCGTACGTCGAATTCACATTTGCTGACGACGGCGCGTCCATTATGTTCACGCCCGTTACGGCAACGCTCGATCAAAAGCTGTTGCTGTACGCAGAGGTGGATAAGCAAATGAGCATTTCGCGCGACGCACAGCGCGTCGGCGCATCGCTCTCGGCGGGCTCGGTATTTATGCTCAAAGTAAACAACTCCGATCCGCACCCGTCCGGTACCGACACCACGGTCAACACCTTGAGCTTTACCGGCGCGAAGGGCGATTCGCATACGTTTAAGATTCACGACCCGAACGATCCGTACGGCTCTATGTTCAGAGATTCCGATATCGGCGACAAGGTTATCGTAGAAGGCTTCAACAACGAGTTAAGCGACGCCGACTACAGGACCGCGCTTGCCGACGTTCTTGCCGAGCGTCCCGCACTCGACTGGGCGCCGGGCGAGGGTGGTAAGCCGCGCTCGTTTACGGTCTCTATCGACAACGCAAAGAGCGAGCTTACTATCACCATTAACCGTCGTATGGACGAGGTGCAGGAAGGTAAGTATCTCGACACCGTGTTTGTTCCCATCAAGTTCACCGGCAAGGATACGCAGGGCGGCACTTGCACGACAATTATCAATCTGTACGTAAAGAATACGCCATCGACCGCTAAGGACGAGTTCAGCTCTTATTCCGATACGTCCGGCGTAGGCTACACGCTCACGCGCGACGAGGGCAATGCATACACGCTAAACGCTCGAGTCCTTCTCGGCGAGTCTCTCAACGTAACGCTCGACGACTTTATGAGCGACGTAGACTACATAAAGGGCAAGGCCGACACCGATTCGTATATGTTCGTAGAAGGTCCCGAAAGTATCGACTACGAGTATCTTATTAACTCGACGCTTACCGTCAATCACTACCTTAACAGGCAGACCGATACAAAGGTGGCTATTGCGACAGTATCGCCGGTGGGTAGCGATAAATTCCGCCGTACGGGATTTGTTATTACTCCTATTGCGGCGACGCGCGGCTATTCCGGAACGGTGCTGGTGCGAGTTATAGACCGTTCTGCGGATGCAAGCGTATCTACCAACGGTATTCTCATAACGGTAAACGTTACGCTTATGAACAGCAAGCCTTTCGTCAAGGATGGAATGGACACCACGACGATTACTCTTGTAGGTACTTCCAACGAAAAGGCAAATCCTCCCGAGAGCAAGACGTTAAGCATCGGCGACTACATCGGCGATCCCAACGATACAACAGATATAGTCGGTCCCGACAGCAAGTATCAGGCAAATACTTATCTGCGTATCTACTCGTCGCGTTACGTCGTTTACGAACAGCTGTACTCCAACGTCGAGCAGGTTAAGGGCGGCAATTCCGACGAAGACCAGATGAACGGATCGGCCGTAAACTCGCTTGTCGACTCGTCTGCATTGTTCACATTCTCCATATCGGGCGACTACAACCAAGACTTTACGCTAACCGCAAAGCCGGGGTATTACGGACTCGGCGCGATAGAGATTACCGTTACCGACGGCGACAAGAACGTTACGAACGATTCGGAAGAAGTAAGGTTCCGCATTAACGTCGAGGTTGTGTTTAACCCCAACGAAATCACGGCGCTCAACTCCATTTCGACCGCGCGCGGTAAATCCTCGGTTATATCGATTGACTCGATTATCCCGAGCATAGAAAACACTATCGTAGACGAGAATGAATCGGGCGAAGACGCTGCGACCGGCGCAGTAAGCGAAAGCGGAATGATTATGGGACAGAAAAATGCGTCTCCGGCTACGTTCAATCCCGCAAGCGCGTACGTGCTACTGTCTGTAGAACCTGCAAGCGAATCAATCGACTTCATAAAGCTTACGCACGAGGAGGGCAGTCCCGTTTGGACGCTCGTTGCGAGCAAGGTTTCGATACAGCCCAAACCCGTCAACGTCAAGTATGCGCTCAAATCCAATCCCGACGAGGTGTATGAAAACTACTTCGAGGTGACCATAGCCGAAAATAACAAGCCCGAGCTGATCTACAAAGAGATTACGTTCATTCGGTACACTGACGCTGTGGAAAACACCGAGTTTATGCTCAACACCAACAATACCGCGATGTTGCGTCCCGAACAGATCTTTACCGATCCCGAAGGCGACGTGCTCAAGATTACGTCGGTCAAGTCGCAAAAGCCGTCGCTTATAGCGGCGTCGGTAGAGAATAACGGTCAGCTTCTCTCTATCACGTTTAACGCGCGCGGCACGGCTAAGATCACCATAACCGTTATGGACGAGACCGAAGAGGCCGTACCTCTTACGCTTACGGTCATCAACAAAGACTTGCCCGAGCCGAGTATGTGGATGCGCATTACGTCCAGCTTCGAGGCCAACAAGGTGATGTGGGCTATTATACTCGGACTTGTGGTGCTCGCGATTATAATTATGATCATCATTATCGCGGTTGTAAGAAAGCGCAAGCGCGAGCGCGAAGAACTCGAGGCGCTCCTCGTCTCCGAAATGGAAATCGAAGAGCAAATGCTCAAGCTCGCAGGCGGCCCTACGCCTACCGGCTACCAGAGCTTCGGGTATCTACAACAGCCTTTGCAGCCTCCGGTCGATCCGG
>JAFLVF010000061.1 GCA_022508425.1 Clostridiales bacterium | reverse complement strand
TGCAAATCCTTGGACTTGAAGAACGTGCGGCGAACCATGCCCTTCGGCTCGTACTTCTCTTTGAAGATACGCTCGAGCAACTCGTCGTCCGAAATATACTCGGCGATCTTGTCGTATAGCGCCTTCTCGTCGTTCTCGTTGACGGTTTCGCGCGGCTCGGACGTTTTCGGTTCGGTCGTCGAAGAGGAAGTATCGGTCGTCGATTCCCCACTACCGGACGCGAGCTGGAGCGTATTCGGATCGGCCGCAGGGGTCGCCGAAGGTGCGCTTAGCAACATTTGATTGCCCGTTGCGGACGGTGCGAACGGTTGCGTCGCCGCCATGCGTTGGGCCTGCGTTGCGGCAATGGTAGAATTGAGTTTTACAATGTACGAGGACACCGGCGCTTGAGTCGCCGCGACGTCCTGCTTGTGCTTGGAAATCGAATGGATAAACAGCCATACGATAAGCAGTATAATGATAATGCCGCCAAGCGCTATGCCCGCAATGGTAAGCCACGCCTTCCAGTCCGCGTCAAACAGCGAGAAGAAGTCTTGCGCCTTGATATCGATTGCGAACAAATCACTGATGATGACAATCTTCTGACTGCTGCTGTTGGTAAACTCCATGCGGATGCGCGCAGTCGTCTGACCGTTGATTCGGTCGACGAGCGGCGTAAGCGTGAGCATATTGTCTTTGAATTGGGCGCTCAGCTGATCGGTATTGAGCGATTCGACGCTGTTCATCTGGAATCCCGCGTCGAGAAGCTCGCCGAAAATATCGCTCGTCAAAACATTGTAAGTAATGCCTTTCTTGTTGTTGATATCGGGAATAGTAACTACATAGTTGCCGTAGCAATTGAGTGGAATGGAAATCCTGATATCGTTCTCGATAGAGCATCTGCCGGTGGCAACATAGTAGCTTACACCGAGCGTAATATTGACAAACGCATTGCTCTTGGCCGTGATTTTGAAAGCGTCGGGGAAATCATTTTCCAATTCCCTGCGCGGAATGCCGTCGGCATCGGTATCCATAATCTTTTCAATCATGTAATACTCGTTCTCGTACCGCGTCGCGCTCGTGTTTACGTTGTCGACATCGAGACCGAATCCCGACGTAGTAGCCGCGTCGAACGACATGATCGTATAATCGCTACGGTTAGTCGCATACGACTCGGGCGCGGAATATTCGACGAGGTCGGTAGGACGAACAATTATAGATTTGTATCCTTCGGCGGTCGTTACACTCGTATCTGCGGCGACGTCTCCGTCCAGCATCTTGGAATTGGCAAGATCGAATGTGTACTGCGACAGCACGTTGAGGCTGAACCTGTTCTTGTCAACATTCCTGCGCAAAGGATTAGCCGGTATGAATTGAACGGGAATAAGAATGGTAAACGACTTGTTGGGTTGGCCTCTCTGCCCCAATTCAAGCTGAATATTATGAACGGTATTATCCGCCCAGAACCATGCCGAACGCTCCGCCTCCGTCCTAAGATCGGGCTTAACGCGCTGGCAATAGTTGTTGATAATGTACGTAGTGATTGCAAGTTTCGCCGTAACCGTAGGGTCAGCACTCGGCGAATTTGTGTCGTTCATAATAGCATTGTCTATCGCTTGGTTGAAATCGATGTTGCTTATTACGAAATTGTTGACCGAGTTTACACCCCAGTACGAAGTGCTGTTGGTCTCTTCCATAAGAACGGGCTTGATGTAGTTGTTTGCATCATTGTCGCCGAGCTCGTAAAGAATATGATTTTTGAGCACATCCGCCAGACTGATCTTGATTTGAGAGTTGTTTTCAAGCCTCAAAATCGGCTTGTGAACAGGGGTCTTGGTCGCATCGGTTTCGGCAGTCGGCGACGTGATCAAATCGTTGCCGACAAGCAGAAACTCGCTGCTCGGTCTATTGTCAAATTGCAAGAAGGAATCGGTGATTCTGACGTTGAAATAAACAGTGATAAACTCGCCGTAATACAGGCCGTTGCCGTCGCGACGTTTTCCGAGCTGTACCGAGAAATGCTCGAATTCGGTCGAGCTCGTCGCCGCAAGCGCCGTAACGGTCATATACGTAGTCGAGTCTTCGACAGTGACGGTAAACTTGGAGCTGTCGACGCGTATTGAGTTGTATCCGCTGTCAACCCTACCCGATTGCGCGCCGGACGCACCAGCAATGACGAAATAATACTCATTGGGGACCAAGTTAGTGTCATGCTTGGTGTTGTAAGCCTGTACGACGGCGGAAGACGACAACCTGCGTACACTGAAGTTGTTGGCATTGTTGGCAGTAATGGCGTCGGCCGTCTGCTCCAATCCGGTGGTTAGCTTCTCGGCACTCTTGCCGTTGACATCGAGAATAAACGGTGTTATCTCGGGCGCACCGGTAGGCGAAACCGCCTCGTTACCCTCGTTGACCGCCGCGTATGCGCGATCGGTACCGCGCAACGCGAATACGGCGAGCAAGGAAACTACGGCGAGCAAGGCCGTTACGAGCAATATCAATATATAATTCTTTCTTATAGTTTGTTTTTGCATTTCGATATCCCCCTTAGCCTTACATGCCCGGATTGTCGGAAACATCGAAGACGATAGGCTCTACTTCGAGGTTTTGAGGTTCGAAGGCAGGGGCGCCGCCGTCAAAGCCCTGAGGCGGCTGATCAAAGCCCGGAGCTTGAGCAAAGCCACCCTGGGCCGGATCAAAGCCTCCCATCGGCTGGCCGCCGAAATCGCCCTGCGGAGGCATTCCGCCGGCAAACGCGTTAGCGGGACCGGGGCCGCCGGGGCCTTGGGCCTGCGCAAACGCCGCCTTCTTGGCCGCAAGTTCGGCCTTAAGATCGGCGATTGACTTCTTGCCTCCTTTCTTCTTCTTTTTGTCTTTCTTGCCCTGACTGCTATCAATCATAGCGTCAATAGGATTCGCATTCTCGAGCGTGACTCCGCCCGTCACTGCCGCCTGCTTCTCCTTCTTCATCTCGTTGAACAACTTGGCATACTTAGGATCTTCCATCTTCATCTTAGACTTGACAAGCTGCTCTTTTGTAGCGGAGCTTGCTTTCTGATGCACGCGGTCGCGCATCTTGATAAGCTCTTGGTTGCGCTTGATGAGCGCGCGCTGTTTTGCACGGCGGCGCCAATACACAACCATTCTGATGAGGAAGATTATAAACAGTACGCCGAACGAGCCGAAGAACGCGACCAGCCAGATTGTGACGTATTGAGTCTTAGGCAGTGTGGTCGAAATACCCTCTGTCCTGATACGGAAGGATACGACCAAGTTGGGCTCGGACGACATCGCGTCTGTGGAACGCACCGAAACGTTGACCATCATCGCCTCGGGCGTATCGTACAGAGGATGAATCAGGATATTCTTGCCCGCATTGTCGAACGAATAGTTGAAATACTTGGCAGCCTCGACCGTAGACGTTACAAGGAATATCTTGTACGTTTCGGGCGCGGCAACGTTCGCTTTGGACATAAGCATCTTTACAGGGATATAAATCGTCATTTCCGTATTTATACCCTTGGTGTACCAATAGTCGTCCGGATTGGACAAATCCATATCCACCGCCCTGTCGACGTCGGCGGAAATCGTGTAAACGGCCTCGCCGTTGTCGCCGGGCACTATGCGTTTTGCGGAAACAACGCGTTGCGTCGTTTCGAGCACGGTGTCACCCGCCTCGACAGCTTGAGCATACGCGCCTTTTTCGTCGTTCCATCTCGATTTATCGGCAAACCGCACGCGGAGATAATAAGTTCCCGAGGTCTGATGTGCGTCGGTATTGAATTCGATGGCTATACGAGGATTACTTGAGCCGCGCGTGTAGTGCATAAAGCGCACCGATCTGATGTACGTCGGATATCCTTCGAGGCGCTCGCCATCTTCGTTAGTGAAATATACGGCGTTGGGCATACCCGTTTCTTCGTCGATATCCTCGTACAGAATGCCGTAATTGTTGATACGCGTGTTAAAGTAGTTGGCATCGCGCAAATCACCGATCAAGCTGTTTATGTACACATACGACGTGTCGATGAGTTCTATACTGCCCGAAATACTTGTAAGGCCGGATACGTTAAAGTCAAGCGTGATGACGCGCGACTTATTGTATACCGTAGCGACGATCATCACCGTTGCCTGTCCCGAAGAGATGGGATTGATGTTGAACGTCGTATCGCCTGTCTTACTTACTGTCAAGACGGTAAGGTCGCTCGATTGGGGCTCGCTTATCTTGATTTTGGATTCGAAGCTGACGGGCGTTATATTAATCATCTTCTCGATGAGGGAGTTCTCCCCGCCGAGAATGTTACACGTCGAGAGGCTGTCCACAGCATAGCTCGTTCTTCCGCCGGAGAGCGTGAATGAGAAGTCGGCAATTGTAGTAAAGTTGAATATAAGCGTTACTTTCTCGTCGTCGCCGAAGGTAGAGGTATTGTTGGTACCGTGGAAACGCTGTATGGTCACGCGGAAGTTGATCGGGTGCGCCGTAGTGGGACTGACCGTGATCGTGTCCGCGGTCAGCGTGACGATCTTCGTGCTACTATTCGTCTCGTCATGGAAGCCGTCATTGAAGCCCGCAAAGTTGGAGTGTCCGTCATTGAATGAGAAATAGATCGCGGAGCTCTCGCTCGTAACGCCGAGAGCGCCCATCTTGGCACCGACGTTTTCCACATATTCGGACAAGTTCTTCGTCCACGTGCCGCCCACGCTCAAAGACGTTATCGTCTCCGTATATGTGTGCGTAGCCTTGGACGAGCCGTAAATGGTCTGCCCGTCTACATTGTACGCCGACTTAAGTCTAAGCGAAGGTTGCGAGAATACGGCAAACGCGTTGTTGATGTTCCTCGTCGCGCCTTTCGTAAATGCTGGCGTATAATTGCTTGCGCTGAAATCGCTGTATTCGGTTGCCGATATGTTTACATTGATATAGGCATTGCCCGACCGAGACGTGTTGAATCCGGTGATATCCTCGCCTGTATACCTAAGCGTTCCCGTCGCGCCTACAGCCTTGAATCTGACTATCTCGTAGTCGAACGAAAGCTTTTTGTCTTCTGTGATAACAATATCGTAAATGCCGTATCGATTGTTGAAGTCGGTAGCAAGCGCCTTGATATTTTCGTCAACAGCGCTCGATATATCGATATTCTTGATGCTTATTGTTGCGCGAGACGATACGACAGCGCCCGAATTCGCACCGCCCGATACAATCTGATTAACCGAGCCGGAGCCCAAAATCAAGATGTCTGCGTCACGGTCGGTCAATAGGTACTGGTACTTGTCGGCATAATAGTTGTTGACTTTATCTGCGCCGAGATAATATTTGAGATCGCCTGCTTCTATACGCGACTTGGCGGGATAGCTTGTAAGTCCGCCCTTGGCCATCTCCTCGGTGATTTCGTCCGCGCGGTCGGCAATCTTCATTGCGTCGATGACGTCATTTACAATTGCGCTTGCCGCAGTGTCATCTCCCGTAAGGTACTTCGCAAGCGCTTCCACGCCGCCGGAAACGTCCTGAAGAGCAACCGAATAGTATCTGTTGTACTCGTTGTTGGGATCGAGAAGAGGTATGTACGAATCGCCGTCACGCTCGTTGTCAATCGTACGGAAATCCTGTATATGTGCGTATGCGGGAGTGTTGTTGATTTTGAAGCGGAAGGTAAACGGCTTGTAATCATAATAGATAGCGTTGTCCGTCACATTCTGAGCGGAATAGCCTTGAACAACCTCGTTCGATATGGTGAAATTGGAAACGCTGTCGTAGCGCGCTACATAGAAGTCCACCAAGACGAACAGCTCTTGAGACGATTGCTTGGGCGAAATCTGAATGCCGACGCCGAATTCTTTGCTGTACACGACATCGTAATCGAACATAAACCCTATCTGCTTCTCGGTCATATATGTACCCTCGGGAGCACCTTCAAGTCTAAACTTGAGCGCAAGGTCTTCCTGGGTGAGCGAGCGCGTGCCACCGTCGGTGCCGGTGGTATTGACGAATTTCACCTCGCCTGCATCGGGATCGAGAATGCGATATACGTCGCCTATGCCGTTTATCGTAACAAGCGAGCCGCGATCTTCTTTGTCGACGCCGTAACGGATGCCGCCCAATGCGACCTCGCCTGCCGTCGGGATATTGTCGTTGAGCAAAATAGTATCTTGACTGACAGACAGAGAGTTGAGATAGATTGTAGCCGTGCCGAGATCGGGATCCTTTCTCTCGCTCGTGTCGACTGTGAATACGAGCTTGTTGTCGGAGGGTTTAGCTATCGCCCACCTGTTAAGCTCGGAATATACTATAATAGCCGGAGCGGGATCGCCTTTACGTGCTATCGCGTCGCCCTTGCTGTTTTTCGCGTTGCCGTCGCGGTCAAGCAAGTTGCCTGCGGCGAAATTGCCCGATTGCACGCCTATGCCCTCGGCAACGATAAAGTCGTCGTAAATTTCCTGAACGAACGTTCCGTCCGTTATCGTATTCCCTTCTTCGTCATCATACGTCGCTTTGTACGTGATGCGCACTACCTTACCGAGCGTAGTAACGGCGAAGAGGTTGTTGCCGTAACCTGAATATACTGCGGCAAACTTGTCGATTGCGTTGGCATCGTTGCCACCGCCGTAAACCAATTTCGAAGCATTGCCGGACTTGCGCGTCTCATAGTTCCAAGCGTATATCTCGCCTGACGAAGCGAGCGCACCGGTAATGTACCAAGTAGACGTATCTTTTACGTCGTATTTGTTCAATACGGCGTCGGAGAACTTATAATTTTGAGCCGAGCCCGTAAGCGTGTCTGCGGAATTAAACGCCTTGGCTGTAGTCGACATTTGCTTGCCGGCCGCGACCGAAATGACCGACTTGTCGGCGGGGATTATATGGGTACCGACCGCGGCAGGGGTTGCCCAAGCATCGGCATACGTACCGAGACTGCTATTGCGCCCGCTCTGTCCGTAGGTATCGTCACCCCAAGAATAAAGCTTGCCGGCCGATATACCGTATCCTACGTCATATCCGAGAGACACGTCGTAATAGAGCAAATTGGACTTGTAATTTCCGCCGAGAGCAGTATTACCCAACGCACCGTAAACGCTTCCCGTGCGAGCGTTATTCAAGTCGGGCGACGTGAAACTGAGCGCCGCACCGCCGCTTGCAAGTCGACCCATTACAAGATCGCTGTTGTCGTTATCTCCGCCGTTTTGCGAGGCTGTGATATAACCGTTGCTGTAAGCCGACGAAACGTAGTTTCCGATAACGGCGTTTTTCACGGTTATTTCACTTGAAACGTTGGTGCCCGCAAATTTGATTTCCGTAGTGCCGTTCGATGTTGTTGACGTGTTGTCGCTGCCGTACGTATAGCTCAATTCTTGCGTTGCGGCAGTGCGTGACACGGTGTATTTCTCGTTGCTGTAACCGAGTTCGGCAACCGAGGATATGAAGTTCTTGCCGCGGAGCGAAAGTGACGTCATTCCCGTTTTTGAATAGGAGGTGCCGTTGATTCCTACGGTATAACCTCCGGCAACAGCGCGAACAATGGAAACACCGTCATTGGAATATGTATACGGCAAAAGGTAAACCACCCTACCGTTTGACGTATCGTTATAGCTACCTTCGGTTGCGCCGCTGGTATAATACTCATTAGATCCTACATTGGTCTTTGCACCAAAGCGTTGCGAGTACAGCAAAGAGCCCCAAACATATGTGTAGTATTTACTATTGACTCCGCTGTATACCGCCCTGCCGAACGAGAAAATATAATTGTATTCACCGGCGGCTATGCTCGCGTGGTTGTCGACGTCATTGCCGGTGGGACGAATAAGGTTGAGCTCGGCAAGACCGTTGCCGTAATAATCGTAATCGATTATATAAGGAAGGTACCAAGGATTGCTGGTCGCGTCGTTCGGATTGCGCAAAAGCAGGAAGTTCGACCCCTCGTTGGTATATCCGCTGACATCGAGTTTGTCCTTACCCCAAGTATAGATAGTGCCGTTGTATGTAATAAACGCTGCGGTTGTGCGCGTCGCCGCTATTTCCTTAATCGTAGTTGCCCTGTTCGTAGAGGCCGGCTGAGGAACATGATAGGCATTGACGCCCCAAGTATTGGGATTATTGCCGGTACCGGGACCTGCGCGGAAAATTACCGGTATTTCACGCGGGGTCTTGCCGTAGTACTTACCGAGCGAATCCGCCGTGGCGGGATCTTGTCCGTAGCCGCTGTCCAATAAACTCCAGCCGAACAGCCTGCCATCATATGTCAATCCGATGGCAAAGTCCTCACCTGCCGCAACCTGAACGAAGCGCAAGCCCGTTTCGGCTCCGACTACATCTTCGGCCGATGACCTCATCGGCTTGGTATTTACAAAGCAGAACGACAAAGCCGTGCATAAAATCAATGCTATGCACGTCGCTATTGATATAATTCGCGCTCTAAATTTTCGTGAATTTGTTACGGATTTCATATAGATCAGCCTTCCGATAAGGTATTTTCGGGTAAGCATAATCGCCGAATATACACTATTCGACAATATGCACTCTCGTATTATAATACTTTTATTGTCTATTGTCAATATCTCGTCCCAAAAAATTCGCACAATTTTTGGTGTTTATTCACAATTTATTCACAATTTCACGCCCCGAAGAATAAAAAAATAGGCTAAATGGCGCGATTTCGGGAAAATGCCGATTTTTTTTCACATAAACGGCCGACTCGGATATATATAAGGAAAAACGGCCGACTCGGCGAAAAAGCGGCGTAAAAGCTCAAACCGATATATAATATGTAATTCGAGGAATTTCCACGGCGAAATTGTTTATTAAATCACTGCAAAACGGCCGATAATTCTCGCCTGCTATCACCTGTCATAACTGTTTGCGGCGCTTTTGCCGTACAATTCATCACCCATTTCGTTTGCTTTTCATTTATATTTATGATATTATTAATCAAGTCATTCAGGAGGAAGATCTATGCGTGTATACAATTTTTCCGCAGGGCCGAGCATGTTGCCCGAAGAGGTGCTAAAACGCGTTCAGGCCGGAATCGTCGACTACAACGGCTCGGGCATGTCGGTCATGGAGATGAGCCACCGTTCCAAGCCGTATGAGAAGATAAACGACGAGGCGGAGGCATTGCTCCGTGAACTTATGTGCATTCCCGACGATTACGATGTAATTTTCGTTCAGGGCGGCGCGACTAATCAGTTTTCAGCCGTTCCTCTTAATATCGGCACGGTGTCGAGAAAGGCCGACTACATCGTCACAGGCAATTTCGCCGAGAAAGCGTACGAAGAGGGCGCGCGGTTTATCGACGCTAAGGTCGTTGCGTCGAGCAAGGACGCCAAATTCACGTATATACCCCATACAACGCCCGATATGTTCCGTCGCGACGCCGACTTTGTACATATCTGCTACAATAACACCATTTTCGGTACGCGCTACACCGCTCCGCCCGACACGGCGGGCGTTCCGCTCGTATGCGACATGTCGTCCATGATTTTGAGCCAGACGGTAAACGTCAAGGATTTCTCGCTCATTTACGCGGGCGCGCAAAAGAATATAGGACCTGCGGGCGTGACCGTCGTCATAGTCAAGCACGATATGATAGGCCGCGCCGACTCGCACTGCCCCGTCATGCTGCGCTACGCCGATCAGGTCAAGGCAAAGAGCTTGTACAATACTCCGCCCTGCTTTTCCACATACGTCGTCATGGAAGTGCTGAAATACCTCAAAGAGTGCGGCGGCGTGTCAGCTATCCAAAAGGTGAACGAACGCAAGGCCAAAAAGCTGTACGACTATATAGATTCGTCCGACTTCTACCGCAACGACGTGCAAAAACCGTTCCGCTCCATGATGAACGTACCATTCGTCTCGCCGAGCGCCGAGCTTGACGATATGTTTGTAAAAGGCGCGGCGGAGCGCGGGCTTGTTTCAATCAAGGGCCACCGCCTCGTCGGAGGCATGCGCGCGTCTATATACAATGCGATGCCCGAAGAGGGAGTCGATGCCCTCATCGAATACATGAAAGACTTCAAATCGAAAGCTTAATATATATAAAGGAATTTCATTATGGCCGAAAACACCAAAACGATACTTAAACTCAACGCCATCTCGCCCGCCGCAGTATCTGCGCTCGGTGCTTACACATTGTCTGATGACGTAAAAGCGCCGATTGCGGTCATGCTGCGCTCGTTCGACATGCACGGCTACGCTTTGCCGAGCACGGTGCTCGCCGTAGCGCGCGCAGGCGCCGGCACCAACAACATTCCGACCGTCGAGTACGCCGAAAAAGGCGTAGTCGTATTCAATACGCCGGGCGCTAATGCCAACGCCGTCAAGGAATTATGCCTTTGCGCACTGCTGTTGTCGTCGCGCGGCATAGTGGACGGCATCGAGTACGTCAAGTCGTTGTCTGGCGACGATATCGCAAAACAGGTCGAAAAGGGCAAAAAGCAGTTCGCCGGCCACGAAATCATGGGAAAAACCTTGGGTGTCGTGGGGCTTGGCGCAATAGGCGTTCAGGTCGGCAACAATGCCGTGAGATTGGGCATGGACGTGCTCGGTTACGATCCGTTTATCTCCGTCGACTCGGCGTGGAAGCTAAATCACAATATAACCAAGATCGACGCTCTCGATCAAATTTGGGAAAAATCCGATTATATCACTCTGCACGTTCCTCTTCTCGACTCGACGCGCGGAATGATAAACAAACAATCCATCGCCAAAATGAAAGACGGCGTAAACATCATCAACCTTTCGCGCGGCGAACTTTGCGTCAACGCCGATATCATATCCGCCGTCAAATCCGGCAAAGTCCACTCGTACGTAACAGATTTCGCAGCTCCGGAACTGATCGGCATTCCCGGTATAATAGTAATGCCCCATCTCGGCGCTTCGACGGATGAGGCGGAGGACAACTGCGGCGTCATGGCGTCGCGCGAGCTCGTCGACTTCCTCGACAACGGCAATATTTCCAATTCGGTCAATTTCCCGACCTGTTCCTCGCCGCGTGCGGGCGCATGCCGCGTGACCGTCATACACCGAAACGTCAAAAACGTTCTTAAAGCGGTCGCCGACGTCATTTCGTCGGCAGGATTCAATATGGAAAACTTCGTCTCGCAATCGCGCGGCGACTATGCGTACACGATAATCGACACGGACGGGGTCGTGCCGGACAACGCGCTCGCCGCCATAAGTAACGGCGAAAATATCCTGCGCGTTCGAAAGATAGTGTGGTAAAATGCGCTTTTAACAGAAGCGCCCGAACGACCTAATCGTTCGGG
>JAFLVF010000060.1:2793-11302 GCA_022508425.1 Clostridiales bacterium | reverse complement strand
CCAGAACCCGAAATCGACGAAGATGAGTACGAGGACTATTCCTTTGGCGGTTGGTTCACCGAAGAAGATGGTGAGGGCGACGAGGTAACCACGTCCACCGTATTTACCGCGGACACCACCGTCTACGCCTACTGGTCGGTCGATGTCGACGGCGACGACGATGACGATGACGATGACGACGACGATGACGACGACGATATCGACCTTAATACGGACGTTACCTACGGTCCTGCGTCAGACTCTACGGATAAGGCATTCGTAACCGGCAACATTAAAGCAAAGGGAACTACTGAGTTCGATTGGGGCAACGGCTTCGAAATGACGTATGATCCCAGTGGCTATTGGAATCAAGGCGAGTTCACGGTACGTCTCTATCTTGCGGCAGGCGACGAGATTAAGGTTCGCTATAACGGCAATGGCTACGGATACGACAGAATAGAGGCAGGCTCGCCCGCGCTCGATCACGTAGAGTCCACCGACGGCGACAACAAGAATATCGGAATTATCGACGCCGGATATTACTCGTTCTACTTTAAGCCTACTGCCGAAACAGCTAAGCAGTTCTGGATTGAATACGAAGCGGCATAATCGCCTAACATAATCCTAAATAAATTAAAGCCTTATCTTCGGATAGGGCTTTTTTTGTTGGGATTTCTCCGCGCGCTCGCGTTGCTCGCTTGGTCGAAATGACAGTGGTGTCATAGTGGCGCCCCAACTCTGTCATACCGAGCGAAGCGCGTTAGCGCGCAGTCGAGGTATCTCAAAACCATCTCGGACTCTAACACAACTAGGCACTTGTCACTCAAAAAAACTTGCCAAAAATCCCCGACTATGATATACTACCGTCAAGCGAAACATCGTAAAGAGTTTCAGCATAAGTCTTAACCAAATCGGCTGTGGGCTATTGTTTTTCAAAGTCCAACAGAAGGAGCGACAAAATGAAGATTAATACGCGGTCTATCACGCTTGCGGCGACTCTTGCCGCGCTATGCGCTGTTACGGGGTTTTTGCCTTACGTGTTTTTTTTGCCTGTAACCGTCGCGGCGGCGACGCTGTCGGTGGGAATGGTAGCGTTTGTCGGGCTGGCGTTCGGGTGCATAAGCCTTGCGTACAGCTTTGTAATGCCGATGTCGTTGGTGTCTATGGCGTTTGTTCAAGCGCCGTATATAGCGATTATTCCGCGGGTGATAGCCGCGCTCGGCTGTTTTTTTGTTCACAAGCTTTTGGTAAAGGTAATACCCCAAAGCGGACGGGGCGGGCGCGTGGCGTCGGTCGCCGTTTCGGCGGCGCTCGGGAGTTTATTCAATACCGCGCTTGTCGTTGGTATGCTCGTACTCATTATGCCGAGTCTTGAAATGGGCGGCGTGACTATGATTGCCTACGTTCCCGCTATGCTTATTTCGGGGGCGATAGAATGCGCGTGTATGGCGGCGCTTACGCCGGGCGTTGCGCTGACGTTGGATAGGGTGGTGTTTAAGAAAAGAGTGCCAAGCGCCAAGTGTAAAGCTGAAAAAGTTAGCGCACAGTCAAGTCATAATATTGGGCAATGAGATTTATATTTCTCCGCGCGCTTCGCTTGGTCGAAATGACAGCATAGTGTCATACCGAGCGCAGTCGAGGTATCTCACCGCTACAACATACTAGCCACTCAAACTAATCATTTAGGAAAACACAGAAACAATGATAATCGTTTTCGACATAGGAAATTCAAATATAAAGCTCGGGGTGTTCGACGGCGACGAGCTGTTGTATACGCTTCGCATAGCCTCGTCAAACAAGACGGGCGACGAGTACTGGCTGCTCATTAATGACCTGCTTTCCGCTCGAGGACTGTCCGCGCGCGACATTCGCGGCGCAATCATAAGCTCGGTCAATCCCAACCTGAACTTCACGTTCGAGCACATGGTAAAGACGTACTTCGGGTTTAAGCCGATGATAGTCGGGTCGGGGCTCAAAACGGGGCTTAATATTCGCTACGACAACCCGCGCGAGCTGGGCGCCGACCGCGTGGCGGGCTGTGTGGGCGCGTACAGGCTTTACGGCGGGCCGTGCATTGTCATAGACTGCGGCACGGCGACCACTTTTAACGTGGTGTCGGCGGACGGCGAACTGCTCGGCGGCGCGATCTCGTTCGGACTAAAACCGGCGGCGGAATCGCTCGCGAGCGCGGCGGCAAGGCTTCCCAAGGTCGAGCTTGTTGCTCCGCCTAAGGCAGTCGGAAAGACAACTATTACCAATATGCAGTCGGGCATAATTTTCGGATATTCTGGCATGGTCGAGGCCATGGTCGAGCGCATAAAAAAGGAAACGGGCTTTACGGATGCAAAGGTTATAGCGACGGGCGGCATTTCGGACATAGTCAACAAGTGCGTGGACGTTATCGACGTCGTCGACCGAACGCTGACCCTTCGCGGGCTTAACTTTATATATAAGCTCAACGACAAGCAATAGGAGAGGAACGGATGAAAACACACCACATTGCCATTATGGGACTCGGCACCGTCGGCGGCGGCGCGTACGATATTCTCACCCAAAACCGCGAGCATATAAAGTCTACGCAAGGACTGGATATTTCGGTCAAGCTCATTCTCGACCGAAACGACGAGCCGCTCAAAAAGCGCGGAATTCCCACTAAGCTGTTTTGCGACAGCGTGGACAAGCTCGCCGCGGACAAGGACGTCGAGCTCGTCATAGAAACTATGGGTGGCGTCGAACCCGCCAAGACATTTATTACAAAAATGCTCACCGCCGGCAAGTCTGTAGTCACCGCCAACAAGGAGCTTCTCGCAAAGTGCTGGCACGAGCTCGAGCCTATCGCAAAGGCGCACGGCTGCGGACTTTTCTTCGAGGCGAGCTGCGTGGGCGGCGTGCCTATTATCCGCGCGCTCGGCGAGAGCTTTCAGGGCGACCGCGTAAAGAGCATTTACGGCATAATAAACGGTACGACCAACTATATCCTCAGCAAAATGAGCAGCGAGAATTGCAGCTACGCGGAGGCGCTCAAAAAGGCGCAGGAGCTTGGCTACGCCGAGTTCGACCCCACGTCGGACGTGGACGGCTACGACGCGGCGTACAAGCTGTCCATTCTTTGCTCGCTTGCATTCCATACCTGCGTGCCTTACGGAAGCATATTCCGCGACGGAATTACCAAGGTTACGGCGAGCGATATTAAAAACGCGCACGACCTCGGCTACGAGATTAAGCTTCTCGCTATAGGAAAAAGAGAGGGCGACGGTTTGGAGGCTCGCGTTCATCCGGTGTTTGTGCCCAAAGACCATCCGCTCGCGTCCGTTTCGGGCGCGTACAACGCGGTGTATCTAAACGGCGATTTTGTGGGCGACCTTATGTTCTACGGCGCGGGCGCGGGCGCACACCCCACGGGCAGTGCGATTGTTTCCGACGTTATTAAAGCTTTGTCGGGTAAACCTAAATACTGCGAGTTCGAGAACAACGGCAAGCTCGACGGCTCGGTCAAGCTTATAGGCGACTTTGTGAGCGGATATTATATCTGCGTCACCGTTGACGACAAGGTTGGCGTACTCAGCCGAATTTCCACAATACTCGGCAACAACGGCGTCAGCATAAAGGCGGCGACGCAGGTGCCGGGAAGCGACGACGGCGCGACCGTCGTGTTCTTGACCCACCTTGCGCGCGAGCATGCGGTTATGCAATCGCTCGAGGCGATAGGTAAGCTCGCGGCGGTGCGGTCTATCGATTCGATGATACGCGTGTTGTAGTATTGATTTTTAGACGAGTAGGGCATATTTTATTAACCCATTCCCCATAATACGAGTAGCCCATAGACAACGCCTATATTTTTAATATTACAGGGCTTAAAACGTTTGACAAATAATTTGACAATATTGTATAATTTTATGGTATATGTTTACTTATACTTTCGAGTAGGAGAAAGTCGATTAAATGAAAAAATCAGCTAAACTTAAAAGATTCGGGCGGGCGGCTCTTTCGGTCGTTCCTGCCGTTGCGCTTATGGCGACCTGCCTCACGTTCGCTAAGCCTCTTACCGCTCGTGCCGACGACGATGACGCTCAGCCTGTAACCGGCGCTTGCGACTTGTTCGAAAACATTACCGTTCCGAGCAAGTGCGAGTACGGCAAGACGTTTGAGGTTCCCGCAGTTCAGGGCGCGACCAAAGTCGAGGTCAAGGCTCCCAACGGTGCGGTCGTTAAGCCCGATAGCAAGAATATGGTAACCGCCGAGCAGGTCGGTAACTATGTCGTTACCTACACTGCGGATAAAGGTGCGAACTATTCCTTCAACGTCTACGTCACCCTCGGCGAGGACTTTTTCCTCAGGGTTGACTACAACGGTGCGGATATTCCCACGTATATCCAAAAGGGCGGCAAGTTCACCATTCCCGGTGCGAGCGTAGTTTACTACAACGACGACAACATTCTCGTCAGCTACCCCAAGGACGAGCTCGATATAGCCATCTACGATTCCTTTAACAACAAGTACAAAGTTGGCGACGAGTTCACCGCCGACAAAAACGGCAAGGTTTACCTCACGTACTCGGTAAGGCTTGGTAAGAATGCAAGCGCGCTCAAGTACTTTAACGAGACGTTTACCGTAAACGTTCAGTCCACGTTCTCCGACACCGCCGCGCCCACGCTTTCGGTCGCCGGCGTGTCGAGCGATATTTCCATCAACCGTCCCGTAACGCTTCCTACGGCTACGGCGACGGACAGCTACGACAGCAATGTCAAAATCGATATCGAGGTTGTAGATCCCGACGGACAAAAGGTTCGCCTCACCGACGTCGACAAGTACGGCTACGCGTATCAAGACGCAGATAAGCTCAAGGCCGACGCGGCAAATGCCGACAAGGCGAGCTGGAACTATCCCGAGATTACTTTCGACAACGACAAGGCGATGACTTTCTATCCCGTCAAGAAGGGCGATTACGTAGTTAGGTACACCGCATACGACGACGCGGGCAACAAGTCCACCGTCCGCGAGTACCACATGACTTGCAGCGACTTTAAAGCGCCCGACTTTTACGAGATAGCCGACTGGATGATTCCCGAAACCTGGGGTCTTACCGTCAACGGCGCGGAAAACGGCAAAATCAGCCTTCCGATACCCACGATTGTCGATAACAAGGACCACGTTACTTCGCAGGGCGAGGGCGACGAGGATCTTATCTCGCTATACTTCCGTATCACCGACTCCGACAACTCGCGCACAGTGCTTCAGATAGAAAACGTGTTTGCAAGCGCAGACAGCGCCGACGCTAAGTTCGTAGGCAACTCTATATACGGCACCGAGGGCGAGAGCTACACCTTTAAGGACGGCGTGTTCGAGTTCGACTTTAATAAGTACCACAAGCTCGACAGCAAGGGCGAGGCGGCGGATCTTCCCGGCACGTACACCGTGTACTACCGCGCACGCGATAAGGCGCAGAACACAAGCTCCAAAACCTACACCATTACGCTCGAGGACGAGTACAAAGACGAGGCGGATCCCTCGACGGCCGAAGTAACCGTTCCCTCCTACGTTTCGACGAGCGACGAATATTTCGACGTTCCCAACCCGTCGGTAGCCGACGCGGAGGACAGCAGGCCGCACGTCGAGTACAGAATCTACTCCGACAAAAAAGATGAAGGCGAGTTTATCGAGGTCAAGGGCGGCGAAAAAGCCGAGTTCGACAGCGACAAAGACGGCGCGTTCATTATTATCGATAAAGACACCGACCCGAAAAAGCTCTACCTCGGCGAAAACCTTTACTTTACCGTAAAGGTAACCGACAAGGTGGGCAACGTTAAAGCCAACTTCGAGGACGACTTCAAGACCTGCGAGGCAAAGACCAAGGTCGTAAGCGGCACCTCGGACAATAAGCCTCAGCTTCAGCTCGGTCTTAAAACCGATAAAATCGAAGAAGCCAAAGCGGGCGAGTCGTTAAACGTCGGCGGCTTTATGATCGAAAACGGTATAAGTATGTTCGATTACACCGGCTTCGAAGTCGTTGTTTCCGACCCGAACGGCAATCCGCTCGACGTTACCGTCGACGTTGTAAATACGTTCAGCGATTCGACCGGCAAGATGACGCTGTACGTCGGTAACATAACCTTTATTCCTGCGACTGCAACGGACGGCGCCGAAGTTTACACCATTACCGTTCGCGCGTTCGACGTAAACGGCAACAACACCGCTAAGGGTTACAGCTTTACGGTAGCCGGCTCTGAGGATGATACCGGCTCGACGGTCCGTCCGTCCGCCGCGAATATCGCGACAACCGGAAGCTCGGTCAACGTCAAGTACAAACTCCACAACAACGTCATTAACGGCGTTCCCGGCGACGGCACGTACTACGTGGCGCGTCAGATTAGCGGCGGCGTGTTCAGCCTCGTCGGCGACGAGTTTACCGCCAAGTCCCAGGGCACGTACTTCTTCCGCGACGGCTATATTAAAGAGGAAACTCTTCAAGAGGCAGTCTCAAGCGGATTTGAATTTAAGGATATCGTCGAGATTACCGACGAGTACAAGGCTTCCGTCACCGATACGGCAGTGCCCGTAATCGAGGTACAGGGCAGAATGCCGTCCTACGCCGAAAAAGACGCAAAGGTAACTCTTCCTTCGGTCATAGCGTTCTCCGAAAACGGAAACGCGAAGGTAGAGCTCCTCGTCACCAACGCTAAGGGCAACGAGGTTAAGTCCGACCTTAACGAGGAAGACAACACCTACAGCTTTACCGGCACCACCGACGGCGAATACACGCTCACCTATACCGCAACGTATGCAAACGCCACGCCCGTAACTGCCACGTTCAAGATTAACATCGGCGACGTAGTCGGACCCGAGTTCACCGTTTCGGGCGGCACGACCGACAGACAGACTGTAGGCAAGGTGTTCACGTTCGGCACAATGTCGCTCGCAGAAGGCGAGTCAACCAGCGGCGTTACCATCACCAAAACGCTGTACGATCCTTCCCGCGAGGAAGTGACCGACGCGACCGTTTCCGGTTCGTACTCGAGCTACGCCGAAAAGCCGAACAACGGCACCGACATTACGCTCGACAAGGCCGGCACGTACGAGGTTGTTTACACGGCAACCGACTCCGTCGGCAACGTAACCACCCAGCGCTTTACCATCAACGTAGTAAGTAGCGGCTCGGGCAAGCCCACGACGATAACAGGTGTTTCCACCGCTCTTATCATCGTCGCGGTCGTGCTACTGGCAGGCGTCATAATCTACGTCGTAAGGTTCCGCAAGGTAAAAGAAAAGAAATAAGAGTAATAAGCGGCGTACCTGCCGCTTATACTTTTGTAGCCTAAATTTTGACTTTTTTGTGCGGCGGCTGAATATATATATAAGTAGTTCAGCCGTCAATTAAATTGATACCGCGCAAGCAAAGTTTTTTCCTATCGTGTGTGCATTTAAGATTATAAGCGGTTACACTCGAATAGGAACAATGGCATCGTCACAGAAGATAATACCTAAACTATAATATTTGGGTGTAACGCATAACTAACGTTAAAGAACGCACACGACAGTATCAATCTGTGATTGTCGGGTATAACGCATAGTTTACGTTTCAATAAACACACGACAGTATCAATCTGTGATTCGGGAGTTTTAATGCAAAACGTAAGGTACAATATTTCGCCGTGCTCGCCGGAAGAGGCCGCGGCGTTTATAGCAAAAATCGACGTGAACAAATATGTTCCGAGGAGTGCCGTTCCCGCAAGCGAAAGATCGCACTACGACAGATATTCGTATCTGCTTGGCGACTCAAAGGTTGCGGTTGTCTACGATACGACGGCGCACGTGATTTCAATAACCGCACCCCCGTCGTCCGCCGACGAGCTTCTCTCGATTTTTTCGCCCGATTCCACCAAAACAATAAAAAACTCGACAGTGCCGGCTCAAGGCCGTCAGCAAATCCCGACCGAAATGCCCGACGCGCCGCAACCGACAAGAATTACTCGCTCAAAGGTTTTTGTGCCGCCGAAGCTAATAGACCGCAACATCGGAGGACAGACGGTAATCGTCACCGGTAGGGGCGCAGAGCTATGGACTGACGAGATATTCCCGCCTCAGCGTGCAAAGCCGCGCGTCGCGCCGGAGATTGCAAGCGGCGCAAACGACGTGGGTCGAGCGACGCGAGGCGGCGAGGGACTTAACATTTCCTTAACGGGCACCGGAGTGCGAGCGGATGGCGTTCGCCGCGCGACAATATCGTTCGGAGACGAAGAAACAAATCAAAAACCCGACAAACCAACACCTACGCGTTCGGGTACAGGGCTATTCGCAGATATAGCTACGGGCATCGAAGCGCCGGTAGCGCCCGAGAGACGCGTCGGTCGCCCGCCTAAAGCGGACAATACGCCGGAGCAGGATGGCGACGCAAAGACAAAAACTTCGCAGATACAGGCTAAGCTCAAAAAGCGGTTGCCTACTGCGTTCGAGTTTTTGTCCGAGCAGGCTCGAGTATATTTTTCCAACGGCATACACGACTTTGAGCAAGCGTCGCTTACACTTTTAGACT
>JAFLVF010000060.1:0-2693 GCA_022508425.1 Clostridiales bacterium | reverse complement strand
TATTTTTCCAACGGCATACACGACTTTGAGCAAGCGTCGCTTACACTTTTAGACTACTCGGTGCTTCTCGTTCCGCCGTACAAGGGTTTGGAGCGGTTCGTATTCGACCTTCAGCGCGCCGAGGGCATAAACGTAAAAATGATAGGACAAGCGTTCGACAAGGACGAGGCGGGTCGGTACATTTTAAAGCGCGGCTATCAGCACCGCATAGGGAGCGTCATCTACAGCGAAGTTATGGTAGCGCTGTACAGCGAATATTTTTCCCGTCGAAACTTTATTACGCACTCCGACAACACCGGCGGAAGCGAGCCTCGCTCCATATCGGACAGGCAAGAGGCGAAGCGCATATTCGATAATCTTTTGAATATCGTCGAGTATAATGCGAAAAAGCTAAAGGAAATCGGCTTCAAGATGGAGCGCGACGCATAACAACTAAAACAAGAAAATCTTTCGGAGGAAAGCTTTAAGCTTAATATTATGTCAAAATACGTTTTTGTTACCGGCGGCGTTGTGTCCGGACTGGGAAAGGGAATAACTGCGGCGAGTCTCGCAATGCTCATCAAATCGCGCGGCTACACGGTGGATATGATTAAGTTCGATCCGTACTTTAACGTGGACTCGCTCTACTTAAGCCCGTATCAGCACGGCGAGGTTTTCATAACCGACGACGGCGGCGAGGGCGACCTCGTTATAGGACACTACGAGCGTTTTCTCGATCAGAATCTTTCCGAAAACAGCAATATGACGAGCGGAAAAATCTACTCGTCGGTAATCAACCGCGAGCGCGAGGGCGCGTACGACGGCGAGTCGGTGCAAGTCGTTCCGCACATAACCGACGAGATAAAGCAAACGCTTTATAGGCTGAATAAGCCGGAGACCGACGTCGTGGTTTGCGAAATCGGCGGTGTCGTCGGCGATATCGAAAACCACCCGTACCTCGAGGCGATACGTCAGTGCAGGGGCGAGCTCGGCAAGGGCAACGTGCTCTATATTCACGTTACCTATGTTCCCGTTATCGAGATGAGCGGCGAGCACAAGACAAAGCCCACGCAAAACTCGGTAAAAGAGCTTCAAAACATCGGTATTCAGCCCGACATTATAGTGTGCCGTTCCGACTACGCGCTAGACGATAGCGCAAAGAAAAAGCTGTCCATGTTCTGCAACGTGAACATCGAGTGCATAATAGAGAGCATAACCACCGAAAACCTTTATCAGGTTCCGCTTAGGCTTCAGGCGCAGAACTTTTCGGGCATTGCGCTTAAAAAGCTCAAACTCGAGGAGCGCGAGCTAAAGCTCGACGAGTGGACCGAAATGTGCGAGCGCGCCGAAAAGGCGAGTAGTCAGAAAAAGAAGATTAAGGTTGCGCTCGTCGGCAAATACACCGAAAAAGCGACTGCGTACCAGTCAATAACGGACGCGCTAAACACCGCGGGGCTACTTAAAAATAAGGCGGTCGAAACGACGCTTGTCTCAAGCGCAGAGGTAGAAAAAGACCCTAAAATACTAAGTAAGTACGACGGAATTTTAATCGCGCCCGGATTTGGCGAGCGCGGATTTGAGGGCAAGGTCGCGGCGGCAAAGTACGCCCGCGAAAATGACGTGCCGTGCATTATGATAGGATTGGGTGCGCAGGCAGGATTAATCGAGTATGCACGCGACGTTTGCACAATGACGGAGGCAACCTCGCAGGAATACGACGCCGACACTCCGTACCCCGTAGTTAGCTTTGTCGAGCCGAAAATGCTCAAAAAGGGCGCTTTCCCGTCGCTGATAACCGCAGGCACACAGCTCAACAAGATTTACGGCTCGCTCACGACAAAGGAGCGCCACCGCCACCGCTTTGACTTTAACCCCAAGTACGAGCAAATGTTTTTAAAGAACGGGCTCGTGTTTGCGGCGCACTCCCCGACGGGCGTGCCCGAAGCGTTCGAGGTGCCCACCAACAAGTTCTTTATCGGCACGATATATAATCCCGAGTATAGGTCAAGGCTGTTGTCAACACATCCTCTGTTTGCGGAGTTCATCAACGTACTGAGTAAAGAAAAAAATTCTTAGTATTCGTCATACTTCCTAAATTCACAAGAGCAACGAAAACGTCGTCGTTGCTCTTGTCTTTTTGTGCGGTTTGTGATAGAATTAAGTTTCGGAGAGAAAAACTATGATTTATTTTTTATCGGACTACAGTCAGGGCGCGCATCCTAAGGTTATGGAAGCGCTGAATAAAACCAATTTAGAGCACTCCGTCGGTTACGGACTTGACGAGCACTGCTTTCACGCCGCCGAGATGATAAAGTCATTAATAGGCAGAACCGACTGTCACGTACATATGATGGTTGGCGGAACGCCGTGTAACGTCACTGTTATCGCCGCCGCGTTAAAGCCTTATGAGTCTGTTATCGCGCTAAAGACAGGTCACGCGTACTTTCACGAGACGGGCGCGGTCGAGGGAACGGGGCACAGGGTTGTTACGGTGGATGGAGTCAACGGAAAGATTACGCCCGAGCTTATCGACAAAGCACTCGAGGAGTACGAGGACGAGCACACGCCGCTTCCAAAAATGGTGTATATCTCTCAGCCCACCGAGTGCGGCTCGCTGTACAGCAAGGCGGAGCTTACCGCGATAAGAAATAAGTGCCTAAGCAAAAATATGTACCTGTACGTCGACGGCGCGCGGCTTGGTGCGGCGCTCACGG
>JAFLVF010000006.1 GCA_022508425.1 Clostridiales bacterium | reverse complement strand
GCCCGAGCTGTTCACGTCGCTTTCGGCGGTGTGGGTGGTCAAGGAAAACTCGCTCGTCATAGGCAATATTTTGGGCTCCGATTTAATCAACTTTGCATTCTTCGGCGTGATACTTCTGATATTCTCGCGCGGGCTGAAAAAGGCGAAGTTCTCGAAATTCTATTATCTTGCGCTCGGAATATGTGTTTGCATGTACGGCGCGGTCGCCATCGGGCTGTATCTTGCCGACGACGTGAAGTTTACCTGGTTTTCGCTCGCGTCGCCCGTAATACTCGTCCTGTACGTGATTTACGTTTCCAAGATGCCCAAGTCGTCGGAATCGGACGACAAAGAGTGTGACGATAATCTGACATTGAAACAGGCGGTAATCAGATTCGGCATTTGCGCCGTGATACTGATCGGCTCGTCGATAGCACTTACCTATCTGACCGACATGGTTGCGGACAGGCTCAACCTCGGCAAGACCTTCGCGGGCGCACTCTTCCTCGGCGTGGCGACAAGCCTGCCCGAATTGATCTCATCGGTCACACTCTGTCACCGCGGCAACTTCGACGCGGCGGCGGGCAATATAATAGGGTCGAACATTTTCAACTTTACCATTCTGTTCGTCGCCGACGTATTCTCGTTTATGCCGAACAGCTCGAGCGTTTACATTCTGAATACGGAATCGATGTGGCTGTTGATATTCGGCGCGATAGCGGCGACGACGACGGTGCTCATGCTGTTTGTCAAAAACAAGACCTCCGGTTCGACTAAGTCCATGCTCGGAGTGCAGGCGATAAACGCCGTGCCGCCCATACTGTATATATTGTTTTTGCTGTTGACAACGGGCGCAATCATATTGTAAAATATACCTATGGAAGACAAACTGCTGTTTCAACATATTATGAATTACAAGGCGTACCGCAGGATAATGATAGCGACGCGCGTTGTTATCGCCGTAGTGATTGCAATCGGGATGGCGTTTGTCGGCTTGTGGAATTTGGTATTGGGAATAATGCTTCCCATCATAGTGTTTTTCATCGCCGCGGTGCTGATTGTGGTCTCGTTACAGCATGATGAAACGTACATGGTTTTCGAGGACAGGGTGGTGATAAAGAGCGGAGACAAACGCAAGGTTATCCCCACCGACAATATCAAGACTGTGTCCTACCGCCGCGCGTTTTACGAAAAGGATTTGGCGACGGGAACTGTCAAGATTCGCGCCGTTAGCGAAAAAAAGACAGTCGGGACATATAGGCTCAAGCACGTTTTCGACGCGCGGGCCGTGGTTGAATATTTGACCGACGTGGCAAAAAAGAACAAAGGCGAAGTGTCTGCAAACGAATGAAAAATCCGTCACAATTCGAACGCGACGTGTACGAAGCGGTTAAGCTCGTGCCGAGGGGCAATGTCGCGACCTATGCGCAGATTGCGCTCATGTCAAATCATCGGGGCGCGTCCCGCGCGGTGGGCAACGCTTTACACAAAAACCCGTATTTCGGCGAAGTGCCATGCCACCGCGTGGTAAACCACAAAGGCTTGCCCGCGCCCGACTTTGCTTTCGGCGGTGCGGACGTTCAAAGGAGAATGCTCGAAGCCGAGGGAATAATCTTCGGCAATGACGGTGCGGTCGACCTCGAGAAGTACCAATTTAGAGGGTAACGCCAAGAGCAATACAAAACGATGCGAAATGTCGCACCGTTTTTTTGTTTGTGGCATAAACAATTGTTATGAGCGATTTGGAATTACTCGCGCGGCTGATTCAATGCGAGGCCGGCGGCGAGGGCATTGTAGGCATGCAGGCGGTGGCGTCCGTCATCATGAACAGAGTCAATCAGTCGATGGGCGAGTACGGAAGGTACAATTCCGTACCCGACGTCATCTATGCGCCCAGACAGTTCGAGTGTGCGTCCAATCAACAGCAGAGCGTGTGGAATATGTCACCCGAGCAAATCCATTACGATATCGCACGGTGGGCTATCGGCGGCGGACGGCTCGCCGACCTCGGCGACGCGCTGTGGTTTTTCAATCCGTATTCGCCCAATTGTCGGCAGAGCTTTCCCAACAACAACGGATATCTGCAAATCAGGATAGGCAATCATTGCTTTTACAATCCCAACGACGGATATTTTTCGACATGACGGCTTGTGCCGAAAAAAATATTAGGAGGCTATATGGATAAAAATTGCATGGACAAAGAAAGCAACGTATGCGAAATCAATATCCCCGACGAGATGCCCGACTTTAACGCGCCGGGCAACGTGGGCACCTGGCGACAGATACTCGCCGCCAACATCGGGCGAAAGGTCAAGATAGAGATTATTGTTCAGCTCGACGGCCCGACGCGCACGGCTTGCGGCGAGATTTACGTAGTAGGCAATTCGTACGTCGGCCTGATATGCAACGGCAAAATCACGCTCGTCGACATATTGGCCGTAAAATTCGTCCACTTCGACTGCTGAAAAATGCAAAACATAAAACGGCGCGCAAGAGTACCGTCTTCGCGCCGTTTTATATTGTTTGTTTATATCTCGAAGCCGTTGAGCACGGCGTCGAGATTGCTCGTGTCCGAAACGTAAAACCTGTCTACGCCGATATGGTGGCACAGCGCCGTCAGTATTATCGCGCCGTACACTACGGTGTCCGCGCGTTTGCTTGCGACGGGGCGGAGGATATTCAGCTTGTCGCTCATGAGTATCGGCATAAATTCGTCGAGCTCTTTCAGAGTGATTGTCGAGCCGTTGACTTTTGTTCCGTCGTAGAAGGGCAGGTTAAGTATTGCCGCGGCAATCGTCGTCGCGCTGCCGCCCATTACCGTCAGCGGATACGATGGAACTGCGCCGTAATCGCCGACAAGCCGTTGCGCGTCGCGGCTTAACGAAGCATAGTCGCCGTTGTATTTGTTCTTCAGCACGACCACGCCGAGCGGTAGGCTCATCTCATATTCGGGGTTGACGCCGTCGCGCGCGCAAATTACTTCCATGCTCCCGCCGCCGAGGTCGCACACCGTGCAAGGCCCGATCGGTTTTGTCGCGCCATATAGGGCCATGCGCGCTTCAGCCGATTTTTCAACGATTTTTATTTGCAGTCCGACTTCCTCTTTTACGCGGTTGCAAAAATCATTGCCGTCCGCGGCGCGGCGCAACGCTTCGGTGCCGAACGCTATTATCTCGGTCGCGCCGTCCGATAGGGCTTTGTATTCCCGCAACAGCGCAATGGTGGCGTTGACGCCGGCGGGAGAGAGCCGGCCCGACCGCTCTATGCCGTCGGCAAGCTTGGTTATCTTCGATCTTTTCGTTCCGTCGGACGTACTGAGACGTACCGAGTTTGAGCCTATATCAATTGCCGCTCGCATTTTGTCCTACCTTGTATCAACAAAAAAACGGAAGATGACTTCCGTTTTTGATATTTAATTTACGCCTACAGGCGTTTCGCCGCGGTAAATCATGTCGAGATATTCGCGCGCGTACTGCTCGATAAACTCGGGGGTTTGGCAGTAATCGATAAACTCGCCGTTTTTGCCTATGATCGATTCATAGTATGCGGCTTGCGCCTTAAGCGAGTCCAGCCGCTTGTTCTCGGCCGACAGCCGTACAAGATTGTAGATGAGCGCGACGACGAGCAGTACCAAAAATACCGCCACCGCCGCTACGATTATTTTGAATAAATTTTTGCTGTTGTCCTTAGTCATGTGCGTATTATATCACAATCACAGATTGATTATTTGATTTCGTTACGATTAATCGGAAGTAGCCGTTCGCTTCGTAACGATTATCGAACTTAGTATATCACGGGAGATTATCTTTGTCAAGACAATTACTCGAAGTCTTTGGTAAAGTTGCCGTCTTTGAATATATCGATGGTCTTGCCGTCGGCAGTCGTTGCCGTAATCTCGAGGTCCTTGGTGCCTACCATGAAATCGACGTGGACGTCGGACTCGTTGATACCAACCTTTTTGAGCGTGGCGCCGTCCATCTCGTCGCCGCCCTTGACGCAGGTGGGATATGCGCGGCCTATGGCGAAGTGACAGCTCGCGTTCTCGTCGAACAGTGTTTCGTAGAACAACGTACCCAGCTTGCTGATGGGTGAGTCGTACGGCACGAGCGCTATTTCGCCGAGTCGCCTCGAGCCTTCGTCCGTTTCGATTATGCCCTTGAGAATGTCCTTGTTGGTCTTGGCGTCGAAGTCGGTGATTACGCCGTCTTTAAGTTTGAGCACTATGCCGTCAATAATCTTGCCGTTGTAGCACAGCGGCATGGCGGAGACTATCGTTCCGTCGACGTGATTGCAGTCGGGCGCGGAGAAAATCTCTTCCGTCGGCATGTTGGCGTTGAACAGTTCGCCGTTGCACTCTTCGGCGCCGCCTGCGAATACGTAGTTTTCGGGCATGCCGACGACGACGTCCGTGCCCAGCTTGTTCTTGTAGTGAAAGCTCTTGACCTTGGCGGCGTTGAGCAACTCGCACCGACGGCGGAGGTTGGAGGCGTGACGCTCCCATGCGGCGACGGGATCGTCGTTGTCGACGCGCGTCGTCTTGGCGATGTATTTGCCCAGCTTTTTGTACGCGTCCTTTGCGCTAAGGTCGGGGAACATCAGCTTTGCCCAGTCCTTGTGCGGATACGCTATTATCGTCCACTTGATCTTGTTGGCCATCGCCTTGTCGTAGTAGGGGGTAAGGCCTTTCATGTCGGCGCGGCGCGAAACCGTTATTTTGTGCGCGTCGGCGTTCTTCAGGCCGTTGGGATCCTCGCAGATAATGTTGATTACACAGCCGTTGACGTCGGCAAAGTAATTGCGCTCGTCGTATATGAAATTAGGCTTGTTTGTAAGCGTTTCTTCGGTCTGGTGCTCGAAATCGAGCTTGGTCAGCTCTTCGTCGCGGTAGCGGACGTGAACGCGTTTTGCACCGGCTTCGTATGCGCGCTTGACCACCTCGCGCGTCAGCTCGATTGCGTACACACTCGACAGCACGAATACTTCTTCGCCCGGCTTTACGTGCACGCCCGCCTCGACGGCGGCAATCGCCAAGTTCTTGATAAGCTTCTTGTTCATGATTATATCCTCACTTAAATGATATCACTATATTATTGTCACTACTGCCGGGAAATCTTCGACGGTCAGCTTGTAAATCGCTTCGCACCCCAGATCCGGATAGGCGATAAGCTCGGCGTGCGTTACCTTGCTTTTGTACAGCGCCGCCGCGCCGCCGATTGCCGACAGATATACCGCGCCGCGCTTGCGTATAGCTTCTTCCACCTCTTTCGACCGCACGCCTTTTCCAATCATCACTTTGAGCCCATGCTCGAGAAGAAGAGGCGTGTACGTGTCCATGCGCCCGCTCGTCGTCGGGCCGCAACTGCCGATTATCTCGCCGTCTAATGCGGGCGTCGGGCCGCAGTAATATATCGCGCCGTTGTTTAGGTCGAAGGGGAGCTTTTCGCCCGCGGTAATTGCGGCGGCCAAACGCTTGTGCGCTTGGTCGCGCGCGGTATATACCGTGCCGCTCAGATATATCAGCTCGTTTTGCTTCAGAGCTTTTATATGCGCTTCCGTAGTCGGAAGCGACAATTTCGTAACTCTATTCAAAATGTTATCACTCCGTGTCGTGAGCTGTGGCATTGAAGGTTGACCGCGACGGGAAGCATGCCTATGTGCGTGGGCGCAACTTCTATGGCGACGGACAGCGCCGTCGTCTTGCCGCCCAGCGCCGCTATGCCTATGCCGAGCGCGTTAACTTTGTCCAAGATCGTTTCTTCGAGCCGTCTGACGTCGTCGCGCGGCGATGGAGCGGAAAGCGGGCGCATAATGGCGCGCTTTGCAAGCATGCACGCCGTCTCCGTCACGCCGCCTATTCCTACGCCGACTATGAGCGGCGGGCAGGCGTTGCGTCCGCCTTTTTCCACCGCGTCGACTACCGCCGAGATTATGCCGTCCTCGCCGTCGGAGGGCTTGAGCATGTACAATTTTGCCATGTTCTCGCTACCGGCGCCTTTTGCGAGATACGATATCGTAAGCTCGTCGCCGCCGACCAACTGCACGTCTATGATGGGCGGGGCGTTGTCGCCCGTGTTAAGTCGCGTGATGGGATCGGCAACCGATTTTCGAGCGGTTGCATACGCTTCGATTGTCGCTTGACAGAGGGCGTCGTACAGTCCGGGACAGCTAACGCGGTCGCCGAGCTTGACCATAAATACCGCTTGGCCCGTGTCTTGGCATGCGTAGTAGCCGCGTTCCTCGGCTATCACGTTGTTTTCGACAATGAGCTTGGCGGCGGAAAGGCTGAGCGTGTCGTCGTCGGCGATAGCGCTTAGCCTTGCCGTGACTTCGGGGTCGGGCGTTGTCAAGCACTTTTTTATCATATTGACGACGGCGGATTTTACGTCTCGGCTGTCGATATGTTTAATATTGTTCTCCATTATATACAGTGTATCACAAAACGAACTTCGATTACAACCGTTTTACTTGCTTTCGAGCGGGCAAAATGGTATAATCAATGTATGAGCTTGAAAATGTGCTGTTTCGCGTCCGGCTCGAAGGGCAACTGCTGTTATGTCTCGGACGGTGACACCGACATCTTGATAGACCTCGGCATATCGGCGCTTCGCACCGAGAAATGTCTTGCCGCCGTCGGGTGTTTGCCCGACAGCGTGCATATCGTCGTGACGCACACGCACACAGATCATATCGGCGGGCTGAACGTGTTTTGCAGGCGCCATCCCAACGTCGTGTTGCACTGCCAAAAAGAATGCGCGGCAGGCCTGTACCGCGCCGGTTTGTCACCCGTGACGGAAGAGCGGAATTTCAGTATCGGAAACGTCAACATAACTGCAATCCCCGTTCCGCACGACGTGCCGTGCTTTGGGTATGTGCTCAACTGCGACGAGAAGAGCGTTGCTGTCGTCACCGACGTCGGTAGGCTGGACAGAAGGGCGCTCGATATGATGTCGGGCTGTGGAATAGTGATGCTCGAGGCCAATCACGATATCGAAATGCTAAACTGCAATCCGCGGTATACGCGCGAATTGAAGAGCCGCATATCGTCAAGCTACGGACACCTATCCAATGTGGATTGCGCAGACGCTTGCGCGTACTTAGGTTCGCGCGGGGTAAAGAGCTTTATCCTCGCGCACCTGTCCGAAGAGAACAACCAAAAAGATTTGGCGATTTCCTTCGTCAAGAGTAAGCTCGAAAACATCGGGATAGCGGGCGCGAGAGTGATTGCCGCGTGTCAAGACTGTATGACGGGATTGTACGAGATATGCTGACAAGGGGAAACGAAAAGAATAACAGAACGGCCTACGACTATTATTCGTCGTGCGCCTTTTATCTGTTCGCCGTGCTCGTCGTACTGCTGTGCCAGGGCGTAGCGGGCGTCGTCGCGGCGGCGATAGAGCGCGCGTATGCCGGCGCATCAAGCGGCGGCATATTCAATACCGCGTGTATGATATTCTTCCAAGCGGCCAATTTCGCGTTTATCTATTTCTACACGCGCATAATGCGCAAAAAGCTCAATTTCGATTATTTCAAAAACAGTTGCGGCCGTGGCGTTACGCCCAAAATCGTAATACTTCCGATATTGCTTGCAGTCGTGCTGATGTGCGGCATGTACCTTCCGACGTTGTGGTACGGATATTTTACCCGAGCTATCGGTATACCCGAAAGCGCGGGTGCGCTCGAGCTTGACAGCGCGGGCGCAATAGTCATGATAGTAATAGCGTCCGTAATCTTCGCGCCGATATTCGAAGAAACGATATACCGCGGCGTGCTCTTGCACGGATTGAAAGACGAATTTTCGGTGACGAAATCTGTTATGCTTGTCGCGCTCGCTTTTATGATGATGCACATGAGCCCGTTGCAGGTTGTGTTCCAATTCGCGCTCGGCGTATTGAGCGGATATCTTGCAATCAAATCGGAGCGGCTGTTGCCCTCCGTCATATTGCACGCCACAGCCAATGCCCTTGCGCTTATCATACAGCTTACGCCTTTCGCCGCGGTATTGGACGGGAGCGTGGTTTGGCTTACAAATCATATTGCCGCCGCCGTCATGATTACAATACTGTTCTTTGCCGTAGCGTTCTTTATTTGCTTCGTGCTGTTGAGATACGCGTTTGACAAAACGCATTTGTTTACCCACGGCGGGGTCGACGCGGCAAAGCCCGACGATAATAATGACGACGGAGCCGCGGAGCAAGCGGACAGTCACGCGCAAGAGATAATGAAAGAGCAGGTGATGTCGCAGATAACAAGGCGCGACGGCCTGGCAAGATATTTTATAGGCATAGGCATTTGCGCCGTTATGTTTATAATCAACCTCGTGTCGATGATAGTGCTATGAAGAGTCTGATTGGAAACAGCCGCGAACTGCGCGGCGCATCATTCGCACTCGTGTCGGCGGCGGCGGGCGTAATATTGATGCGGATATTCGTGTACTTTCTGCCCATCGATACGTCGACATACGGCTATTCGCTGCTTCGCGACGCGCTGTTTTCACTGCCTACGCAATTGTTGTTCTTTGCCGCGGTGCCTTTTCTCATATACAAATATTACGACAAGCGAACGGCGCTTGAAGTGCTCGAATACAGCAATATCGGCTCGTTCGGGAAAGATAAGAAAGGCGAAAAACCGTTCAGGGCATATTACCTTCTCGCCATTCCGTTGGGGCTGTGTGTGTTCGTAGTGACGGTGGGGGTGTCGTCGAGCTGGATGCAGTTACTACGCTTGACAGGATACAAATACGTCTCGTCGTCGCCCGACATGCCCGAAAAGTTTAACTTCGGCTTTATGTTCGCCGAAATAGTGATGACGGCAATACTTCCCGCCGTATGCGAGGAGTTTTGTATGCGCGGCGGAGTGTTGACCTCGTCGCGGAAGGTGTTCAAAACGGTGGGCGCAATCGTGTTTTGCGGCGTGGCGTTCGGGCTGTTCCATCAAAACGTACGTCAGGTGTTTTACACGGCGCTGTTCGGCGCGCTCGCGGCGTACATGACTATCAGGCTGAGAAGCATTTTTCCGGCGATGCTCATGCACTTTGCCAATAATTTTGCGAGCGTGTTTATATCGTATGCGACCAATTACGGCTGGGCGGTCGGCGGTGGGTTTTACGCAATGTTCGATACCATGCCGGTCTGGGCGATGTTTCTTCTGTTTATCGCGGTTGTCAGCGTGGGCGTGGGTATAGTCATTGTCATGCTGTACTTCAAGGACAAGCGCGTCATGGAAAAGAAGATAGAGACCGTAAAAGACTCGGCGTTCGACGTCACCAACAAGCGCGTCGTCTTGTTCGGCGAGTACGATCCCCAAAAGATAAGCGATCTCGAAATGGAAAAAGAAGTGTACGGCGCCGACTACGAGGAAGATAAGTACAAGCCGACGGCGCGTGATATGATGATAGCGATAGCGTGCGGCGTGACGACGTTTTTGACCACCGTGTTTACCTATGTCTGGGGGTTCTTCTACTGATGGGAGGGTTGCGGTGAAAAAGATAAAGATTGTCTGCGTAGGCAAGGCGAGCAAGAGCTTCTGCCGCGACGGCTGTAACGAATATCTCAAACGGCTGAAAGGTTTTTACGACGTGACCGAAATCGAAATTCCAGAACAGCCCACCGTCAAAAAGGAGTGCGACGAGCTCGTCAAGCGCATTACGGGCGAGTGCGTGTTGCTCGACGTGGGTGGCGATCTAATCTCGTCGGAAGACTTGTCCAAGCTCGTCCATGACATTCATACGCGGCGCGACGAGGTGACTTTCGTCATAGGCGGCGCGGCAGGCGTGGACGACAGCGTGCGGGCGCTGTGCTCTAAGCGCATATCGTTCGGGCGAGTGACATATCCGCACCAGATAGCGCGGCTGCTGCTGTGCGAACAGCTGTACCGCGCCGCCACCATACTAAACCGTATTCCGTACCACAAATAGTGTACCGCGGCAGTTTGCGGCATATAATTAACATATGTTGTGGGAAAGAGTGAACGACGCGCTTGCAAAAAGCGGCGCGGCAATCGAGAGGATAGGGTACAGCGAGCTCGGTCGGGAGATATTAGCCGCGCACTGCGGGTCGTATAATGCCAAGCAGATTATCATCACCGCCGGCATACATGCTCGGGAGTGCTACACGGCGCTTGTCGTGCTCGAGCAAATCAAATTTACACTCAATCAAAAAGTCGGCGGCGGTGTGTACTTCGTACCCCTCGTCAACCCCGACGGTGCGGAAATCTTCGAGCATGGAGACTCGACGTGGAAGGCAAACGGGAAGGGCGTGGATTTGAACTGCAACTTCGACGCGCGCTGGGGCACGGGCGCGCAAAACGTAACGGTTGCCGGCGCAGCGGGTTACATCGGCGAATATCCGCTGTGCGCAAAAGAAAGCAGAGCATTGCACGATTTTACGCTTAGAGTATCGCCGAGCATGACGGTCAGCTATCACTGTATGGGCGGCGAGCTGTATTGGGAATTTTTCCAAACAGGAAAGACAAGAGAGCGCGACGAGAAGATTGCCGCGGCGATTGCTCGGCATATCGGCGTGCGCAAGGTGGACGGCGATTTGAACTCGGCGGGCGGATACAAGGATTTTTGCGTGGAGACGCTTCGCATTCCCGCCGTCACGATAGAATTGCTCGATAAAGGAAATCACCCATTCTCGCCGCAGGACTTTACAGCCGCGGCGCAAGTAAATAAAGATTTACCGAAGTTTATATTAGATATGTTGTAAGAGGAAAAGCAATGGAAGATAATATTATACAAGAGAGCGTGCAAGAGCGCGACGAAAGGTTTATGGGCGAGGCGCTGGAATGGCTAAAGACAGAGCCCGAGTCCGAAGTGCCTGTTGCGGCCATTGTAGTTTGCGGCGACGAGATAGTCGGGCGCGGCATCAACCGTCGCGGCCTTGACAACGACCCGACGGCGCACGCCGAAATCGTCGCGATAAGGGAAGCGGCGACAAAGCTAAAGCGTTGGAATCTGTCCGACTGCGAACTGTACGTCACCCTCGAGCCGTGCGCCATGTGCGCGGGTGCTGTCGTGTACTCGCGGATAAAGCGCGTGGTGTTCGGCGCATACGATATACGTTTCGGCGGGTGCGGCTCGGCGATAGACGTAGCGCGGTGCGACAAGCTAAATCACCGCGCCGAAGTGGTGGGCGGCGTGCGCAAGGACGAGTGCCTAAAGCCTATCTCCGACTTTTTCAAAACCAAAAGATTAAAACGCGATTGATTTATTAGAATATCATTAGATGACGAAAACACCCTTGACTGATATATGTCGTCGTGCTATAATTTACCGAAAAACATTGTAGCAAAGAGGATGTTATGATAATCGGCAGACTTTTGAACAAAATAATAAATATATTTACCGGGCTGTTCGCGATCGCGACGCTCGTATTGATGCTCGTATGGTATATCAACCACTCGTTGCCCATTTTGCCGTATGACGCGGTGGTGACGGTAGAGCGGTTCAGAAACTACTGCACGCTCGCGACGGTGTTTTGCGGCGGCATAGAGTTTACGCTCAAGCGCAATGTGATTGCCGCGATAATATTTGCGCTCATAGTGGCGGCCGTCGCTATATTCATGGTGTACAGCGACGTCTCCGTGATATAAGTAATATTGTCAAAAAGTCGGTTTTCGGCGTATAATATATGGTGTTGTTTTAATCGTTAAAGAGGTTACAATGAAAATTTGCGTATTCGGTGCGTCGAGCACTTATATAGACAAAAAATATATAGATACCGTCGAGGAGTTTGCCTATACGCTTGCAAAGCGCGGGCATTCGCTCGTGTTCGGCGCGGGCAAAAACGGGCTGATGGGCGCGGCGGCGCGCGGGTTTAAACGCGGCGGCGGGCATATCCACGGCGTAATCCCCAAATTTTTCCGCGAAGCCGAGGTAGAGCCCATATACAGCGAGTGCGACGAACTCACCTTTACCGAGACGATGTCGGAGCGCAAGCGCATAATGGAAGACGATGCCGACGCGTTCGTAATAGTGCCGGGCGGAGTGGGCACGTTCGAAGAATACTTCGAGGTGCTTACATTAAAACAGCTCGGTCGGCACAATAAGGCGATAGTGATATTCAATATAGACGGCTACTATGACGAGCTGGAAAAGTTTATGGAAACGGCGTATGAGCGAAAGTTCATATACTTTACCAGCGGAGAGCTATATGAGATTTTCGATAACGGCTCAGATATAATCGAATATTTGGAAAATTACAAGCCGGTCGAATCGCCGTGGTGGAAGAAACTGCAGTAAGGCGCCGTCGCGTTTGACAAAAGTTTATCTTTGTGTTACAATATCCGTGCTATGGATATAACCGACACTATAAAAGAATTATTCGATCCGACGTTTGAAGCGATAGGCGACAGTGATTTGAGCTATGACAATAAGCGCGCCATGCTGTACAATCTGTATTGCTTTGCGTGCGCGATCTATCCCGATTACAGTGCAAAACCGCACGACGCGCTCTTCGAGTACGGGTGCTGTTTTTTGCTTGAGCCAAACCGTCATCCCGATTATAAAGCGGGCGACTCCGCCTTTGTTCGCACTGCGGCGAGCAACGATATTCTGCCGTACGGCGGGCGGTGGTACACCAAGCGCAACAAGGATTTTATCAAGTACGACTACTCGTCGCCGCTGTTTAACAGACTGTTGGAGCGGAAGGTGATTCCGCCGCAGGACGTCAGTCCCATTCCGACGGTGTCGCTGTATGCGGCGGCGTACCTCGCTTGCAATATGTTCGCGTCTTTGCGCCCGCTGTGGTTTACATACTATTTCTACCTCGACGCGACCAACGAGCCCGTCGACGAGGAATTCGACGAGAAATTGTTCGATATTCTTCATGACGACAAGGTGTACGACGGTGCGATGAACGTGTTGGGATCCATGCTGATAGGCGACGAAGCGGAGCTTGGCGGAGGTAAACTGTACGATTGGTACGCTCCTTTTATCGAGCGTAGGCGCGAGAAGATATTCGACGTGTTCGAAAAGAGGATGAACGACGGCGACACAAACTTCGTGGGCGAATATTCGACGGAAATGCTGAAGTTCTATCCCGAAAACGTTGCGCTTATGAATTGGAACGCCGCCTCGCGCACGGAGAGCATAATCAAAGCGCGCGACTCTTCCGCTCTGGACGAATTGATAGTGGATTTGAAAGAATACTCCCAATCGGCCAAATCGGCGGTAGTCGACAAGTACCTCAAGCTCGCCGAGGCGCTGAAGAAGAATTTGGGATAAAGAAAAATCATAATACAAAAAGGGCCGACGGAACACCGTCGCCCTTTTTGCTTTTTTTATTGAAAATTACTTCTTGATAAAGGTGAGGCACTCGGCGCTGCCGTTGTCGGCAGTTGATACCGTTATGCCGTTGGCAATGCACCTTGTCGAATGGTTGAACAGGCAGGGTGCGTTGCACGCAACCGCGGTGTCAACCGAATTGTCGGGTTTGGTGAACTCGGCGGCGGCTTCGGTGGAAAAGTCGTTTTCGCGCTTGGAGTAGGTGGTGCAGTCGGTGCCTTGCGACACTGCGATATCCTTTGCACAGCAGCAATATCCGTGATTGAATCGGCAGTCTTTCTGCCCGCATTTAAGGTCGTACATTATTTATTTGCTCCTTTTGGTTTGTTTTTTTAGTATATCCCGATTTACAAATAATATGCCCTTGCAATTGTACGGTTTATGTTGTATAATGTAAAAAACGATAAATACGACTATTGCATGCAAAATATACACGAAACAATCGACAAAATAAAAATTGCTCGTGCCAGATCGGACGAGCTAAGGCGCGTACAAAGTAAGGCGGTATCGCGGTACGAAATAGCCGTTTATTCTGTTTTGCCGCTTGCGCTCGTTATGGCGGGCGCCATGCCGTCGAGCGGTCTTATCCTTATGCCGATAATACTTGTTCTGTGTTATCTTCTTTACCGTCGGTTTGACGCCGTTTTGCCGTTGTCGGCAATAGCTGTGTACGGCGTTCTTTCGCTCACTCTCAATTACGACATTTTGTCGGTAATATATCTTGTTTTTCTCGTCTTTGCGTTGTGCGGGCTCATTCTGTCGGCGCAGATTAGGCCGTATCTATTGTGCGTGACAGTCGCCGCCGTCGCGGCCGCGCTGGGCTTCTTTGCCGGTGCGGGAGTGGTGAGGTTGGCGAGCGGGAAGAGTTTGCCGTCCGTCGCCGAGGAGTATGTGATTGCGGAGCGCGACGATCCGATTGTTTCTTTTGTCGCGCGGTACGAATACGACCATGCGGAGCTCCCGGCAGGCGTGGACAAGATAGGGCGCGGGGAAGCCGGTTACGCCGACGAAACGATAAAATACATGTCGTCCGTCGTGAATGACGAGATCAGAGGATACCTGTTGTATTACTGCTTGCATTACGGCGCGGTGATAGGCGGGATAGGATATTTCTTCGCCGTCGCGCTGAACAGAAGGACGGCAAGTTGCGAGGATATCGGCGCGGACGAAGAGAATATCGGACGGTCGACGCGATCGCTCGGCGGAGTGAGGAGGGAGCTTGCCCGCGTAGCCGATATGAGCACGCCGCGCGCTTTCTTGTGGTCGTGCTTGCTTCCGGCGTTCGTAGCGGGAGTAGTGCTCGAGGTCATCGGCGGTTACGACGCTATATCCGCAACAATCATGCATGCGTTTGTGACACTTCCGGCGGGCTTTGCCTTTATCACGATCATGTGCTATTTCGCGTCGCAGTTTTCGGGAAAGGGAAGAATTGCCGCAGATATAGTGTTCGGCATACTTTGCGCGGCGACTGCGGTGTCGCCTACGGTGCTGTTTTTCGGCTCGATGATAGGGGTGGCCGACATTGTTCTCAACCTTAGATTTTGGACGCAATTTTTGAGGAGTGAATGAGGTCGCAACCCTTGACAAATATACGGTATTTTGGTAAAATTATTTGAGAGGTTTAATATGAAAGTTATATTGTTGAAGGATGTAAAAGCACAGGGCAAAGCGGGCGATGTCATCGAGGTTTCGGACGGGTATGCGAGGAATTACCTGTTCCCCAATAATCTCGCAAAGGCGGCGACGGCCACCGCGCTCAACAGTATCAAGCTTGCAAAAGAGGCCGAGGTCAGACGCCGCCAAATCGAGCACGACGAGGCGGTGGAGCTGTGCAAAAAGCTTGCTTCCGTCACCGTCACCGTCAAGGTCAAGACGGGGGCTAACGGCAAGCTGTTCGGGGCGCTTACGACCGCCAATATCGCGGACGCGCTTAAAAGCGAAGGCTACGAAATAGACAAGAAGAAAATCGTGCTCGCCGATCCCATCAAGGCGCTCGGGCGGTATACCGTTCAAATCAAGCCGTTCGCCGAGGTTTCGGGCAAGGTCAATATCAACGTTGTCGGCGAGTAGTCGGCATAAATAATTATAATTGATATATTTTTCGGAGGTTATTATGGCAGTCAAAGTTGACAGCAAAGAGGCAAGCAACAGAAAACTCCTAAACCGCAATCTTGCGCAGATGCTCAAGGGCGGCGTGATTATGGACGTTACCAATGCCGAGCAGGCGCAGATAGCTCAAGCCGCGGGCGCGGTAGCCGTTATGGCGCTCGAGCGCGTCCCCGCCGATATCCGTAAAGAGGGCGGCGTTGCGCGCATGTCCGATCCCAAGATGATTGCGGAAATCCAAAATGCCGTCACCATCCCCGTCATGGCCAAGGTGCGTATCGGGCATTTCGTCGAGGCACAAATCCTCGAAGCCATCAAGATAGATTACATCGACGAGAGCGAAGTTCTCACTCCCGCCGACGATACGTATCATATCGACAAGAACAAGTTCGCTACGCCGTTTGTGTGCGGCGCGCGCGATCTCGGTGAGGCGCTCCGCCGCATAGCCGAAGGTGCGTCCATGATTCGCACCAAGGGCGAAGCGGGTACAGGCAATGTGGTCGAGGCGGTCAAACACATGCGCAAGATGCGTACGCAGATTGCCGAAGTCTCCGCGCTCGCGCCCGAACAGCTAGCGTCGTACGCCAAGGAAATAGGCGCGCCGCTGGAGCTTGTCCGCGCGGTCGCCAAGAACAAAGCGTTGCCCGTAGTCAATTTCGCGGCAGGCGGCATAGCGACGCCCGCAGACGCCGCGCTCATGATGCAGCTCGGTGCGGACGGCGTGTTCGTAGGCAGCGGCATATTCAAATCGGCAGATCCCAAACGCCGTGCCGAAGCTATCGTCAAGGCGGTCGCGTACTATGCCGACCCCACGATTCTCGCGGGTGCAAGCTACGGTCTCGGCGAAGCGATGCGCGGCGTCGACGTTGCGGATATGCCCGAGGCCGAACGGCTGGCTAAGCGCGGCTGGTAATAGCTCGCGCAGTTAAGGAGTAAGCATAGATTATGACTATTGGAGTTCTTGCGCTCCAAGGCTCGGTGGTCGAGCACTTGAAGCTCATACAATCGGTAAACAAGAAAATCAACGCCGTGCCCGTCAGAACGGCTGACGAAATCAACGCCGTAGACGGTCTTATCATCCCGGGCGGCGAGAGCACGACGCTCCGTATACTTATCGACGGCGCCAAACTGTTTAATGTTATCAAATCGCGAATTGATGCAGGCATGCCCGTTTGGGGCACATGCGCGGGACTGATACTTCTCGCGTCGCGCATAGAAGGCGAGCGGCCGTATCTGTCCGCAATTGACGTCGACGTCAAGCGCAACGCTTACGGCAGGCAGATAGACAGCTTTGTGACGGAAGGCGATTTCGGCGGCATGTATATCGGCATGGTGTTTATCCGCGCGCCCAAGATTACACGCGTCGGCGAGAGAGTGCAGGTGTTGTCCGCGCTTGACAACGATCCTGTCGCCGTCAGGCAGAACAATGTTTTGGCGACGGCTTTCCATCCCGAAATGATGCCGCGCGACAACCGCGTGCACAAATATTTTGTTGGCATGGTCGAAGAAACAGGCGCTAAGATATATTGATAACCGGCGCCCGAAAATTGCTATAAGGCAAAAACGTAAAGATGTTCGGAAGAAAGAAGAATAACGAAAAACCGCCCGTAGTGGGATTGACGCTCGGCGGAGGAGGAGCGCGCGGGTTTGTTCAAGTCGGCGCGCTCAAAGCGTTTGAGGAAATGGGCGTGGAGTTTCCCATTTGCACGGGCACGTCGGTGGGAAGCATTGTCGGCGCGCTGTACTGCGCGGGCGTCAAGTCCGACGAAATTATGCGCGTCGCGCAAAATTTGGAAATGTCCGACCTGCACGGCAGGCTGTTAATCAAGCCCGACGATCCGCGAAAGATCGGCCGAGTTGTGTACAACATTATAGGCGACGCCAGGTTCGAAAACCTGCCCAAAAAGTTCGCCGCCGTCGCCACCGATCTAAAGACGGGCAAACAGGTAGTCCTCGACAGCGGAAATGTAATCGACGCAGTTTCCGCGTCGAGCGCATATCCTATTGTGTACAGTCCGCTACTGATAGACAATATGAATCTTGTGGACGGCGGTTTGACAAACAATATTCCCGCCGATGTGTGCAAAATGCTCGGCGCCGACAAGGTGTTGACGGTGGACGTTCACGGCTCGCGCGGAAGCGGCACCGACAGCACAGGCATATTCGATATGCTCAAAGCGATGCTATCCATCATGGGCGCCAATGCTTCCGTCGTGGGGCTGATGCAGTCGGATATAGTAATTGCGCCCGACACGTCGGCATTCAGCGCGACGAGCAAGATGGGATACCTTGAGATGGTTAAGCTGGGCTATGACTCGGTGATGGAAAAGAGGTCGGATATTGAGAAGTTATTTGCCGCAAACGTGTAGGTGTGTTTATGACTAAGAAAAGCAAAAAGCTGATATTTACCGATATAGTGATTATCATAGCGCTCGCTATCGCTATCGGCATAAGCATGACTAAGTCGTTCGATATCGAGCTTAGTCTCGGACTGTGCTATTACGTCAACGAGGACGGCGAGCGCGTCGATGCAGACAGCAAGAATGCTCCGTTGGGCGTAGAAGGAAGCGGCGAATTGAAGGTGCATTTTGTAAACGTCAGACAGGGCGACTGCATAGTTATTGAGCTGCCCGACGGTAAAAATATGATAATCGACGGCGCGGACAAGAAAGATCATCACCGCACCGCCGCAATGGACTTTATAGCAAAAACGTTGCCCGATCTCGATTATTTCGATTACGCAATACTCACGCACGCCGACGCCGACCACTGCGGCAGTCTTGACGACATACTCAACAAGTATCCGGCATATACTGTGTACCGTCCCAACGTTTTGCTGAAACGCGACGATTATGCCGATCCTGCGGCAGACAAGCTCCTGCCGTATTACGGAACCGCTACGACGGAGGCGTACAGAGATTTTCTGAAAGCGGCATACACTCCGACGGCGCCGCACGAGTTTACACCCGAGGTTATCGTGACGGACGCGACCGACGACAGCCAGACTATAAAGGGCGGCGAGGGGGAATATGCGTACTCGCTTACTTTCTATTCCCCGTTGTATGCGAGCGGAAAGAAATATGCCGACGCCAATAATTACTCGTCAATAATGTTATTGGAATATCGCGGCTTTAAGTTCATGTTGAGCGGCGACGCCGAACAGCTCAACGAGCAGGAATTTGTCGCAAAAGTCAATTCCGCAAAGACCGACGGCGTGACCGACAAATACGACGTTTTCGACGACAACTTCAACGCCGACGTCATCAAGGCCGGGCATCACGGCTCCGCTACGTCGAGCACGCAAGCATATCTCGACGCCATCACGACGGAGAGCGGGGCGGCAAGCTCTTACTACGTATTCTCCTGCGACAAGACCGACAGCAACAAGTACGACCATCCCAAGCAAGAGGTGCTCGATCGGCTGACCGCCATGGGCGTGCCCGAATCCAATATGCTTCGCACCGATATAGTCGGCGATATATCTTTCTCTGTAAGAGAGGACGATGGCGAATTCAAGCTGTTTTACGGCGATACGGCGACGGCGCCCTCCGAACCCACTGCACCGACGCCGCAAGAGCCGGAAGAGGAACAGGTCCTCACACTCGAATATATGCACCTGGGCGGAATAAAGCTGACTTGGGCGTTGGTGGCGTGGACGGTGTACGCCGTTGTCGTCGCAGCACTGCTCGTGCACATAGCTTATATATACATGCACGGGCGCGGTAAGAAGAAGTGATAGTACAAGCAATTCAAGTTCGCGATTACCGCAACGCCGGGCGGAAAGATATTATTTTGTCGGAGGGGCGCAACGCATTTGTCGGCGCCAATGCCCGCGGCAAAACCAATATGCTCGAAGCGGTGTATTTTGCCGGAGTAGGTAAATCATTCCGCACGCCGCGCGACCGCGAGCTTATCAAAAACGACTGTCCTCGCGCGTATATCACAGTCGTCGCCCAAAAGGACTCGGGCGTTGAAACGGTGCGCATCGTACTCGACCGCGAGGTGAATAAGCGCGTCGCAATCAACGACGTGCCTATTTCGCGCATGAGCGAATTGATGGGCGTTTGCCCCGTCGTGCTGTTTTGTCCCGACGGGTTGAAGATAGTCAAAGAAGCCCCTGCCGACCGCAGGAGGTTTATGGATATTGCACTGTGTCAGGTATCGCGCACGTATTTCGCGGCGCTGTCAAGGTACGATAAGATTTTGCAAAGCCGTAACAAATTGTTAAAAAGCGGCACGGCGTCCGATATGACGCTCGCGCCGTGGGACGAGCTGTTGTCGGACGAGGGCGCAAAGATAGTCAAGAGCAGGCGCGGATATATCAACAAACTGTCATCCGTGGCCGCAGAAAAGCATGCATATCTCACCGACGGAGCGGAAAGGCTGAGCCTCGAATACGAGGGCGCGGACGGCGGTAATCTTGAACAAATCAAAGCGGCGATTGTCAAGCAGTTGTCGCACGACTGCGACAGCGACCTTAGGCTAAAGTACACGCACACCGGTCCGCACAAAGACGATATCGGGATTTGTATAAACGGCGTCGACGTAAGGGCGTTCGGCTCGCAGGGTCAGCAGCGCACGGTTGCGCTGTCCATGAAGCTTGCCGAAATGCAGCTTCTTACCGAAACTCTCGGCACGAGCCCGATACTGTTGCTTGACGACGTGTTGAGCGAGATAGACGGGCACCGAAGGCAAAAGCTGTTGAAAGCCCTCGACGGGTTTCAGTCTATCATTACTGCTACGGAAAAGGTCGACATGGAAAAGTTCGGCGTCAATATCATAGACTTTTGACGGCGGTCGATTATATCTTGTAGATAAATCGAAGTATTTTTCTTTTCAGGCAGTGTGGAAGTATTCGGTATACGAACATGCCTATTTTGTTTTTCGCGCCGACTATTACGACGGGCGGCGGACTTTTGCCGTCGAGAATTTTCAAAAGCTTATCGGAAATATAATCGGCGGTTGCGCCAGTTTGCTCTATCTTGATGAGCGCGTCGGCCGCGTTCTTTAGCTTGTCCGCATAGCGAAGCTGTTTTTCGCTGTCGAATATTTTTCTTTTGAAAGAGAAGCGTGTGCGTACTCCCGGTATCACCGCCGCCGTGCATTTGATTCCGATGTGCGACAGTTCGAGGTCGAGCGCTTCGGCCAGCTTGATAAGCCCGGCTTTGCTCGCCGAGTACGGCGCGTCGAACGCTATGGGCGCTACGCCGCCGGACGACGACAGCAGTATTATTCGTCCGCCGTCGCTCATCTTGCTCAACGCCGCTTTTACAGCCAAAATCGCGCATGTAAGGTTTACGTCGATGAGCTCTTCTATAATTTCCTCTTCTGCGTACTCGACGGACGAGGCGAGAGAAATTCCCGCGCAGTATACAAGCGCGTCGATATGATTGATCTTTTGTATATGCTCGTTCAGCCTGTCAATGTCGCGAACGTCTGTTACGGAATTATTCACGCCGTCTATCGGGCAGATCGATTTCGATATGCAGTATACGTTTTCGCCGTTTTCGGTCAGCTTTTGCGCCAAGCTCAAGCCTATTCCGCTCGAGCCGCCTATGATTACGATATTTTTCATGGTATTAGTATGTGCCGCGCGCACGGCATGATACGGTTTAAGCCGAAAAACGATGTCGCATTGTGCAGAATGCCGTAGTATAATCCAAAATTATACCCGCGATTGTATAAATATGAGATAAAATGTTGATTTTTTGTAAAAACGGTGTTATACTATTATTTGTATGATTGTTCGTACTATACTATAGAAGAGAGGAAGTATCATGGACCAAGGATACGCGTACGAAGAAGAAGCTGTCGAAGAGGGTTTGACCTTTAAGAAAATCGGGCACTTTTTCAAAGTGGGGTATTTGATCATCATCATATCCGTCGTCGCGGCTGTTTTGCTCGCCGCGGCCGTAGCGTTGCCCATCAAATTTTTTGCAAAGTCCGAACCTGTCGGCGAAACGTCGATAGAGTTTATTTACGACGGCGTCGACGAAGGGCTTGACCCCGCCGGCGGCGTACTCAATACGAGTAATATAATAGCGGCCAACGTGCTCGACGAGGCGGTCAAACGTTCCGAGTTGACGGGCGTTGTCAAAGATATTTCCAAGCTGCGTAAATACACGCGAGTCGAGGCTGTTTTGCCCGAGGATTATTTGGAGTTGCGCGCGGCGGCGGCAGAGGGCGATCAGAACGCAATCAACGCTTTGCGCAATTACGAGCTACACCCGACGCGCTATACTATCGTAGTATCCAATCCCAAAGGACTTGGACTGTCGGACGCGCAGACCGTTCTCCTCCTCAACAAAATAGTCGAGGCGTATATGGACGATTTCCAAAAGCGCTTCTCCGTCACGGAGATGTTCGACGCCGATATGTACAATTTGTCCCACAACGAGAACGTCGAGTATTTCGATATATACGACGAGTACGTGGGAAGTCTGCCCGCCGTTGTCGAATATCTGAAGCAGCTTCAGACCGAAGCGCCCACCTTCGTATCTACCGGCAAGGGCGGAAATTCGACATTTACCTCGCTTATCAGCGAGATCGGCCGTCTACAAGACGATTACAGCAGGTTTAACGCATTCTTGTTGTCCAACAATGTTTGGAAAGACAAGGCCACTGCGGTCGCCTCGCTCGAAAACAATCTTGCCGACATTACGGCTAAACTCGACAACCTCATGCAATACCGTATCGAGCCTCTCAAACAGCTCATCGACGGCATCAAGCCAAACAGCATTACAAGCGTCGATTCCAACGGCAATCCCGTAGTTACCAACAGCTATCCCGAAGAATATTACAAGTACCTTGACGAGCTCAACGAACTGATTGCTCAGTCGTACAGCTACCAGAATCAGCTGTCCGATATCAATCTCAGGATTGAGCGGCTCGACGAGGAAAACCCGACGAGCGAAGCGCTCCTTGCGCGCGCGTCCGCCACCGTCGTCTCGCTCGAGTCACATTCGGCGGACCTTGTTGCAAAGGTAAATGCTACGATTACAGATTACTACGATACGACTTTCGTTTCCACCTCTGTGCGCCGCGTCGCGCCCGCTGTCGTTACGCGCAGAACCATGAGCTTTTCCATCATCATAGTATTCGTCGTTGCGGCGATTGCAGGCTTGGTCGTAGGGTGCATTATCAACGGCGTGGTCATGGCGAAATCGAGCAAGAAGGCGCAAAAAGTCTCCAACGCTCCCGCTGATAAAGTAGGCGAATAATATCGTCAGACAGGAAAATTACGCGCACTTTTTCGGAGGTAAAGTATGTCAAGCTGGCTTAAGTCCGCGGTATTCTACGAGATTTATCCCAATTCGTTCATGGACACGAACGGCGACGGTTACGGCGATTTCAAGGGCATAACCTCTAAACTCGATTACGTCAAGTCGCTCGGCTGTAACGCAATATGGCTCAATCCGCATTACGATTCGCCCTTTATGGACGGCGGATATGATGTGCGCGATTATTTTAAGGTTTCGCCGCGCTTCGGGACCGAGGAGGATTTTGACGAATTTATCCGCTCGGCGCACGCAAAGGGCATCAAGGTAATACTCGACCTCGTGCCGGGGCATACGTCCGAGCAACACCCCGATTTCCTTAAGAGCGCGGAAAATGTTCCCAACGAAATGTACGACCGCTTTATCTGGACGAACGGAGAATGGATTTTCCCCGAAGGGTTTAAGGCGATTTCAGGTCGGCACAACAGAAAGGGCAATTACATAGTAAATTTCTATTCGACGCAACCGTCGTTAAACTACGGCTTCGCGCGAGTGGACGATCCGAGCTGGCAGATGAGCGCCGACAGCGACGCCGCCAAGAAAACGCGCGAGTGGCTAAAAGGCGTCATGCGGTTTTGGTTGGATCGCGGCGCGGACGGGTTCCGCGTCGATATGGCCGACTCGTTGGTTAAAAACGACGGCGACCAGAGCGAGAAGAAGGCAACGAGCGCAATTTGGCGTGAAATTCGCACAATGCTCGACAACGAATATCCCGAAGCCGTGCTCGTGTCCGAATGGTCCAACCCGCAAGCAATACGCGCCGGATTCCATGCCGATTTCATGCTCGACCATCACGGCAATCCGTACAATTTGCTCGTGCGCGGCGAGGAGGAGAAAGACACTTACAGTTATTTCGACGCCGACGGCCGCGGTGACGCCGGAGTGATCAAGGATAAGTTTAACGAATGGTACAACGCGGTCAAAGACAACGGACACATCGCTATCATCAGCTGTAATCACGACACGCCCCGTCTTGCGCCGTTCTACAATCACGATCAGCTCAAAATCATTTACACGACACTGTTTACTCTTCCCGGCGTGCCGTTTCTGTACTACGGCGACGAGATAGGCATGAAATATCAAAAGGGCATTCCGTCAGTCGAGTGCGGCTTTGCCCGTACCGGCTCGCGTACACCCATGCAATGGGACGATACGAAAAACGCCGGCTTTTCTTCGGCGGACCGGCCATTCTTAAAAGCCGACGTCGACAAGAATATTAACGTCGCCGCTCAACAGCGCGACAAGAAATCGCTTCTTAACTTTGTCAAGGAACTGTTCGCGTTTCGCAAGGCGCACAGGGAATTTGTCGAAAAGGACTTCGAATTCATGCACGCGGTGGGAAGCGAGCCGCTCGTATATAAGCGCGGCAAGCTCGTAGTCGTCGTCAATCCGCTTAAAGTTAAAAGCTCCGCGCCGGTCGAGCTTCCGCAAAAAGCGGAGTGCGTCTTCTCGGCGGGAAAGCCCGCCAAGGTCAAGAAGACCGGCATAGACTGTCCGCCGCTGTCGGCAACGGTTTTCTCAATTTAGTTTTGTATATACAACGGCGCAGAATTTACGGTCTGCGCCGTTTTGCAGGAGGCATGATTTTAATATGGTAAAATTCAACGAAATGAAATATGTGCGCGCCGATTGCGCCGCTGCGGTCAAGATGTACGAGCGTGCTATCGAGCGCGTCAAGAACGCCAAGTCCGCACAAGAGATTGTCGATATCCGCAAGGAGGTGACGGACGAGATCAATCATCTTGCGACATCGTCATCGCTTGCATATATTCGCCATACGCTCGACGTCAACGACGAGTTTTATTCCAAAGAGCAGGACTATTACGACGAGAACGGACCTGCCGTGGGAGCAAAGGAAGCGGAATTCCAGCGCGCAATCGTCGGCTCGAAGTATATTGACGAGCTGTCCGACATTATCAATCCGCTGATTATATCGCATATGCGCGCCAACGTCCGCGTGCGCGACGAGAAGATAATCGAGGACAGCGTCGAAGAAAACAAGCTCGTCACCGAGTACGACAATCTGATGGCGTCGCTTACATACGAGTGGGAGGGCAAGGGCGTAACCATCAGCGAGATACAAAAGTACGCCAAGGACAAAGACCGCGACGTAAGAAAACGCGCATATATGTCTATCAGTAAGACTCTGTCCGACAATGCCGACAAGCTCGATCGATTGTACGACAAGCTTGTCAAGGTGCGCGATCGCATGGCGAAGAAGATGGGATTCGGCAATTTCGTCGAGATGGGCGACCTCAGAATAGGACATATAGACTACGGCAGAAAGGAGATAGCGATATTCCGCGAGTCGGTGCTTAATGACGTCGTGCCCACAATCGCGCGGCTCAAAGAAGCCTTGGCAAAGAGACTTAACGTAGACAAAATACATATCTACGACAACGACAATTATCTCGCCGGCGGGAATATCGACCCTATTGGCACGTCCGACGATCTTTATGCCGCCGCGCAGAAGATGTACGACGATATGAACAAATCTCTCGGCGAGTTTTTCAGGGATATGTGCAGTTCCAATTCCATCGACAGCGTTGCGCGCGAGGGCAAGCTGTCGGGCGGCTATGCCGAGATTATCATGGACTACGGTCAGCCGTTTATCTTCGCCAACTTCAACGGCACTATGGACGACGTCGGTGTATTGACGCACGAGTTCGGCCACGCGTACGCCTTCCGTCGCGCAGTCGCCAACAATATCGACACCGATATATTCGTCGGCGGAATGGAGACGGCGGAAACGCATTCCATGGGCATGGAGGCGTTGTGCAACAAGTATAACGACATGTTCTACGGCGACTGCGCGAGAGAAGCCACTTATCAACAGATTTTCGACGCGTTCAACTTCCTGCCGTACGGTGTTATCGTCGATTATTTCCAGGAATTGGTGTACACCCGTCCCGAGATGACGCCTGCGGAGCGCAAGGCGCTGTGGACGGAGCTTGAAAGGAAGTTCCGTCCGTACGTCGATATGTCCGATATTCCGTACTTTGCTTTGGGCGGACGGTGGCAGTACCAAAAGCACATTTACGAAGTGCCGTTCTACTATATAGACTACTGCTTGTCTTCCTGTCTGGCATTGCAGTTCGGCGAGCTTGCGACCGTAGATTTCGATACCGCGCTCGATAAGTACTTGAAGTTTGTCGAGAAGGGCGGGACCAAAACGATAGACGATCTCGCTCATGAGGCGGGGTTGAAGAGTCCGTTCGATAAGGGCGCGCTGAAGAGCCTGTGCGGCGCCGTCGAGAAGCATTTGAAGTCTCTCGAATAATTTAGGCATTATATCCCGGAGCAAGTTCCGCTGCAAGCAGCGATGGCCGCCCAATTTGCCGTAGTTGCAAATATACTCCCGCAAGCGGGCAAATTTACTCATCGAATAACCGATTGCTTCGTATACGCAATTGTACAATTGTCCATATATATTCGATGCCGAGTCTCGATAGGATTAAAACGCAGTTATTTATAACATATGTATATATATGCACACATAAAACGCGGGTTAAACGACCCGTGTTTTTTGTGTACGTCTCTTCCCTTGACAATAATCGAGAAAAAGTATATTATTGAAATAGTTAATTGTAGCGGAGAAAACTTATGAAATATACCGACAAGATGACATTGAGCGCGGATAGCTTTTTGAAAGCCGTTGCGATAGACACATCCATTGCTCTCGAGGTGTACGGTGTAACCGACGGCAATTTCGACGAGGTAGAGAGCAAGCTGCGCCGGCTGTACGGCGAAGTAGATATAGCCAAAGCGGAGACGATTACCATGCCCGCGGTCGAAAACTTCGACAAACAGCGTTACAACGTTGTCGACGCGGTGCGCGTCATCAATCGGCTGATGCAAAAGCCGGGCGGCTGTCCGTGGGACAGTGTTCAGACGCACGAGAGCATTCGTATCAATATGATAGAAGAAGCGTATGAGGCGGTCGACGCCATCGACAACCGCGACAAGGACAACATGATCGAGGAGTTCGGCGACGTGCTCTTGCAGTCGCTCTTGCAATCGGCAATTGCGCGGCGTGACAACGAGTTCGATTTCGACGACGTTTGCGACGGGCTGTGCAAGAAGCTTGTCAGCAGGCATACGTTTATCTTCGGCAAGGACAGCGCGGGCAATGCCGACGACGCTATCACGCTGTGGGAGAAGAACAAGGCGGTCGAAAAGCATTATACTTCGCTCAAAAATCAATTACAGAAGTTGCCCGAGGCTTTTCCGGCACTGCTACTCGCGCAAAAAGTGTACAAAAAGTCGGTCAAAGCGGGGCAGGAGATAAACCCGTCTGCGCAATTGCATGAAGCCGTCGAAAGCAAAGATTACGCAAACGCAATCGTCGCTTGCGCGGCGCTGTTGCAAGAGAGCGGCCTTGACGCCGAAGTGGAAGTAAACAAACTCGTCAAAGCATATATACATTCGCTGTAAATTATGGGTTTTATGCACGGCACTTTCGATATAGGGCGTTACTCGGTGGGCAGAGTTATACTCGCGCCCATGGCGGGTTATACGGACATTGCTTTCCGCGAGCTGTGTATCGGTTTCGGCGCGGGGCTGACAGTGACCGAAATGGTGTCCGTGCGCGGAATTAAGTACAATAACCGCGCGACAGAAGAGTTGATGAGATTGTCCCCGCTCGAAACTCCGTCGTGCATTCAGCTGTTCGGGAATACTCCGGACGACTTTTCATATGCCGCCGACCGTATCGATTGCGATATTATCGACGTCAATATGGGCTGTCCCATGCCCAAGATTACGAATAACGGCGACGGCTCCTCGCTCATGAAAAATCCCGAGCTTGCCAAAAGCATCGTTCGCGCCGTGGCGGACAAAGGTCGGACGGTCACCGTCAAAACGCGGCTGGGCTTCGACATGGGATATAATTTGGCGGACGAGCTGGTCTGTGCGGTGATAGAAGGCGGGGCGAGCGCGGTGACGGTGCACGGGCGGTACGCCGCGCAACGTTATGCCGGGGAAAGCGATTATTGTTCCGTAAAAGAAATCTGTCGAAAATATAAGAACAGTGTGCCGATAATACTTAGCGGCGACGTCGACAGAAGCAATTTGGCCAAATCTCTCGAAGATTTTCCCGCGGTCATGATAGGCCGCGCCGCGCTGTCCGATCCTACGGTATTCGGCTGCGAAAGTGTAGGTCCGGCGGACATAGCGCGGCGGCATATAGAGCTACTCGCCAAGTATTTCGACGAGCGCTACACCGTCATACAGTGCAGGAAATTTTTCGTGCATTACTTTAATGGCAGAGGCGTAAAGAAGCTTAGAGCGCTCGTCAATTCCGCGACGTCTGTGGACGAGATAAAGCGCGCTATAGACTGTTACGAAATGGGCGCGCTATAGGTTGACAAAAGCCGCCCATTTTGCTATAATGAAATCATAAAGCAAAACGCAAAAAAATATTTCAAGAAGGTGCAATCATGGAAGGTAGAAATTTAGTAAAAGCAAGGATAATCATGACGGACGGAAATACTATCAGTCTCGAGCTTTATCCCAAATATGCTCCGATCACCGTGCAAAACTTCATAGACTTGAGCAGAGCGCATTTCTATGACGGACTGTGCTTCCACCGCGTTATAGACAACTTCATGATACAGGGCGGCGGATTCGTCTACGACGCCCAGCAGGGGCTCATTCCCAAGCAGGCCACCCCCATCAAGGGCGAGTTTATCAGCAATGGCGTTAACAATACGCTCAAGCACGACAAGGGCGTTATCTCCATGGCGCGCACTTCGGATAAGAACAGTGCGTCGTCGCAGTTCTTTATCTGCGTTGCAAACGCGCACTATCTCAACGGCGAGTATGCCGCATTCGGCAAATGCGCCGACGAGGAGAGTATAAAAGCGGTCGTAAAATACGGCAAGGTAAAGACAGGCAAACTGCAATATTTTTCGGACGTGCCCGTTTCGCCCATAGTCATCAAGACGATAGCGATATTCTAAAATAAAAGCGCGTCGATCGACGCGCTTGAAATTCGGTTATTTTTTCAGACTGTAAACGCTGACCGGCTCGCCGACAAACAGCGTGTGCGGCCGAGACGACATGTTGAGCTCGTCATGCTTGATGATTGTATCGGGCGGAATGGAAGCAATCAGCTTGCATTCTACGATCAGCCCGCATTCGCCGAGCACGTACGACTTGATTGCCCTGGCGCGTTTCGGGTGCAGTCCGAGAGTCTCGAACTTATTGCACTTAAAACCCGATATCGTGTCGCAAAGCGAAATCTCGGTGCGCATGTCATGAGCGGGCACGTTGAGTGCGAACTGCTTGGTATTGTTGACTATTTGATACGAATATTTGTTGCTCCTGATGGGCAAGACAAAAATTTGCCGTCCCCACATTTTGCCGACCGCACCGAAATGAGTCACCATTATATTGGGCGATTCAAACCCGCAAGTGACGAATATGCCGGTAGACGACATGGTGTTGTGCAATATCGAAACTTCTTTGTCGGTAAGGATGTTTCGCTCCACGTTGCATATCCCCGTAAATAATTATGCTATATTCTACCATACAAGAGAAAAGTTGACAATATGTTTTTGAAAATATTAACGTAAATTTTTTCATCAAGGTGATGTAATGCTTGAAAATAAAAGCGACGACATTCTCGACAACGCATTCGGCACCGGTACTTCCGCCGCGACAAACGACATCGAAATAAAGTCTAAACCGCTGTCCGACAACAAGCTGAAAGCATTCTTTCAGCGCATTTACAGGTGGTGGTTGGGCAAATGGTACGAGTACGCCGACAGGCACAAGAAGGCGGCGGACTTTATTTACACGGTGTTTTTCTTTTTCGTGTTCAGCGTGGGTGTCACTATCTATCAATATCTAGTCATGACGTTTTTGCCCTATGCGTTCGAAAAGCTTAATAAAGGCGCTTGGGGGTGGCCCAACGTCAAGATAAAAGCGGCGGGCGACCAGCCGTATGTGTTGTTCGGCGACGCCAACGGCTTAGGGTATTTTATCGCATTTGAGATAGCGACTTTTACCGCGCAGTGCATCAACTTTCCGCTCCAGCGCAATATCACATACCGTTCGCACGGTAATGTTGTGTGGCAGGCGTTTTGGTATTTTATCGCGTGGGCGCTCATTTCGGTGTTTACGCTGGCGCTGTGGGGGATAATCAACTGTTTCGTAATATTTTGGGGCTGGCCGGAAGCTGTCACGGGCCTGCTTAAGACGCTGGTCACAGGCCTCATATCGATGGTGATATTCTTCTTCATATTCATGATTACGTTCCCCAACCGCGAAAAAGCGGCAAAAATACTGTCGAAGCGGTTGGATAGACTGAAAGCAAAGCGCGCCGACGAGCAAAAGATAGCGGCCGTGCGCGCTCGGTACAACAAGGCGCGGTACGACGCCGACCTCGACAGGCTCACGAGAGAGAAAGAGGGAGCGGAGGCCGCCGCCGACGCCAAAGCCGTGGTGTACGAAGCGGCTGTTGTCAAGGTCGAGAATATCAAGTGCGGCAAGGGTAAGGCGGGCGACGATATTGCCGCCGCCGAAAGCTATCGTGACAAAGCTTATTCCAATGCCGTCGCCGCGGTCGAGAAGAGCGCGCAAGCGACGGCCGCGCTCAATGATTTCGTGGCGGCATACAGCGCCGCGTGAAATCGGTTTGATTGACTAATCATACGGTAAGTGGTAAAATATACGTAGTGATGGAGGGTTTATGAGAGTAGGAATATTGACTTCCGGCGGCGATTGTCCGGGACTTAACGCTGTAATCAGAGGTTTTGGTAAGTACGCGTTTGAGAATATCAAGAACGTCGAGCTGATTGGCATTGCGGACGGGTACGGCGGTCTTATTCGCGGCGAGTGCCGAAAGCTGTCGCCGACCGACCTATCCGGCATACTGACGCTGGGCGGGACGATACTCGGCACCTCGCGTCAGCCGTTTAAGCTGATGACCGTCGAGGACGAGAACAGCGTGACCCGACTCGATATGATGAAGCAAAACTACAAAAAAATGGGGCTTGACTGTCTGCTGACGTTGGGCGGCGCGGGCACGCACAAGACCGCGGCTCTTCTGTCCGCCGAGGGTTGCAACGTTATCGGACTACCCAAAACGATAGACAACGATATTTGGGGCACCGACGTAACGTTCGGCTTTCATACGGCGGTAGATATTGCGACCGAGTGCATAGACCGCCTTCATACCACGGCGGCAAGCCATGGCAGGACTATGTTGGTGGAAGTAATGGGCAACAAGGCCGGCTGGCTTACGCTGTACGCCGGCATTGCGGGCGGTGCGGACGTAATACTTCTGCCTGAAATCCCGTTCTCGCCCGACAAGGTTGCCAAGGCAATTGAGCGCAGAGCAGACGCCGGCAAGGCGTTTAGCATAATCGCGGTCGCCGAGGGCGCAATGACCGTCGCCGAAAGCAAAATGAAAAAGAAAGAACGCTTGGCAGCCCGCGGCACCGACACGACCATCACCAACGCGCTCGCAAAACTCGTCGCCGAAAAGGCCAAGGTGGAAACGCGCGTGGTTGTGCCCGGGCATATACAGCGCGGCGGCAATCCGTCGGCGTACGACAGGGTGCTGTCCACCGAGTTCGGAAGCTATGCCGGAAAATTGGTCAAGGACGGTCGGTTCGGCGTAACCGTCGCCATGGTTGGCGGAAAGGTCACATACAACGCACTCGCCGACATAGCCGGCAAGGCGAAGCTTGTTCCGCCCGATTGTCAGGAGATCCTTACGGCTGAAAGCATAGGTGTATCTTTCGGCCGCTGACGGCCCTGACGGCTTATGCATCACGCGATAGTTCGTCAGCCTTCGCGCCGCCCTCGGTCATTTAGGTCTAACTAAATTCCCGTCGGTCGGCGCTCGGACTCCCTGCTCTCGCGCGCGCCTACGCCGTCAATACAAGCGTATTCGCGAGCGTCTACGCCGTCGGCGTGGCACTTAATAATAGAGGTAATATATGAAATATGCTGTTATAGATATGAGCTCGACGGGGGTTTCCACCGTCGTTGCCGAGGGAGATCGCGGGATATTCGAGGCGGTGTATAAAGACCGCACGAATATCGCAATCACCGATTACTTCGACGGACGGAGCATTACTCGGCGCGGAATAGAGAAGCTGATCGACGCGCTTATCTCCGCGCGGTCGACGTGCAAGGCGATGAACGTAGACGAGTGTTATGTAGTTTCTACTGCGGCGCTCCGTCACGTCGACAATCTCGAAGAGGTAGCCGAGCACATTCGCATGCGAACCGGCATAGTTATTAATCATCTCGACGGCAACACCGAGGCGTACTGCGATCTAGTTTCCAACCGCAAGTATGCCGCCTACGGCGACGTCGTGCTAATCGATATAGGGGGCGGAAGCGTAGAGTTGTGCGACCTCGCCAAGTCCGAGAAGAGCGAAATGCTGTGCCTCGATTTCGGTCCGCTTAAATTACGAAACAAGTACGTAGCGGATATTTATCCGACGGAGGATGAGGCAAAGCGCATCAAGAAATTTCTTAGGAATAAATTCGACGAGAGCAGTGTTCCCAAGAAGGGCAAGTTCCGCTCGGCGGTGCTCGTCGGGTCTATCAACGACGCGCTGTACGCATGCTACCGCGAATACTGCGAGAAGAAGAAGTTGTCTACCGAGTTCACGTACGAGCGGTACAAGAGCTTTATAGACTTCCTCATGACGTCGAGTGCGAGAACGCAGCTTATCATGAAGGTCGCGCCCGAGAAGATACCCGTTCTTCCCGTAGCCGCGCTGATTTTGAAAGAACTGCTCAAGCGCTTCAAGCTCGACAATATAGTTATAAGCGACAGCGGAGTCAAAGAAGGGTTTTTGACGCTTGTGGCTACGGGGCAGGAGACTGCGGTAGCCGTCGATTTGTACAACCCCGTGCCCGAGTACGTCCCCGTCGAAGCACCGCGCAAAAATACCGCGAACAACAAAAAAAAGGTTAATAAATCGAAATAAAGGAAACGCAATGCAAGAGAGCGAATTTATAAAAGGCATCTATATCAACCGCGAATATTCGTGGATGGCGTTTAACAGGCGTGTGCTCGACCAGGCTACGGACTTAACCAATCCGCTGATCGAGCGTTGTAAATTTTTGTCGATTTTCCATTCCAATTTCGACGAATTTTTCATGGTGCGCGTGGGAAGTCTCTTGAGCGACAGCAAGCTCAATCCCGACGAGAAGGACAACAAGACGCTTCTCACCGCCAAAAAGCAGATTGACGGAATTTTGTCCGTTGCCAAGAAGCATTACCGCGCGGCGGACGCGGCGTATACCAATATCAAAAAGGACTTGGCCAAAGCGGGACTGCGCATCAAGTCGGGCAAAGAGCTCACCGACAAGCAGAAAAAGATATGCAAGAAGTATTTCGAGTCGCAGGTCTTGCCTCTGCTGTCGCCCATGGTGCTCGACGCAAAGCATCCCATGATTCGGTTTGAGAACATGAACGAATACATGGTGGTCGAGCTGACAAAGTCGGACAGGACGATGTACGGCGTTATGTCTATCAGCTCTAAGCTTCCGCGCCTATTCAAGATAGACGACAAGAAGAAGCGCACGACTGTAATTACGGTCGAAGAGCTTGTCCGCACGTTCGGGCATACGGCATTTGACGGCTACAACGTCAAGAGTCAGGCCATGCTTCGCCTTACGCGCAACGCCGATTTCGACGCGAGCGTAGACGACAGGGATATCGAGCGCGACTTTGATTTTTCCAAGTTCCTAAAACACAAGGTCGAACTTCGCGGCACGCAGGACGCGGTGCGGTTGCAGATAGACGGCAAAGCGGATTCTATCAAGAATTTCGTGCTCAAGACGCTCAATCTGAAAAAGTCGTTTTGCCTGGAAGTAAAACATGCGCTCGACTATAAATTTCTCATGTCGTTGTCGCAGTATTTCGATAAGGACGAATTGTCCGAGCTGAAATACAAGCCCGCAAAGCCACTGCCGTCGCCCGTGCCGATGGGCGCGTCGGTGATAGAAGCGGTGCTGAAAAACGATATATTTTTGGCGTACCCGTTTGACAGCATGGACACCCTCGTGCGGTTGCTCGACGAGTGCGCCGAGGACAGCCGCGTTGCGGCTATCAAGATAACTATCTATCGGCTGGACCACCGCTCGCGTATCGTCGAGGCGCTCAAGAAGGCGAGCGAGAACGGCAAGGACGTCACCGTCGTTATCGAGCTTTGTGCGCGCTTTGACGAGGAGAACAACCTGTATTTCTCGGAAGTTTTGCGCGAAGCGGGCTGCACGATTATCTACGGCATGGGCAATTACAAGGTGCATTCCAAGATAATCTCCATAGTGCTCGCCGACGGCGAGGAGCTCAAGTATATCACACATCTCGGCACCGGCAATTACAACGAGCAGACCGCCAAGCAGTACACCGATCTCAACATCATTACGAGTGACCAATCGATCGGTCGCGACGGCGTTGCATTTTTCCGCAACATCGCCATATGCAATATCGACCATGAGTACGAGAAACTTCTCATCGCGCCGCGCACGCTCAAAAAGGGCATTGTAGAGTATATAGAGCGCGAGACAGAGAAGGCGAAGTCGGGCAAAGAAGCTTTTATCTACGCCAAGATGAACAGCTTGACCGACAAAACTATTATCGACAAGCTTGTCGCGGCAAGTATGGCGGGGGTAAAAATAGAGCTTGTAGTTCGCGGCATTTGCTGTCTGAAGCCCGGCGTTGCGGGCAAGACTGACAACATCAAGGTGATCAGCATTGTCGGCAGGTTTTTGGAGCATTCGCGCATATATTGTTTCGGAAGAGGCGACGACAGGGTGATGTTCATTTCGAGCGCAGATCTCATGACGCGCAACACCGACAAGCGCGTCGAGATTGCTACGCCCGTCATGGACGGTAGCATTGCAGACAGAATATTCGATATGCTCGGCGTTATGCTCGCCGACAATGTAAAAGCACGGCGGCTGACCTCGTCGGGCAGATACGAACCCGTCGCCGACGAAACAGACGAGATCAACAGTCAAGAGCTGTTCCTGTCCGGGAAGTTCAGGCTGTAAACACAATTGACGGAGATATAATGAAAATCGGAGTAGTAGGCTTGCCCAACGTGGGCAAGAGCACATTGTTCAACGCAATCACGGAAGCGGGCGCGGAATGCGCCAATTACCCGTTCTGCACGATAGAGCCAAACATAGGTGTTGTAGCGGTGCCGGACAAGCGCCTTGCCGTGCTTGAGAAGATGTATTCGGCTAGGCGAGTCGTACCCGCGTCAATCGAGTTTGTCGACATCGCCGGCCTTGTCAAGGGTGCGAGCCACGGCGAGGGTTTGGGCAATAAGTTCCTGTCGCACATACGCGAGACCGACGCAATCATCATGGTGGTGCGTTGTTTCGACGACGAGAATATCATAAACGTTTCGGACTCCGTCGACCCCGTGCGCGACGCCGACATCATCAATACCGAGCTTGCCTTGAGCGACCTTGAGAGCGTTGAAAAACGCCGTGCCAAGTTTGAAAAGACGGTAAAGAGCGGCGACCCCAAAGCGGTGGAAGCGCTGAAATTGCTCGACAGAATGACCGCATGCCTAAACGAAGGCAAGTCATTGCGCACGCTGAAATTATCTTTTGAAGAGCTCGCTACGGTCGACGGGCAGTTTCTACTGTCTACAAAGCCCATAATATACTGTGCCAATATTTCGGAAAGCGATATCGGAAAAGCCGACAACCGCTATGTGGATGCTCTTAAAGAGTACGCAAGACAAGACGGAGCGGCGTGCATAGATATATGCGCCAAGGCCGAACAGGAAATCTCGGCACTACCCAAAGAGGAGCGCGGCGAATATCTTGAAGCACTCGGTCTGTCCGTGTCGGGCTTGGAACGCGTAATCACGTCGGGCTACGAACTGTTGGGGCTGATGAGTTTTTTGACGGCGGGCGAGAAAGAGGTGCGCGCCTGGACGATAGAGCGCGGCACGTCTGCGCCCAAGGCCGCGGGCAAGATACATACGGATTTCGAGCGCGGTTTTATACGCGCCGAGATTATGTCGTACGACGATCTCGTCGCGTTGGGCTCTGCGGCGGCTGTCAAAGCGGCAGGAAAGCTTAGGAGCGAGGGCAAGGACTACATCATGCAAGACGGGGATATCGTCGAGTTTAAGTTTAACGTATAGGTTTCTTATAGATTATGACAGATTACAGGAAGATTATCTTTGAACATATAAAAGGCGTTTTGCCCGAGCTCGACGTTTCGGATATACAGCAGTCCGAAAACTTTTGCGACTATTGCGTGCCCTGCTTCAAGTACGCCAAGATTTTGCGAAAGGCTCCCGCAATGATTGCGAATGAATTTGCGGCGAAATTGACCGTGCCCGGCGTTCAGGTGTCCGCGCTAAACGGCTATCTCAACTTTACGATAGAGCGGGCGGAGCGCGTAAAATCCGTATTTGAAAGAAACGAGTTTTTGCCTTTAGCGGGCAAGACGGTGTGTATCGATTATTCGTCCGTCAATATCGCAAAGCCCTTCCATATCGGGCATCTGATGACGACGGTAATCGGCGGCGCGCTGTACAAGATATATAAGTCGTTGGGCGCGAACGTCGTAGGCATAAATCATTTGGGTGACTTCGGCACGCAGTTCGGCGGGCTGATTTCGGCGTATAGGCGTTGGGGCGACGAGGCGCGGCTAAACGAGAGAGGGCTTGACGAGCTGCTCGAATTGTACGTCAAATTCCACAACGAGGAAGAAAAGAATCCCGACCTTGCCGCCGAGGCGCGCGGGTGGTCGAAAAAGATCGAAGAGGGCGACTCTTACGCGGTCGGATTGTTCGACAAGTTCAAATCGATCACGCTCGAGCAGGCGAAAAAGGTGTATAATCGACTGAACATCGAGTTTGACAGCTATCTCGGCGAGAGCTTCTACGTCGACAAGGTGTCGAAAGTCGAGGACAAGCTCAAGGCCAAAGGCTTGCTCAAATTGAGCGACGGCGCGGAAATAGTCGACGTGGGAGACGATATGCCGCCCGCAATCATCAGGCGGAGCGACGGCGCTTCGCTGTACGTCGCACGCGACCTCGCGGCGGCGTATTACAGAAAAGATACCTACGACTTCGACAAATGCTTGTACGTTGTCGCATCGCACCAAGCTCTCCATTTTAAGCAATTGTTCAAGGTGCTCGAGCTGATGGGGGAGCCGTGGGCGAACGATATGGTGCACGTCAGCTACGGCATGGTGTCCGTCGAGGGCATGTCTCTGTCCACAAGGAAAGGGAATGTTTTGTTCCTGTCCGACGTGCTCGACGCGGCCGTAGCCAAGGCGGCGAGCATAATAAACGAGCGAAACGAAAAGCTCGACAACAAAAAAGAAGTGTCAGAGAGCGTAGGCGTGGGCGCGGTCGTGTTCGACGCGCTGTACGACGGGCGGCTCAAGGACAAAAACTTTTCGCTTGATTCCGCGCTCAATTTCGACGGCGAGACCGGACCGTACGTTCAGTATACGCATGCGCGGTGCCGCTCGGTGCTGTCTAAGGCGGGTAACGCCGATATTGACGGTATCGATTACGACATGCTTACGGGTGACAGCGCGTACGAAGTGATCAAGCTGTTGTCCGACTTCGACAGCGTCACGCTCGACGCGGCAATCAAGTACGAGCCGTCGTTTGTATCGCGGCGGCTTGTCAAGATTTGCCAGGCGTTTAACAGATTCTACAACGCCGAGAAGATAATGTGCGGAGGGGCAGAGCAGAGCGCGCGGCTCGCGCTCACTCGCGCGGTCGCCGATACTCTGAAAAAGGGCTTGTCCCTTGTCCTGCTGGACGCGCCCGAAAGAATGTGATACAGTGCCGCGACGAAAAATGCTCGTCGCGGTTTTTTATTTTCAGAATGTGTAGTCGCCCGACCGTGCGCGGTTGCAGCAACGCGAGGTCGAGCCGGAGCTCGAGTCGTTTTGCGACTGCATGAGCAGGAACATGAGAATCACTTGATTGATGTTTTCCGTGCCGCCGCCGTTTTCGAGCATCAATATGAGCATCAGTAACCGAAATATATTTTCTTGCATATACCGTTCCTCTGCAATATTTATAACAATTTATATGCCGTATATTGGAAAAGCGTTTTTGGATTTTCGACAAATTTTGCGGTTGTTCGTAGCTAACACGCAAATAAATGGATTATCGCCGAAATTTCTCCGTTGACAAACACCTTGTCGTATGGTATATTGTGCATATATGAACCTTATGTTGTTGGATAGTTATACGGCGTCGCGCATCTCCGAATGCCTGCCGTCATCGAGCGCGTTTCAGTCCCTTGCCGAGTTTTTCGGCGCGTTGTCCGACGCTACGCGGCTCAAAATCTTGTCCGTGCTGTCCGCGTCGCCAATGTGCGTCAGCGACCTGTCCGAGCTTACCTCGCTCAACCAGACGACGGTGTCGCACCAATTGCGCCTGCTTAAGCAACTGCGCATAGTGGAATGTCGGCGGCAAGGCAAGGTTATCTTCTACTCGCTCACCCCTAACGGCGCGTTCAACTCCATTATGGACATCGCCGTCAACGTCGCCGGTTGACGCCGTCGACGAACAAGCGCTCGGCGGAAAGAGAAATACCAATCGAGGAATAACAATATGTTTATTACGGAAAAATGGGACGAAGTCTTGAAGGACGAATACGATAAGCCCTATTTCAAAGAGCTTATGGAGCGTATTGACTTCGAATACGACAACTACCGCGTTTATCCGCCCAAAGAGAATATTTACGCCGCGCTTAAATTAGTCGACTACGACAAAGTGCGCGTCGTAATCCTCGGTCAGGACCCGTACCACGGCGACGGACAGGCAAACGGGCTGGCGTTCGCCGTCAACGACGGTATGGAGATGCCGCCGTCGCTCGTCAATATTTTTTCCGAGCTCGAGCACGACACCGGGCACCGTCCGTTTGATAATACGACCCTGCTAGGCTGGGCGCATCAGGGCGTGCTTCTGCTCAACGCCGCGCTCACAGTCCGTGCGGGCTGCCCACAGTCCCATTCCAACCTCGGTTGGCACGAATTTACCGACGCTGTGATAAAATCGCTCAATTATCGCGAAAAGCCTGTCGCCTATATCCTGTGGGGCATGAGCGCACGGCAAAAGACGGAGATAATCGACAAGCGCAACTTCATCGTGACCTCGGCGCACCCCAGCCCGTTGAGCGCATACCGCGGCTTCTTCGGATCTAAACCCTTCACAAAGGTCAACAGCTGGCTGACTCAAAACGACATGAAGCCGATAGCCTGGCAGTTTACCAGCCGCTTCCAGCCCGCCGATTACTACAAGAATGCGCACAAGATAAAGAGGGTATAATAGCATAACGAATTAAATTTCCTCTCGGTTTGACCGAGGGGATTTTTGTTTGCTCTCGTTATTTTGTCGAAAAAACCGAGTATTCTATCAATTCCGCGCGTTGTCGAAAAAACCGAGTGTTATATAAATTTCGCGTAGTGTCGAAAAAGCCGAGTATTCTGTCAATTTCGCGTTTTCTCTGCGAGAAAATAGTTTTTATAAAAGCGTTTACAAAACCGAAATTTTATGTTAAAATATTACTATGTTAGACGAACAAAAGCAAGATCAATTTGACGGCAACGGTGAGTCAAACGGCAGGGCGCGAGCGGACAGAACGCTCGTGTGGATTGTGGTTGCCGTCATGACCGTCATATGCGCCGCCGTCGGAGTGCTGTCGGCCGTCCTGACGGGGCATTTCATGCGGCGCGGACAGACGCTTCCCGCAATCACAGTCGGAGAGAATATACAGCAAAATATTGCCGCCGTCGTCGCAACGCGTAAGCCCGCGGTTGCCGAAATTTCATGCGGAGGCTTACGTGGAAGCGGTATAGCCATGAAGCGAGAGAACGGCAAGGTTTACGTTCTGACCAACGCGCACGTATTGGAGACGTCCAAGAGCCCGTCCGTGCGTTTCGACGGGGACGACAGCTATTATGCGGGCGAGGTTTTGGGATACAACACATTCTACGACGTGGCGGTGATTACAGTCGTTCACGACGACGTGTACGTGTTGAGCGAGGAATATATATCGCCTACGACCGTTTATAACGAAGGCGATTATGTGGTAGCAATCGGCAACGCGATGGGCATGGGTATAGCCTCGTACGACGGAATAATCTCGCGCTCGTCCGAAGTGTTGACTTACAACTTAAAGCAGGTGCCCGTCATGCGCACGACCGCCGCCATCAATGCGGGTATGAGCGGCGGTGCTCTGTTCGATATGAGCGGCAATCTGATCGGACTTGATACGTACCGCATGTCGAGCTCCAAGCAAAAGGATATTGCCGAAACGGACGACGGCAATCACAATGCGTCATATGACGTCGAGGATACGGGGTTCGTAGTGCCCATTTCCATAGTTTATCCCGTATATAAGCAAATTTTGAACTACAACGTCGACGGCGGTGAGGTCGGACTGATCAATATGCAGTATTTCCCCACGACCAACACGTCGAGCATAGGCGGAATCATATTCGTTGACCTCGGTTTTACATGCGAGTACCGCGGCGGGAAACTGACAGTAACTTCCATAGACAGTGACAATGCGTACAACGGTATCTCTGTCGGCGACGTGATAGTTGCGGTCGGAGAGTATGAAATAACTTCCGATTTGTGCCGTACCGCAGGTGAGTTTTTGCGTTACAGAAAGTATGCGTACACAGGTGCTAATCTCAGATTGACAGTCAGCAACGGAGACAAAACGTTCTCTGCCGAGTATAAGGATTTGCACAGATATGTTTCATAAGTTGAGAATGTTAATAGCGGTACTGACGGTCGGGATGTGTGTGATTTTTCCGCTCGTCGGTTGCGACAGTATTAAAAGCGGCGCTACGCCCGATATACCCGCTCATTTGATTTCTACGCCCGAAGCCAATCCGGTGCGGCCGATAGATTCCTTTGAGACCGAGGAATTGCCGGCGGTCACAGGGACTTCGAACAGCGATTACAGGGCGAGGGTGGATTTATTATATTCCGTAGTGGTGGATAGCCGCAAGCGCCCGATATTCGTCGACAACGACCCCGTAAAACCAATATACGACGAAGCTATTGCTATTCTTGACAGATATATTCTCAATTCGTGGCAGGACGGCAGTGAGAGCGGACAGTTTAATATAGTTCATACCATTCACGATTATCTCGTCACGAACGCTACATACGACTACTCGCTGTACGACAGATACTTGCAGGGCGACAATGTTGCGGGCGATTCCGCATTCCATATCGACGGAGTTTTGCTGAACAAGTTGACTGTGTGCGACGGATACAGCCGCACGTTTGACTTCCTCTGCGCGATAGAGGATATTGAGAGCATGCGCGTCACGGGGACGTTTGCTACGGTCCCGCACGCTTGGAACAAGGTCAGAGTGGGCGACAACCTGTACAACGTCGACATCACGGCGGATAGCGCCAATTATTCAATAGATAGCAACAGATTTGCAAAACAGCTTTCCCACGGATATTTTATGCTCAGCGACAAGACGTTTAAGGAGTTTTCGGCGCGGCCGTTCAACTCCGACTCCGCATACAATCGGCATGTGTTTGACGCGGCCGGCAACAATGCGCTGCACGACTACAAGTACTACGACGACAAGCTTTTGACAGTGGGCGACCGCACATTCCCCTGTGTAATAAAGAGCGCCGAAAGGTTGAACGAGCTGTTCTCGGCGATATCGGCTACAAAGAGCGTGGGTAAGATAGAGGTCAAGCTCGATTTTCCCGGCAAGTCCAACGTCAACGACGGAGATATGTACGCCGACGAGATAGAGAAGGCGTACAAACTGCTCAAATCGCCCGACTTCTCGATTACGCCCACGCAACGCCCGTACTTCCAATATCCAAACGGCGTGTACTTGTTTCTAATGTACCTGTAACAGTGTGACAGGTAAAATAGTTTGAAAACAAAAAATCTCGGACTGCATAAACAATCCGAGATTTTGTTTTGTTTGTTAATCAGAGGTTTTCGAGATAATCGACGAGGTCGCCCACGGTCTTGACCTTGTCCATAACGTCGTCGCCCATTTCCTTGCCGGTCTGTGATTCGAGGCTGAACATGAGCTCCATTACGGCGAGCGAATCGGCTTGAAGGTCTTTGACAAAATCTGTGTCACGCGTTATCGTCGCAGGGTCAATCTCGAAGTATTCGGCTAACTCTTTCTGAATGCTTTCAAACATTTTATCATTCTCCTATATAAACTGTGATTTTATGCATTATAGCATAAATTTTAGCGATTGTAAAGAATTTTAATTATGCATTTAGAATGGCGAGGGCGATTTCTTCGGTAATGCGCGAGCATTTGACGCCGTGTTTTGCCGCAATATCGGCGGTGCGCAGGCCTTTTGCCAACACTTTGCGGACAGCCGATTCTATAGCGGCCGCCTCTTCGTACAATTTCAGCGACCAGGACAACATCATTGCCGTCGCGAGAATCATACCTATCGGGTTGACCTCGTCGTACCCGGCGATATTGGACATGGGACCGTGGATAGGACCGTACAAGCCTCTGCTGCCTGCGCCGATCGAGCTAGACGGCAGCATGCAAAGCGATCCGGATATTGCCGCCGCTTCGTCCGAGATTATGTCGCCGTACATGCTGGAAGATAGTATGACATCGAACTGCGACGGGTCCTTGACTAATTGTATCGCGCAGTAGCCGACGTGCATGTGCCTGACCGTGACTTCGGGGTAGCGTTTGGCAACCCTGTCGACGGTGGCGCGCCAAAGTCTGCTCGTCTCGTATACGTCCGCTTTGTCGACGCTCGTCACCTTCTTGTTGCGCGTCATGGCGATCAAGAATGCGAGGTTGGCGATGTACTCTATCTCGCTGATCGAGTAAACCTCGGTGTCAAACGCTTCTTGGCCGAGTTCCCCTTCGCGATAGCCGTGTTCGCCCAAGAACACGCCGCCCGAAACATCGCTGATAACCATGATGTCTACGCCGCTCTTGACGATGTCGGGGCGGAGCGGGCATGACGCGCCGAGTTCGCTGTGTACCACCGCGGGACGGAGGTTTGCGGACAAGCCCATTGCCTGACGGAGATTCAACAGCGCCTTGTCGGGGCGGAGGTGGGGTTTCATGCCCATCCACTGCGGTCCGCCGACCGCGCCGTACAATACGCCGTCTGCTTTTATGCACTCGGCGACTGTCTCTTGCGGCAAGGGCACACCCGTCTTCTCGAGCGCGGCGCCGCCTATATCGTAACGGGTGAGATTGAATTTGTGATTAAACTTGGATTCTATTGCGGAAAGCACAGCCACCGCAGAATTCATTACCTCGGGACCTACGCCGTCGCCCGGCAATAAGGCTATGTTGAAGTCCATATTTCCTCCTAATACAATTGTGTATTTATTTTTTGCAATTTTCCGATGCCGCAAACCGCGGTATGGAAAAAGCTAAAATTTCTTTTTGAGCACCGCGCCCGTCGAAGCCGAAGTGACAAGGTTTTGATAGCGCAATAGCCAGCCCGACGCGTCATTGTCCTTGGGGCGGAGCTTCTTGCGCCGCGCGTCCAGCATCTTTGCGGGAACGTCGAGGTTGATTTTTCCGCCCGGTATGTCTATCTTGATTATATCTCCGTCGGCTACGAGCGCGATTTTTCCGCCCTCGGCGGCTTCCGGACTGACGTGTCCGACTGCTGCGCCGTGCGTAGCGCCGGAGAATCTGCCGTCCGTAACGAGCGCGACGTCATTGTCAAGCCCCATACCGCAGAGCGCGGCGGTGGGGGCGAGCATTTCGCGCATGCCCGGTCCGCCGATAGGGCCTTCGTAGCGAATTACTACCACGTCGCCCTTACTTATTCTGCCCGAATATATGGCGTTTACCGCGTCCTCCTCGCTGTTGAAGCACTTGGCCTTGCCGGTAAAGTTCATCATGTTCTTAGCTACGCCCGCGCGCTTGACTACGGCGCCGAGCTCTGCAAGATTGCCCTTTAGCACGGTTATGCCGCCGACGGGGGATACGGGGTTGTCTATTTTATGTATTACGCTTTCGTCTATAACATGCGCGTGCTCGTATTCGTCGGCGAGCGCGCAGTTGTGCACCGTGCTTGCCGAGCCGTCTATCAGCCCTTTCTTGGCGAGCTCGTGCAGTACAGCCATTACTCCGCCCGCGCGGCCGAGATCGGCCATGTCCGTTTCGGACGAGGGCGACAACTTGCACAGAGTAGGCGTCTTATTGGATATTCCGTTCACAAAATCGAGGTCGAGCGTTATATTGCATTCGGCGGCGATTGCCAGCATGTGTAATACCGTGTTGGTCGACGCGCCGAGTGCCATGTCCAACGTTAGCGCGTTGGTCAGTGCGCGTTTTGTCATTATCATGCGCGGCGTGATTGCGTCGCGGACAAGCGTACATATAGCTTCGCCCGTATGCTTGGCTATGCGGACGCGATCGGCCGACGCGGCGAGCGCCGTGCCGTTGCCGGGGAGCGCCATGCCGAGCGCTTCGAGAATGCAGTTCATCGAATTGGCGGTGTACATGCCGCAGCAGCTTCCGCAGCCCGGGCATGCGACAGACTCGAGCTCGTCCAATTCGTCACGGCTCAGCGCGCCCTTCTTGACGGCGCCGACGCCCTCGAATATGGAAGATAACCCTACCTTCTTGCCGTGGAAAATACCGCTCTCCATAGGTCCGCCCGAAACGAACGCAGACGGGATATTGACGCGCGCCGCGCCCATGAGCATTCCCGGCACAACCTTGTCGCAGTTGGGCACGAAAACCGCGCCGTCAAACATGTGCGCAATCAGCATGGTTTCCACGCTGTCGGCAATGAGCTCACGCGAGGGCAGGGAGTAGCGCATGCCTTTGTGACCCATTGCAATGCCGTCGCAAACGCCTATCGCGGGAAGCACTATCGGCGTGCACCCGCCCGCATAGACACCGGCTTTGACCGCGTCGGTGATTCTGTCGAGGTGAATATGCCCCGGCACGATTTCGGATTTGGCCGACACAATGGCAATCAAAGGCTTTCCGATCTCCTCGTCGGTCAGTCCCAGCGCCTTGAGCAGTGCGCGTTGCGGTGCTTTTTCCATGCTTGTCTTGAGTTCTTGCGACATAATTACTTCCTTTTCGGAGCCTCTGTACAAGATTAACGCGTCGCTTATGCAGAATTTCCGTATATGACATATTGTATCATGTCGGAGTGCGATTGTCAATTTCTAATAGAAAAAAACCTGTTAAATTTGGCATAAAAAAGGCACATTTACGGCCAAATCGACTGTAAATGCGCCTTTTGCAGTGCTTGCACACCGCA
>JAFLVF010000059.1:5537-11384 GCA_022508425.1 Clostridiales bacterium | reverse complement strand
GCGGGCTTTCGTTTTGCGGCGGCTCAGTCATTTAGGTCTGACTAAACTCCTTCGCAGCCCCTGCGCCTGTTGCCCGCCTGCGTCGCTCCTAAGCCGTCTATTCAGGCAAAGGCGTGTCGGTGTTCGCCTGACGCGCGACTGTACTTTCAAATACGTTTTATGATAGTGAGGACATAATCATAAACATGAATGTTAATCTCAAAGCAGACAAATACAAGCTGAATGTCGTCGAGATAGGCGAGTACGGCAAGGTTTACCGCGTAAAGTGCGAAGCGGAAAAAGCATTGCCGCATATAGCGGCGGGGCAGTTTGCGCACCTCAAGGTGCCGGGCAAGGATTTGCGCCGCCCCATATGCGTTTACGACAGCGACGAAAAATACATAACTTTCATAATAGCGGACGTAGGTGAAGGTACGCACGCTTTCACTTCGCAAAAAGCGGGCGCCGAGTTCGACGCGGTGCTTCCGCTCGGCAACGGTTTTCCGGTAATACCCGACGCGACCAATATCGCGATACTCGGCGGCGGCACAGGCTGTGCGCCGTTGCTCAAGCTCGCTAAGGATCGCCCGGGCATCAATTGTACGGCGCTACTCGGTTTTCCCAACGGGAAAGCGCGCGAAATATACCGCGACGACTTCGACGAGGCGTGCACGCGCGTGTGCTACTGCACGGACGACGGAAGCCTCGGCTATCACGGCTATCCGACCGAGCTCTTGACGGAGATTGCGCCCGAAGTACTGTACGTGTGCGGTGCGCCCGGCATGATGAAGACTGCCAAACAATACGCTAAAACGCACGGCGTAATAGGTTTTGCTTCCGTCGAACAACGCATGGGTTGCGGCGTAGGCGCGTGTCTCGTGTGCTCGATCAAGGTCAACCGCGGCGGCAGGGAGCAACTGCTTCGCGCATGCGCCGACGGGCCGGTATTCTCGTTAGAGGAGCTTGTATTATGATAAGCACGAAAACCGTAATTGCGGGGGTAGAGTTCAAAAACCCGATTATAGCAGCGTCGGGCACGTTCGGATTCGGCAGGGAATACAACACATTCTACGACGTAGGAAAGCTTGGCGGAATTTGCTCGAAGGGTTTGACGCTTGAGCCGCGACTCGGCAATCCCCCCGTCAGAATAGCCGAGACGCCGTCCGGGATCATCAATTCGGTGGGGCTTCAAAACCCGGGCGTAGAGGCGTTTATTCGCGACGAGCTTCCGTTTATGGAAGGGCTCGACACAGTGATAATAGCAAACGCCGCAGGCAGGGAAGAGAGCGATTACGTAAAACTCGTATCAATCCTGTCCGAAACGTCGGTCGATATGATAGAGCTCAATATCTCGTGTCCCAATGTCAAAAAGGGCGGTATGGCGTTCGGCGTGGAGCCTGCGGGCGTAGAGCATATAGTGACAGCCGTCAGAAAGGTGTGTAAAAAACCGCTCATCGTCAAGCTTACGCCCAACGTTTCCAACATTGCGGAAAACGCGCGGGCGGCGGAACGCGCGGGCGCGGACGCGATAAGTCTGATCAACACGGTTGCCGCCATGGCGGTCGACTTCAAGACGAGAAAGAGCGTATTGGCCGTCGGACACGGGGGTTTAAGCGGCCCGTGCGTCAAGCCGATTGCGCTCAAAATGGTTTACGACTGCTATAACGCAGTCAAAATTCCCATCATAGGCATGGGCGGAATAATGACGGGCGAGGACGTATGCGAGTTTATGCTGTGCGGCGCGTCGGCCGTAGAAGTTGGTACAGCCAATATTTTCGACCCCTATGCCTCACTTAATATTGTAAATGAGTTGACAAACACTTTGGAAAGTGATAATATTTTAGATGTATGCGAGCTTATCGGAGGGCTTAAAGTTGGACAATAACGTCATGCAACTCTTTGAAAAATCGGGCGCGGTGCTTCACGGTCACTTTATTCTGACGTCGGGACTGCATTCCGATACATATATGCAATGCGCCAAGCTGTTTGAATTCGGCGACATTGCGGAGAGTTTGTGCCGCTCTGCCGCCGACAAGGTGCGCAAGTACAAGCCCGACGTTATCGTTTCGCCGGCGGTCGGCGCGATAATATTCGGGTACGAGCTCGCAAAACAGCTCGGTATTCCCAATATGTTCGCAGAGCGCGAGAAAGGCGAGTTTGCGCTTCGTCGCGGTTTCGAGCTGAAACAGGGTGCAAAAGTGGTAGTTGCCGAAAACGTCGTGACAACCGGTGGCTCTGTCAAAGAGGTCATCGATCTTGTCAACAAGCTTGGCGGCAACGTAGTGGCGGTAGTAGAGGTCGTGGATAGAAGTGGCGGCAAGGTCGACTTCGGCGTACCACATGAGAGCCTACTGCAAATCGACGTCAAGACGTATGAGCCCGACGATTGCCCGATGTGCAAAGCAGGATCTCCGGCAGTCAAGCCCGGATCGAAGGGGCTCAAGTGATATAAGTAATTGTTCGGCGGTGGCCGAAGAATATAAAATTCAGTAGGAGGTAATAATATGGCTAAGAAGAAAACCACAAGGACTACGCACACCTATACTTACACTGCCGGGGCGTGGATGTTCCCTCTGTCGTTCTGGCTGGTCGTGATTATCGGTGCGGCTATGGCGATTACCGGCATACTGCACGTCGTGGGTGTAACCGCTATCGACGGCGCGGCAAACTGGATCAAGAACGTCTGCATGGCTATCGCACTTATCATCCCGGTGGTAATGTCCTATCAGGTCGCACGCAAGAAGAGCACTCTTTGGTTTGTGCTTTGGATCGTATTCGTAGTATTGATTGTAGTCGGTATCATACTCGGCAGCATCTAATCGGTAATCACACAATCGTAAAATAAATCGTTAACGGGAAAGAACATGGAACGTACACGCAAGAAACAAAACATATTCGTATCGTATTTCAAGCCGTTCGGCATCAAGCAAGTCTGCGACTTCGTCATGCTGGCGGGTCTGGTATTGCTCATTGTCGGGCTTTGCACCAACGACAGCGTATTGCTTGCCGGGTTTATATGCTACGCGATAGCGGCGGCGGGCGCGATTGCGCTGTGCGTCAAGATCATGGTGACGACAGAGAATCACCGCGATCCTCGGTACAAGTCGGCGATAATCAACATTGCGATTATGGGTGTGCTTTTCGCGCTCGCACTGTTCGGTTTGATTTGGGCGATTGTAGGGTAAGAAATACAGCTAAAAGTTATTCTGAAAAAAAGCCCACTATGCTTTACATCAAGTGTAGTGGGCTATATTATTGAAAATTATGGTCAGAAAATACAAACACGACGACATTACGTCGTATGCGCTCGGCGCCACCCTCGTCATGGAATTGATGAGCAGGCGGCCGAATGCGGTAAGAAACATTTATATTTCGCCCAAGTCGGACGTAACGGCGGTGACAGACCTTGCCGAGCGATTGGGTATAAACGTCGTCGAGAGCGAGAAGGCGTTTAATATCCTAAGCCCCAAGGGCAACTGTTTTGTCATTGCCGAGTTTGACAAATTCGCGTCGCACATATCGGGCGACAAGCACCATGTAGTGCTCGTCAACCCGTCGGACAGCGGCAACTTGGGCACGATTATGCGAAACGTCGCGGCGTTTGAACACTACGACCTCGCCGTCATTCGCCCGTCGGTCGATCCGTTCGACCCCAAGACGGTGCGCGCGAGCATGGGCGCGGTGTTCGGCATAAACTTCGAAATGTTCGACAGCTTCGACGATTACAGAAATAAGTTCGGGGAACATGCGGTCGTGCCTTTCATGCTGGGAGGGAAGCCGCTGTCCGAATACAATTTCGACGGAGCAAAGAATTATGCGCTTGTTTTCGGCAACGAGGCGACGGGCTTGGATCGCGACTTTTTCAAGTACGGCGCCGTCGAGATAGAGCAGTCGAAAAACGTCGACAGCCTAAACCTTTCCGTCGCCGCTAGCATAGGAATGTACGTCGCGGCGCATGCGGCTGATAAAATAGATAAAAGATAAGAGTTATTGACCGCTTTGCGGTGATTTAATTAAAAACGGCGCGCATGCGCCGTTTTCTTAATTATTATTTTTTATATATTCTATTAGGTATGAAGCTCTGTCTCGTGTCGCTTCGGTTTAACGGTCAGTGTTTTGTAATTGAGGTATTCGACTCGTCCTCCGCCGTGGGGGAATACGTACTTTATCAGCGTATAGTCAACGTCCGCTTTGTCCGCGCCTCTCGCTTGCGAATAGTATGCGGCAATCTCGGCGGCACGCGTCAGTTGCTCGATTGTGGGCGACGGTGCTTTGAGTACGGCGTGCGAGCCGTGCGCGTCTTTGACGTGTAGCCAAGTGTCCGTCTTGGCGGCGCTCTTTGTTATTCGGTCGTTTTGCGCGTGGTTTTTGCCGACAAGCAACGTCGCGCCGTCTATTGTAAAAGTGTACGGCTCGGACGGAGTGGTCTTTATCTTTTTCTTTTTTGCGTCCGGGCGCATGAGGCCCATTGATATGAGCTCTTCTTTGACCTCGTCGAGCTCGCGTTTGTCGGTGCACAGCTCGAGCTCGGCTGTTATTCCGTCAAGTCTATAAAGCAATTCTTTTGCCGCGTCGATATGTTCCGAGGCATAGACGGCGGCCTTTTTCTTCTTTGAATACGCCTTGAAGTATGCCGCCGCATTTTGCTGTGCGTTTTTCAGCGGGTCGAGCTTGACGGTAGCCGTCGTACCGTCGTACCAATTGTCGGCGACAAGCACCGTGTCGCCGCGCTTGATTCTGTAAATATTGGCGGTGACGAGTTCGCCGTTTATCCTGTCGACGTCCGCGGCGTTGGCTTCTTCGAGCTTAGCCGTCGCTTCGGCGAGGCGTTTGTTGTTCTTGGTCACCGCCGATTTGACCGCGGCGCGAATGGGCTTCGAGTATGCCGCAAAATCGGCCGCCGAGAATAGAGCGGAGTAGTATGCGTCCATCGCGGCGTTGAGCGTCGGGTACGCTATTGTATGTCCGCCGCATGTGGCGTACGGCGAGAGGAAGAAGTCTATGGGCTTGTCGCCGTCAAACGTTACGGTCGGCGACATCGGCCCGAAATACATTTCTTTCGCCGCCGCGATAAACCTGTCCGTAACGTCGTCGGACGGCATAATCTCGTCGCCGATATTAAGCCGATAAAATATCTCGTCGACCGTTGTCGGCGCGAGCCCCGCCACGCACTTGTTGACTGCCGTGCGCGCGCAAACGCCTTGGAATTGGCTCATTTTCGACTTTAGTTCGTCGGGCGAGAATATCCCGACTCGGCCGGTGGGGTTGGGCAGAGTGTACTTTAGACCGGGCAGAACGGCGCGTTTGCCTTCGGCTTCGGCGGAAATTCGGCGAAGGGCGTTGCCGATGATTCCTTTTTCGACAAAGACGATATTGGCGCATTTTCCGGTAAGCTCTGCAATGAGCTCGTAGTGAACGCGCTCGCGCAGTTCGTCGAGAGCGGATAGCTTAAATGTAATCATGCGCTCGGTCTCGCTCTTGACTACTTCGGTCAGCACAGCGCCGACCAGCCGCTTTCGGAAATACATGAGCGTGCCCGACGCCACTTCGGGGTTTTTGTAGGATAGCGTAGTGATGTGCACGCGCGGCAATGACGGGTTGCACGACATGACGAGGCGGTGATTGCCCGCGCCGCTCGTATGGAACAGCAACAAAAGTGTGTCTGCGCTCGGCATGAACACCTTGTCTATCCTTCCGCCGACGAGCAAGTCAAGCTCCTCGGCACTGCGGTAAATTGTAAGTGCGTCCTTTGGCATTAGCTTGATTATATCACAATCACAGATTGTTTCTTTGATTTCGTTGCAACTGCTTGCAGTCTATCGTCCTTTTAGTGATTGCGATTAGCTTGATTATATCACAATCACAGAT
>JAFLVF010000059.1:0-5437 GCA_022508425.1 Clostridiales bacterium | reverse complement strand
TCTATCGTCCTTTTAGTGATTGCGATTAGCTTGATTATATCACAATCACAGATTGTTTCTTTGATTTCGTCGCAACAGCTTGCAGTCTATCGTCCTTTTAGTGATTGTGATTAGCTTGATTATATCACAATCACAGATAAAAGTAAATAATTAAAATTCAAGTCTTTTTATTGCGACACATTTATTATTTAGCCCCATTTAATTTGACAATGTCTTATTATCATGGTAAAATAGTAAGGTTAAAATCAGCTATACAGCTTATTGGAGGATTTACATGAAATCTACGTTTGAGAAAAAGTCGACGGAAGCGGTGTTCAGATGCGCGCTCGATGCGGCCGAATGGGATGCCGCGCTCGACAAGGCGTACAACCGCACCAAGAATAGGTACAAGATTCCCGGTTTCCGTCCGGGCAAAGCGACGCGCCGCATGATAGAAATGCACTACGGACAGGGCGTGTTCTTTGACGCGGCGGTGGATGACGCGATTAACGACGCGTACCGCGATCAGCTTGCCGCACACCCCGAGCTCAATGTGTTCGGCACGCCCGACGTCAGCTTCGAGAAAGCGGAAGAGGGCGAGGCGTTTGCCTTTACAATTACCGTCACGCTCTATCCCGAAGTCAAGCTCGGCGCGTATACGGGTATTAAACTTCCCAAGATTGAGTATAATGTAAGCGACGAGGATGTGAACGCGAGCATCGAGCACGACCTCAAGCACGCGGCACGTTTTGTCGAGGTAGACCGCGCGGCCAAGCTTGGCGACACTGTCAACATCGACTACGTGGGCACGGTGGACGGCGTGGAGTTCGACGGCGGCAAGGCCGATAAGTACGATCTCAAGCTCGGCGGCGGCGCGTTTATCCCCGGCTTCGAGGACGGGCTTGTCGGAGTGAAGAAGGGCGACGTCCGCGACGTCAACGTTACATTCCCCGAAGAGTACCATGCGGAAAACCTCAAGGGTAAGCCGGCGGTGTTCAAGGTAACTGTCAACGAGGTGCGCGCGGAAGAAGTTCCCGAGCTTAACGACGAGTTTGTCAAGGATCACTACACCGAGTACGACAGCGTCGACGCGTACAAGGCGGGCGTGAGGAAAAATCTCGAGGACGCGGCAAAAGATCGCACGCGCAGCGAGAGGATAGACGCGGCGATGAACGCCATAGCGGAAGCCTCCGAATGCGAAGTTCCGCACAAGATGATTCATGCCGAGATCGACAGGCTCTATCACGAGTTCGAGCATCAGCTCTCGCACTACGGCATTTCTCCCGAGGACTATCTCAAATACAACAATTCGTCGGTTGAGAAGTTCCGTTCCGAGCGGCACGACGTGGCGGAGAAAAACGTCAAATTGCGCCGTATCATGCGCGCGATAATCGACGCGGAGAAGATAGAAGCGACCGACGAAGAGGTTGCGGCCAAGCTCGCCGACGATGTCACGAAAGAGAACTACGAGCATATCGCAAAGCATAACGGCGGTGACGTCGACGAATACGTCAAGAGCGATATCATAACGGACAAGTTCTTCGACTTTATCGTTTCTCACAACGAGTTCGTGCTCGACAAGGACGAAAAGGCCGAGGGCGAGACCAAAGAAAAGAAAGAGGCGCCCGCCAAAAAGCCCGCCGCGAAAAAACCCGCTACAAAAGCGAAAAAGGCGGACGGCGACAAGGCGTAACTTAATAATAAGCGCATAATACATCAATTACGGAGTCAATCTATGAATAAGATTATTACAAACGATTTGGTCCCCATGGTTGTCGAACAGACAAACCGCGGCGAAAGGTCTTACGACATATTCTCGCGGTTGTTGGAGGACCGCGTCGTTTTCCTGACGGGCGAGGTCACCGATATCACAGCCGACCTCGTCGTCGCACAGCTCATGTATCTCGAGAGCAAGGGCGAGGACAAGGATATCAGCCTGTACATCAATAGCCCCGGCGGCTCGGTTACGGCCGGCATGGCGATATACGACACAATGAACTATATCAAGTGCGACGTGGAGACAATCTGCGTGGGTATGGCTGCGAGCATGGGCGCGTTCTTGCTGTCGAGCGGCGCTAAGGGCAAGCGCTTCGCGCTCCCCAACAGCGAGATCATGATTCATCAGCCGTCGGGAGGTGCGCAAGGGCAGGCAAGCGATATCGCAATCACTGCCGAACATATCTTGCGCGTCAAACAGCGCATGAACAAAATCCTTGCGAAAAACTGCAATCAGCCGCTCGAGCGCATAGAGCACGACGTCGACCGCGACCACTACATGTTCGCAGAGGAAGCACTCAAATACGGAATCATCGACGGCATAGTGGAAAAAAGAGGTTAATTTAAGGAGCAAACTGCTTTAATGGCAAAAAAGAATTTCGACAATATACAGTTACCGCATTGCGCGTTCTGCGGTCGATCGGAGGAAGAGGTTTTCCAGCTGATCGCCGCGCCTACCGACAATGTATATATCTGCGACGAGTGCGTGGATATTTGCCGTAGGCACTTGACGGACGCCAACGAGCCCATTCCAGACAAGGTGGCGCTTCTTCCACCCGAACATCTCAAAGCGGAGCTTGACAAGTACATTATCGGCCAGGACGAGGCGAAGCGCGTTCTGTCAGTCGCGGTGTACAATCATTACAAGCGCGTCAATTACAATCTTCGCAACGCGTCGAAAGACCGTCGCGACGACGAGCGCACTATTTCCGAGCGCAATAACGATTCTAACGACGTCGAGCTCAACAAGAGCAATATCTTGATGTTCGGCCCGTCGGGCTGCGGCAAGACTCTGCTTGCGCAGACTCTATCCAAAATCTTAAAAGTGCCTTTTGCAATGGTCGACGCAACGACGTTGACCGAGGCCGGTTACGTCGGCGAAGACGTCGAGAACATCCTGCTTCGACTGATAAAGAACGCCGATTACGATATCGCCGCCGCGGAGCGCGGTATAATCTATATCGACGAGGTCGATAAGATTGCGAGAAAGAGCGAGAATGTTTCCATCACGCGCGACGTTTCGGGCGAGGGCGTTCAGCAATCGTTGCTCAAAATCATAGAGAGCACGGTGTCGTCCATTCCGCCCAACGGCGGCAGGAAGCATCCCCAGCAGGAATTTATCCACATGGACACGACCAACGTTTTGTTCATACTCGGCGGTGCGTTCGTGGGGCTTGACAAGATAGTCAGCGACCGCTTGGGCAAAACTCGCATAGGCTTCGGCGGCACTACAAGTAGCGCTGTCACCGATCCCGACGCGTTGCTGCCCAACGTTCAGCCGCAGGACCTTATCAAATTCGGGCTTATTCCCGAGCTTGTCGGGCGCGTTCCGGTAACGGTCGCGCTCAGAGACCTCAAGTCCGAGGACCTCGTAAGAGTGCTCACAGAGCCCAAAAACGCCGTCGTCAAGCAGTACGTCAAGTTGCTCGACCTCGACGGCGTCAGCCTCGAGTTCGACAACAGCGCGCTGTTCGCAATAGCGGACAAGGCGATTAAACTTCACACAGGCGCGCGCGGGCTTAGGACTATTGTCGAGAACGCAATGCTCGATATCATGTACAAGGTCCCGTCCGACAAATCGATCAAGAAGATAATAATCACGGCCGATACTATAGAGAACGGCGCACAGCCTAAAGTGGAAAAAGACGCAGCCTGACGGCGAATGTCTCGCGTGATGCTGTAAGCGTAGCACCCACTTCGAGTCATGTAGGTTTTTCTACACTCCTCTCATGGGCGCTCGCTTTCCTTGCCTGACGCGGACCTCCGCCGTCGGCATAGTTCTTTCGGACTTTATCGGTTTGCCGCCTCCGCTATTTAGGTCTGACTAAACTCCCGTCGGTCGACCCTTTGGTATCTGCTCTCGCGCGCGTCTACGCCGTCGATTCCTACAGTAACTAAATAAATTACAATTAGAGACAAGTGGCGCCAAAGCGCCGCTTCTTTATTTTTCAAGTTGAAATAAATTATTATTTCACTTGATTTAATTTGCGGTTTGAGATATAATAGCGGTATAAAGTTTTCGGAGTAATAGGAGAGCATCATGGAAATCAAAATTACAGACAAAATAACACAGGGTATGTACGTATTGACGACCGCCGGCAACGGTTGTATCGTCGACGCGGTGGCGCAGGTGAGCGGTGGCGACGAGCCGCTTATCGCAGTTGCGGTCATGAAGAAAAATTACACCAACGAGCTAATGCACCAGAACGACACTTTTGCTCTGTCTGTGCTCGGCAAGGACGTGGACGGCAACGTCATCAAGACGTTCGGCTTCAATTCCGGTCGGGATATTAACAAGTTCGAGCAAGTCGATATGCAAGATGCCGCGGGCGTGAAAGTCGTGCCCAACACTATCGGCCATATGGTGTGCAAAAAGGTCGACATGATCGAGAACGACACGCACACGTTGTTTATCGGCAAGGTCATTGAGGGCGCCGTATTTGACGATAGCGAGCCGTTGAGCTACGGCTACTACCGCGAGCACAAGAACGATCTGCTCAAGGTCAAGACGGCGGGCGGCAAGACGGCGTGGATATGCACGGTCTGCGGCTATATCTATTACGGCGAGGAAGTGCCCGACGATTATCTTTGCCCTATCTGCGGCGTAGACAAGACGCTGTTCAAAAAGATGTAATCATCTGTTACATAAATATGCAATGAAAAACCTCGGTACGAGTGTATATCGTATCGAGGTTTGTTTTTTGTTGGAATGAAGTCGGCTATCGCCGGAGAAGCACGAAAAATGAAGCGAAGCGCCCTCATGCCGCGACGGCGGCGCTTCATTGTAAAACCCCGAAGCATTCGCTTCGGGGTTTTACTTGGCACCACCACCGGGAATCGAACCCGGGTCTTCGGCGTGAGAGGCCAACGTCCTAACCTCTAGACTATAGTGGCTCTTCGATTGTATTAACAGTATACCATAGTGCTTTGCATAAATCAACCGTTTTTATGCGAAATTTCAAAAAAATCATAACAGCGCCTAATCGTTGCCGTTTAGCATGAGGTTGAAAATATCGGCGGCGCGGTCGACAGATTTTTTCGTGGTGCGGTCGAAATTTTTGGGCAGTAGCTTGATTATATCTGCTTTTGTTTGAGCGGAGGTGGGTAGTACCAGCGATTGCCACGGTGTGCGCTCGTACTTGTCGAGGAGCTCCGCCGCTTTCAATAGATGTACGCCTTCCGTTTCCAGCCACTCGACGGCATTCTCGTCCGACAAATCCAAGCAGTAGAGCAGGCACTCGTCGTACTCGTTTATGAACAGCCGCTCGAGAAAGCTGTTGTTATTGATTGCATTTTTCGACACGAAGATTGTATATGCGGGACCGCGGCTTAATGTGAAAAATAGTATGAATACAAGTTAATAGTGAATAAGTAAAAATCGGCCGAGTCTTGCGACTTAGCCGATTTTTGGTGGAGATAAGCGGGTTCGAACCGCTGACCTCTTGAATGCCATTCAAGCGCT
>JAFLVF010000058.1 GCA_022508425.1 Clostridiales bacterium | reverse complement strand
TTTGAAGGTATGTGTTTGTTAACAATTTGTTCATATTTCTATGCTTATACAGATACATGTTAACACTTTGTTCATATTTTGTCAATACTTTTCAGACAATAAATTAAAAAAACCTTAACCTCGCGCCGACAAAAAAGACGCAGTATAGAGATTAAGGTTTAATTTTACTTGTTTTATCTGCTTTGAGTCAGGGCGCTTACCGGCGCTCGACATGCCGTTTACAGCAATTCGGACAGTTCTTTGAGCTTTTTGCGGCTGTCACCGTTGAGCGCCGACATAATCGTGACGGGCTCGCCGACGTAGGTCAGATTTTTGCAATTTTCGAGCTTGGACTTGAGCACTCTCGCCGCCGCCGGCACCCACGTTCCGTTCTCGATGAGCGCTACCCTTCTGTTTTGGAAGTTGCGCTCGACAAGTCTATCGACAAACTCTCGCATTGCGGGGAAAGCGTCGGCACTGTACGTCGTCGTAGCGAACACTACCGTCTCGCTCTTAAACGCGTACGCCACGCACTCCGCCCAATCCGACCGCGCAAGGTCGAATACTTTGACGTTGCGAGCGCGGGACGAAACCAAATATTCGAGCTCGCGCACCGCCTGTTCGGTGTGGCCGTACACCGAGGTGTACGCTATCATTATTCCGTCGTCCTCGGGCTCGTAATTGGCCCATTTGGTGTACAGCTCGAGTGCATGCGCTATCGCGTCGCCCGTCAAATCGGGCCCGTGCAGAGGGCGAATGCGCGCAATATCGAGACCACCGAGCTTGTTGAGGGCATTTTTAACCTGCAAGCCGTACTTACCCACTATACCTATATAGTAGCGGCGGGCTTCGTCGTCCCACGGCTCTTCGACGTCGCGCGCGCCGAACTTTCCGAACGCGTCGGCGGAGTACAACGTCTTCTCGGCGTTGTCGTACTCGACCATAACCTCCGGCCAGTGCACCATGGGCACGAACGCGAATGTAAGCGTCCTGCCGCCGCCGAGGTCGAGCGTGCCGCCGTCGACGACTGTTACAAGCCTATCGGCGAGTTTGATTTTGGGGAAATACTGACCGAGCATGACGGCGATTTTGTTGTTGACCACTATTTTTGCCGTCGGGTATGCTTGGGCGAACGCCGCAATCGATCCCGAATGATCGGGTTCCATGTGCGAAACGACGAGGTAGTCGGGCGTTTTCTTGCCGACGGCTTTAGCGATATTGCCAAGCCACTCGTCTTTGAAATGAACGTCTACCGTGTCGATAACGGCTATTTTGTCGCCGAACAGCACGTGCGAGTTGTAGGAAACGCCGTTCTTGACGACGTACTGCCCCTCGAACAAATCTACCTGCTTGTCGTCCACACCGACGTATACTGATAATTGCTTCATATTTCACATCCTCGATTATTATTTGCGCAACCGCGCCTAAATTACAATCACAGATTGATGATTCGATTTCGTTACAGTAGGTTATAATCCCGTCGTTCTTATCCGTAACTGCGATTATCATTATTATACCACACCGATACGTAAATTGCAATTATTTATAATAATAAAAAACCGACAACGCTTACGCTATTGCCGATTTTGTTAAATTACCGCATGGTTTCGTTCCGAATTAACGGAACTGTCTAATATAGCTTCTCCGCTTTTTTTACTATCTCCAAAAACTCCGCTCTGAACTGGTTGCCGCCCTGCCCGGTGCAGTCGAGCGCCGAAAGTCGCGTGATTACATTTTCGAGATTGGCATAGCCCTTGTATTTGGACTGCCGCAGCACAAGCCCGTACTCCGCCACACAACCGATAAACACGCTGTCCTCGTCGGGCGTTGCGGTATAGTCGTCCGTTGTGACGGCTTCCGATATCGCGGCGCTCTCGTTCGTTTGGGGCGACTTAAACCTGACCTCGCACGCGGCGACTTCGCCTGACGCATCAGTCTTTAGCTCAATCTCGTACAGCGCGGTAACAGTGTGTCCGGACCCGATTTCGCCCGCATCCTTTTGCTCGTCGTCGAACTCTTCCTGCGACATCATTTTGCTTTCGTAGCCGAGCAGTCTGTATTTTTCCACCGTGTCGGCATTGAATGTGACGCCCATTTTTGCGTCCTTGGCAACTACGTTGACCGTGCCGCCGAGCTCCTCCACAAGCACCTTGCGCGCCTCCGCCACGCTGTCCAGATAAGCATAATTGCCGTTGCCGTTTTCGGCGAGAGTCTTCATGGTTATGTCATTGGTGTTGTACATGCCTACGCCCAAAACGGACAGATATATGCCGCTGCTTCTCTTCTCGCTTATCAATTGTTCAAGCGATTGCTTGTTCGATGCGCCGACGTTGAAATCGCCGTCGGTCGCAAGTATAACCCTGTTGTTTGCCTCCGCCGAGTAGTACTGCTCGGCCAAAGCGTATGCCTTTTGTATTCCGCCTTGACCGTTGGTGGAACCGCTTGCCACCAAATCCTGCAAAACGTTGCAAATCTTCGTCTTGTTGCTTCCGCTTTCGCCGCTTAGCGCAACGCGGCTGTCGCCTGCGTACGTCACTATGGAAACCGTGTCCTCGGCGCTTAAATTTTCTGTCAGCATGGAAAAAGCTTGCTGTATAAGCCCCAACCTGTCGTCGCCGTACATCGAGCCGGACGTGTCGATCAAAAACACTATATTGTTGGGTTTGTCGGAAAACGTGACTTCCTCCGCCGCAATGCCTATGCTGAGTAGTTTGTGCTCGTCGTTCCACGGGCAGTCAAACAGCTTGCTCGATATCGCCAAAGCGTCGCCATCCTCGGGACGAGCATAGTCGTACGAAAAATAATTGATGTATTCTTCCAGCCGCACCGAATTGGCATAGACGGTTCTGCCTTCGTTGATTATTCTGCGCATGAGCGAATACGACGCGGTGTTGCGGTCGAGCGAAAAGTACGAATCGGGCGCGATTTCGGGCGATACAAAGTCGCGCTCCGTGATCCCTTCCGTTTGATAGTTCTCAAGCTCGCCTAATTCAGACATCATATCGCCCGGCGCGAAGCCTGCGATGGAGTCGCCCCAATAACCTCCACCTTTATGTTGCGCAGCGCACGCCGTGAGCGAGAAGGCTCCGAGTGTAATAGCGCATATTGAAGAAAGTATTTTTTTGGCGTTCATAATTGTTCTCCTTTTTGCGGAAAAGTCATTTGCATTTTCCGTGCTTTTACAAATACAACACTTAATCTTGACCTTTTGTCTCATCGATTTATAAAAAATTCAATCGATATTTACAAGATATTCGGCAATATCTTGCGCGCCGTAAACGTTGCCCATAGCTGACACGTAGTAATTGTACTCGTCGGTTTTCAGATACGCCATCGTTACATGTTCGCCCTGAATGTAATCGGTGTAGCATGTGTACCCCGTGTCGCGCATCAAGTATTTATACTCCGCAGAAAGCTCTTTGCCTGCGTAATCGGACTTTTCGGCAACGACAGACATTTGAATGTTGCCGCCGTTGTAACTAATGCCGAGCACCGCCTTCAAATACACAAACTCGCCCGAGTCCTTAATATAACACGCGTAGTATTTCTCGCTGAATATTTGAGCATCCGACGGGATATTCAAGTTGATATAATCGGAAGCAAAGCTTGCGTCTACTTTGCTTGCCCTAACCTCGCTTATGCTGTAGTTTGTGGTGCTCGAAACGGCCGGAGTGTGGGTATTATCGTTGCCGTTGCTCTTGCTCGATCCACTCCTGCCTATGACCGCCGGCACGACAAAAACAGCCACCAAAAGAGCACCGCTTGCCGCGGCAAGACCACCCCAAACGACAATCTTGCGCTTTGGCTTTTTCTTATCGCGCATCCGCTCCATCGCCTTGCCCGCAAGATGCGTATTCGGTTGGAGCGACGACGCGTAGTCGTCGAACAACCGTTCGATTTGTTTGTCTTTTTCGTTCATCGCTTTTATAACCCTTTTGATGTAGCTATTGTCTCGATTCCGTCAAAAATTTGCGCATTTTTTCTTCCGCTTTTATTATTTTGCGCGATATAGTGGATTTGTCGATACCCGTGGCCTTGGCGCTGTCCCGCACGGTGTAATCCATAAAGTACTTTTGGTATATAAGGAGCTTCTCTTGACTGTCAAGCACGCTCATAGCCTGCTCTACGGCTAAGTGTGCCGCCGACTTTTCCGCAACGTCCGTCGTATCTGATATATCGAAAAACTCGTCAATATCTGCGGTGGGTTTGATTTTTCGCAGAGTGTTCAGTGCGGTGTTGTGAACAATCTTGCAAATCCAGGCATAGCCGTTGCCGTGCTTAAATCGATGCGCCTTGTTTACAATCTTGACAAAGCTTTCCTGCACAACGTCTTCGGCAAGTGCCCTATCGCGCACAATGGCGCGCGCGACGGAAAGCATGCGCGACGAAATCAGCCGCGCCAATTCGTTTAACGCCGCCTCGTTGCCGTTTGCAATCCGCGCAATCAGCCTGTTTATAGTTTGTATCATCTCTTCCGTCATGCCGAATACAGTATAAATATACAAAACGGTTTTGTCAATATCGGCGTAAACGCAATTATTACGCCTTCCATAACTAAAACACGTTTCCCCACCGTTTTGTCTCACTTAATAAATGAAAAACGAACTATTGCTTTCGCAACAGCCCGTTTGGTTTTGATGCACGGAATAGAATGATTGTCAATTCTTTGCTGTATTGATGGACGCTATGAGAATCTTTTTAATTTCAATACAATTGTCCAATATTGTTCTGTCGTCATAGTAATTACTTTCAATAAGAAGTTCCAGCCAATATTCCGATTCGGAACACTCTTTTAATGCTATCTGCAATTTGGGAAAAGTTAAAAGTTAATAGTGAAAAAGTAAAAATCGGCATCTGCTGACGCATGTGCCGATTTTTGGTGCGGAGGACGAGACTTGAACTCGTACGGTTGCCCACAGGCTCCTGAGACCTGCGCGTCTGCCAATTTCGCCACCCCCGCGAGACTGTATTATTATATCCGCAATTTTACTTTATGTCAAGCGTATGACGGATATTTTGAAAAACCGTTTTTATAGGCTCTTCAGCATTATTTATGGCTACGCGCCCTATCGTCGCTTGACACTTTTCTTTATATATAGTATAATTATAGCAATGTAGTAATCATATTGTTTGGTAACGAGAATGTACAGAATCGGTTTGGATATAGGTTCAACTACCATAAAAACAGCGGTGCTCGACGACAACGACGAGCTATTACAATCAAGCTACCGTCGGCACAACTCGGACGTGCGGGCGACGCTGTACGAAGTACTCAAGGATTTACTCAAAAGCTATCCCGAATTTTCGATTACGGTAACGGGCTCGGGCGGCATTTCGGTGTCCGAGTGGCTTGACATACCGTTTGTTCAAGAAGTAATAGCGGGTGTGGAAGCGATTAAACGCCTCATTCCCGAAACGGACGTAGCAATCGAGCTCGGCGGCGAGGACGCCAAGATCACTTATCTGTCGGGCGGTATCGACCAGCGCATGAACGGAACGTGCGCGGGCGGCACGGGCGCGTTTATCGACCAAATGGCTGTACTGCTAAACACCGACGCGTCAGGGCTAAACGAGCTCGCAAAAAACGCGACCATAATATACCCTATCGCCTCGCGTTGCGGTGTTTTCGCCAAGTCGGACATTCAGCCGCTAATCAACGACGGCGCCAAGAAGAGCGATATAGCCGCTTCGGTATTCCAGTCCGTAGTCAATCAGACTATTTCGGGACTTGCTTGCGGCAAGCCCATTCGCGGCAATGTCGCGTTCCTCGGCGGGCCGCTACACTTTCTCAGCGAGCTCGGCCGGCGCTTCGTCGTCACGTTGCGACCCAACAAGGCGATTTTCCCCGAAAACTCGCAGGTATTCAACGCAATCGGCGCGGCGTTCAAGTCCGAAAAAATTTTTACGTCAAAAGCTTTGCTCGCCAAGCTCGAAGAAGTCAAAGACCGCGAATCGAGCGAAGTAGCGCGATTAGCTCCGCTATTCCGCGACGACAAAGAGCTTACCGAATTCAGGCTTAGGCACAGCAAGGTTTCCATACCTTTTGCGGATATCAAACAGCACAAGGGCGCGGCGTTCCTCGGAATCGACGCCGGCTCCACTACGACCAAGGTCGCGCTGATCGACGGTGACGGCGGGCTTTTGTATTCCAAATACGGCTCCAACTCGGGCGATCCGCTCGCTTCGGTCATAGACAGCGTCAAAGAGATTTACGGCCTGTTGCCGAAAGACGCGTATATAGGCTACGGCACGATCACAGGCTACGGCGAGAGCCTTATCAAGACGGCGCTCGGCCTTGACAACGGCGAAATCGAAACGATGGCGCATCTGACCGCGTCCAATACTATCCTCCCCGGCGTTGAGTTCCTGCTCGATATCGGCGGTCAGGACATGAAATGCCTGCGCATCAAGGACGGCGTAATCACCGACATACTCCTAAACGAAGCATGCTCGTCGGGGTGCGGAAGCTTTATCGAGACGTTTGCACGCGCAATCGGCATGAACGCCGAACAGTTCGCCAAGGTCGGGCTCGATTCCAAAGCGCCCGTCGATCTCGGCTCGCGCTGTACCGTATTTATGAACTCTCGCGTCAAGCAGGCGCAAAAAGAGGGCGCGACAGTCGCCGACATCTCGTCTGGATTAGCGTACTCCGTCGTCAAGAACGCCCTGTTCAAGGTTATAAAACTGCGCGATGCCAAGGAAATGGGCAAAAAAATCATAGTCCAAGGCGGAACTTTCCTCAACGAAGCAGTGTTACGCGCGTTCGAGCTTGTCTCAGGACGCGAGGTCATCCGTCCAAACGAGGCCGGGCTTATGGGCGCGTACGGCGCGGCGCTGATTTCGCGCAACAACTATACGGACGGCAAGAGCACAATCAAGACCAAAGAAGAACTCGAGAAGTTCCGAGTAGTCAAGTCATCGCGCCGCTGTGAAAAATGCGGCAATCACTGCCTGCTTACAATTTCCGAATTTGACGACGGCAGGACGTTTATTTCCAACAACCGTTGCGAACGCGGCGGCAACGAGCCCGAAAAGAAGGTGCAAAAGCTGCCCAACATGTTCGACGAGAAGTACAAACGGTTATTCTCCTACTATCGTCCGCTCCCGCCCGAGAAGGCGCCGCGCGGCGTAGTTGGAATTCCGCGCGTGCTCAATCTTTACGAAAACTATCCGTTCTGGTTTACATTCTTCACCGAGCTCGGCTATTCGGTCAAGCTGTCGCCGCGCTCGTCGCGCGACGTGTATTCGCTCGGTATAGAAACGATGCCGAGCGAATCGGTGTGCTATCCCGCAAAAATCGCGCACGGGCACATCCAGTCGCTTATCGACAGCGGCGTGAAGTTCATATTCTATCCTTGCCTGCCGTACGAGCGGCACGAGGACCCCAACGCCAACAACCACTACAACTGCCCCGTCGTCGGATCGTATCCCGAAGTAATCAAGCAGAATATGCGCGACGAATTCGACAACAACGGCGTTACATTCGCCGCGCCCTTCCTGCCGTTCAACAACGAAGAGCGCATGGCAAAGCGGCTCGTCGAAGAGTTCAAGCCGTTAGGAATAGGCGCGGGCAAGATTAAGCAAGCCGTCAAAAAGGCATATGAAGAGCAGTACGCCTTCTCCGACTGGTCGCGCAAGCGCGGCGAAGAGATTTTGGCGGAGCTCGACAAAAACGGCGGTCACGGCATAGTGCTCGCAGGCCGACCCTACCACCTCGATCCCGAAATCAATCACGGCGTGCCGCAAATGATAAACTCTTACGGCTTTGCCGTTCTCACCGAGGACAGCGTCGCGCATATCCATAAAGCGCCGCGCCCACTTCGCGTAGTCGACCAGTGGACGTACCACTCAAGGCTGTACAGCGCCGCCAACTTGGTGCGGACGCGCGACAACCTCGATCTCGTTCAGCTCAACTCGTTCGGCTGTGGGCTCGACGCCGTTACGACCGATCAGGTCCAAGAGCTGTTGGAAGCGGCAAATAAGGTTTACACACTACTGAAAATCGACGAGGTCAGCAACCTCGGTGCGGCGCGGATACGCATTCGATCGCTGATGGCGGTCATTAAAGACCGCATGCAAAAGAATATTCACGCGCTTCCTGCGCCCGAGCAGGAGCGCCGTGTAATCTTTACCGAGGAAATGCGCGACACGTACACGATAATTTCGCCGCAAATTTCGCCCATCCACATGGAGCTTGTCAAGTGTGCGCTCAATCACGGCGGATATAAAGTCGAAATCATGCCGGACAGCGACGACGCAATCGCCATGGGACTGAAATACGTCAACAACGACGCATGCTACCCCACGATAATCACCGTCGGCGAGATTATGAGCGCTCTGCTTTCGGGCAGATACGACCTAAACAAAACGGCGGTGCTTATGTCTCAAACGGGCGGTGGATGCCGTGCGACAAACTATATCGCACTCATTCGCCGCGCACTAAAGAGCGCGGGCATGCCGCAGGTGCCCGTTGTGTCGCTGTCGTTTACCGGCATAGAGAAAAACCCCGGCTTCAAAATCACTCTACCCCTCCTCAAATCGGTAGTCGACGCGGCCGTATACGGCGATTTGCTTATGCGCTGTATATACAAAGTGCGGCCTTACGAGAAAAACGTCGGCGAGACAAACAGGGTTTACGCAAAATGGGACAAGATTTTGCAGGCCGAGTTCCTTGAAGGCGACGTACCTACCAAAAAGTACGCAAAACAGATTGTCGACGATTTCAACAATATCGAAGTGCTTGATATCGTTAAACCCAAGGTGGGCATCGTCGGCGAAATTCTCGTCAAGTTCCACCCGCTCGCCAACAACTACGCCGTCGACCTCGTCGAGCGCGAAGGCGGCGAAGCGGTTGTGCCCGACTTTGTAGACTTCTTCCTTTACTCGTTCTACAACTCGACAATCAAGCGCGAACTGTTGGACGGCAGGCTGAAGAGCAAACTCAAATCGGATATCGGCATTTGGTTTGTCGAGAAAATGCGCGCTCCCATGATATCCGCACTGAAAGGCACCAAGTTCGGAACGCCCACGCCTATACGCGAGCTTGCAGACCACGCGGGAAAGGTCGTAGGACTTGGCACAATGGTGGGCGAAGGCTGGTTCTTGACGGCGGAAATGCTCGAACTGATCGGCGACGGCGCGCCCAACATCATCTGTATGCAACCGTTCGCCTGCCTGCCCAACCACGTTACGGGCAAGGGCGTTATGAAAGAGCTAAAGCGCCGCTATCCGCAGGCAAACATTGTCGCCGTCGACTACGACCCCGGCGCGAGCGAGGTAAACCAGGTCAACCGCATCAAGCTGATGATGTCGGTTGCGCACGAAAACCTCAAGCGCGGCGACAAAACGCACTATATCGGAAAATCGGGCATAACTAAGATTGTCGGAACGAAAGAAGTGTTTTACAGCAATAATCGGAGCTCGACGACGGACGTCACGACCGCCGAAGAAACAGACGACGAAGAATAATTAAAGCAATTGTCCGCTGTCGGCGGTCAAAGGAGATATAAATGAACACTACTGCACTAATCGGCGCACAATGGGGCGACGAGGGCAAAGGCAAGGTCATCGACATTCTTGCCGAGAAAGCGGACTACGTCGTCCGCGCAACGGGCGGAAGCAACGCCGGTCACACCGTCGTAAGCGGCGGCAAGACGTACAAGCTCCACCTTATCCCCAGCGGAATACTCTATCCCTCGACGGTTAATATCATCGGCAACGGCGTTGTTCTCGATCCCAAAGTAGTGCTTGAGGAAATGCACACGCTTGAGTCGCAGGGCGTTTCCATGAAAAACCTCATGATCGACCTGCGCGCACATATCGTCATGCCCTATCACAAAGAGCTCGACGAGCTGGCAGAGTTGGCAAAGGGCAAGGACGCCATAGGCACGACCAAGCGCGGCATCGGCCCGTGCTATGCCGACAAGTCCGACCGCATCGGGATTAGGCTCGTGGATCTGCTCGACCGCAAAATCTTTGAGAAAAAGCTCAAAACCACGCTCGAGCTCAAAAACAAAATCATAGTAAACGTCTACGGCGGCAAAGCGCTCGACTATACCGAAATTCTCGATGAATATTCGGGATACGCAAAACAGCTGGAGCACTTCGCTTGCGATACCGGCGTAATATTGTTCGACGCCATCAAGGCGAATAAGCGCGTAATATTCGAGGGCGCGCAAGGCACACTGCTCGACCTCGACAGCGGCACCTATCCGTTTGTCACCAGCTCGCATCCGATAAGCGGCGGCTTCTGCGCCGGCGCGGGAATCGGGCCGACGGCGATAAAGGACGTGCTAGGCATCGCCAAATCTTACACTACGCGCGTGGGCGCAGGGCCCTTCCCCACCGAGCTCAACGACGAAGTGGGCGAACATTTGCTCAAAGTCGGCTGTGAATACGGCACGACCACGGGCAGAGCGCGGCGGTGCGGCTGGCTTGACGCAGTCATACTTAGGCTCGCGGTCAGAATCAACGGCCTTACGTCGCTCGCAATCAACAAGCTCGACACATTGACAGGCCTAAAGAAGCTTAAAATAGCTACACACTATATGCGTGACGGAAAGAAAGTCGATCATTTCCCCGCCGACATCAGCATACTCGAAGGTTGCACCCCCGTCTATGAAGAGTTGGACGGCTGGACGGAGGATATAACAAACTGCAAGACGTTCGACCAACTGCCCAAAGCCGCTCAAACGTATATCAAAGCAATCGAACGCTTGACCGACTGCCCCGTTTCCATGATAGGCGTCGGCCCCGATCGAAAGCAACAGATTATAAGATAAAAGATAATAATTAATGAAAGGCGGCACGAAAATGCGCACTTCCCATAGGGAATTATAAATTTTATAGAATTGTGCATTCAAACTATTACAAAAAGCTCTCGGATAAATCATCCGAGAGCTTTTAACTTACACTCTTTACGTATCTCTATTTGTTAATTCTTATTTTATCAATTTGGTCTATTCTTTCCAAAATAAAAATGGGTTCGTTATTTATCTTTAAACTTTTAAAGAAAGGGAGAGGTTTATTGTTCTGCGCACCATACAGTTTGGGGTTAAAGTCATTCTCTTTACGCCATATCTCATTCATAAATGCAGCGAAATGCATACAACCGTCTGCCTCAGCATTTTCGGAAACAATTTGTTTAGCTGTTTTTATAATATCATCTCTATTTTTTACAGTAGGCGTTTTGGTATTTTTAGTTGCTTTCCCTTCTTTATCTGACTTTTGAACGGGCGCATCTTCAGCTTTTATCAAGTCGTCGATCGGAATAAATATATCACAAGCTTTTCTGAACGAAACAGGAGTTTTTTGCTCTCCTGCACCGATTACTACTATATTATCGTTTCTAAAGCGCATAGCTAAATTGGTAAAATCGCTATCACTGGTAGCAAGACAAAAACAATCCACATTTCCTTTATACAGAATATCCATAGCGTCTATAATCATTTTTGAATCGG
>JAFLVF010000057.1 GCA_022508425.1 Clostridiales bacterium | reverse complement strand
CTCGGCGGACTTCGTTTTCGGCGGCGGTATTTACAACACGACTGCGAACACTCCGACGGTGTTCTTGCCTCAGCCGCTTACGCCCAGCAGAACTGACGGCTTTACTCTTAAAGCGGACGATATATTTGCCGATAACGACGTCAATTACGATATAGTCGGTATAAAAGGCTTTACGGTAAAAGCGGGCACCGATTCGTCCAGCTCGCAGTACTACAAAGTAGCGGTTACACCGAGTGCGGAAGCCACGGCGGCGCAAAGGTACGGCTCGTCCGGTCTGTCCGATCAGCTGACGATAACTCCTACCAACATTCGTCCGCAGACGGCTGTGTTTGTGTACCTGTCCGTTCAGGCTCAGGCATACGAAAAGGACGCGCAGATTAAGTCCGTAATCCCGGGCTCCGACTATTATATCGACCTTGTATTCAAAATTTCCAACACCAGACCGGTGTTCGGCACAAAGGCGGGGTTTGACGGCGAAGAGCACGTAGAAGTCGCGGTAGGCGGTACCTACACGCTTAATATCACCGATTTCTTGAAGGATCCCGACGGCACTATACCCAGATTTGTAACCGAAAAAGAATCGGTAGAAGGCAAAACCTACGACTTTATCAAGCTTCCCGAGTACGAGTACGTTTCGGTCACGCGCGAAAACACTCTGCTTTCGCTCCCTTCGGGCACCAACTACAACGTCGGTGCGGTTCAGACTGCGGGAACTCTCACCAAAGACAGCGGCGAGGGTACCGTAAAAACGGGCTTTATCGAAAAGGGCGGCGATAACAGCTACGATTACAGCTATATAATGGCGTCGGCCAGCGACTCGTCGGCCGCTCACCCTTGGTTTACATATTCGTACGCGCCCGACGGCTCGTCGATAACCTTTGCCGGAAAAGCGGCGTCGCAGTACATTTACGACGACAAAAACTCCAATTACGAAGGTCGTTTAGGACACTTCTACATACTCGTTCGCGTGTACGATCCGGGCGATACCGGCGACTACGGAATATGGTATCCGATTGCCATTACGGTCACCGCCACTACACCCGGAGAGACTCCGACGCCCTCCGGCTTCGAGCTCGAGTTCCACGGCTACACCGCGGGCGACAAGAACAAGGACGCGACGTTCACGGCTAAAGACGAGGACAGCGTTATTCTCACGCCCATAAGCTATATGGACGAAAGCGGCGTCGTGCACGGCGTAGGAAACACCAACCCCGGTTCGGTTGTTAACGACGCACCCAACGCAAAACCCTTCCTGTACGACGCGGACGCGTTCTCGTACGGCGTTGAAACCGACGCACAGAGAGATAAGCCGTGGACGCATAAGCTGAACGATATCGTCACACTCAATCTTAACTACAATCCGGATGGGTCTCTATCGTATCCGACCGATTCGGTTCACATTACAAAAATAATAAACGTCGACACCGACAGGTACGTCAACTACGACATAAGTCAATTCTTTAAGATCGAACTTGTCGAGCTCTATGCGGCGAACACGGTGTTCGGCAACCTGTTGCCGTCCCAGCTCAACGCGATGGGAATTACGGCTACAAGCTCGACAGTTTACAAGTTCTACGGTCTCAAGCTCACGCCGCTCCGCAGTACGGGCAACTACTTCTATGAGTTCGGCGTATCGGTTGTCGACTCGCACAGGGCTATAAACGAGGGCGTACACGTTTATGCGAAGGTGCAAAACCGCTCCGTAAACATTCGCCGCGAATCGACCGGCGGAACCGACTATCCGTTTAACACGAGTATATGGAAGGGCGAGCACGTCAACAACGGCGCGGTCGTAATCCAAGAATACGTTAAATACACAATTCAATCGGGCAAGACGCTAATCCTTACGCCCTATGATTTCGCGTACGATTTTGACTCCGTAGACGACGGCACCTCCACGAGCGCAGTCAAGCTGGGCAGGGCGGGCAATCCCAATACCAACCCCGACAACGGCGACGCGTACACGGAGGCATACAATGCCATAACAAAACAGTACAACGTTTACCGCACCGACAACCTCTCCGATCCGAGCAGGTTGAAAAATGTGGACGTAACGGTTGAGCCGCTCACGTTTACCAATATGTCGGCTTTCGGCGCTTCCATGCAGGCGTACAGCAGCTATTTGACCAGCTCCGTCAGGTCGAGCGGCGGCATACTCGGTTGGGATAACGAAAGTGCAATTCAGACAATCCAAATTTCCGGCATATCGCGCACGCAAAAGGCGCTCCTCACTCTCGGCTTTACCGTCACCGACGGATTTACCGTAGTCGAATACAACATTGCGGTTACAGTCGAGAACGCCGCGCCCGAGCTTGCCGCATCCGTCAAGGATGAGATAAGCAAAAACGGCGGCGCTTACAAGTTCTCGACCGTAGCAAATACCGGCGCGGGACTTTACGACGAGAAATGGTTTACGGCTGACGTAAACAGCGATCCTACGAACGGCGTAGGCTGGGACATTGACGGCGACACCGTGCGCTTTGTCGCGGGCTCCGTTCGTATCGTCGCATACGACGAAAGTCAAAAATCCAACTCCGTGACAGGCGGATACTACGACGCGCTCACAGCCGACTTTAAGGGCGTGAGCTCGACGGAAGGTACCGCGGTCTATAAGCTGTCCGACTATCTAAGCGCAGTCCTTACGCTCAACAGCGCGGGCGTAAGCGCGATAAGAGTGACCGCGCTCTCGTCCACACAGATTTTCCCGCTACCCATATATTTGGAATTCAGGTGCCGCGACGGCTCCATCGGCGACGAGCAGTATGCTACGCTCCATATTCCCGTGGAGGTTTACAACGTCAAGCCCGAGTTTGTAACCGACAATCTTACGCCCATCTCCGGCAATCAGTATTGGATGGTCAAAAACGAGGTTGACGCGGAAAAAGCGCTCCCGCGCTATATCGTAAACAGCCAAGAGCTTTACGACTCTTCCGTTATTGTCGCGACGCCCGCAAACAAGATGCTTCTGTTTAAAGACGCGGACGCACAGCAGCTCCCGCTACTCAATCCCGCTAAAATCTTAAGCGACGGCAACAACAAATTAGAGGCGCTTGTTACAAAGGCTACAAACCGCACGTCGATCACCAAAGATAACGCGCAAGACGTTTTCGGAGATTACGCGGCTATCGCATATACTCAAACATACGGCACAAGTACAGATTCGGGCCAAGATGACTCGTGGCTCGATGTGGAGCTTTTGTGCTTCGAAAAGGTCGGCGGCAGCTTCCAGCCTATTACTGAGGGAAGCTTGAGTAAGATCGATAATTGCAAGTACTGGGCGATTAAAATTGTCGACACTCGTATAGGCAACGACAACGTAAAAGACACCCAGATTGCAATTCGCTTTAAGGACGATCACCACGGCGTAACAATATACGACTATCAAAACGGTGAACGCGTTACAACCACCGGAGATTCGGAAGGTTTGGTCCTGTCCCTGTACTACCAGTACCAGACGGCGGGCGTTACCATTATGCACGAGTATTACCGCACCAACGGTAACATCGAGTCTCAGTCCAAGCTCCGTGACGGCAGGGACGATTTGTCAACCGACTACACCGTCGACGTCGACTATTTGTTCGGTTACCAGCTCGGTCTCGACACCGACTTGCCGACGGGGACGACTCAAGCGAGCCTTGCCAACGCAAAATTCTACTACGAAGACTCTCGTACAAACTTTACCAACCAGTACTTTGTTATCGGTACCAACACCGACGACGCGCAGAGTACTCTTACGCCTAAGCTGTATCCCAACGTAAAATCGAATGCCTTCTATTACGGTCCGATAAAGCTTGCCGGAGCCGGCGCACCGACGTATATGCCGCTCAGCTATATAGCTATGCTCCAAAACTCCACCAGCACCGGAACCTCTGCGTCCACAAAGCACGTCACATTCGCTAACGAAATAAGCGTGCTAAGCAAGCTCGGTGATTATTTACAGTGGGGTAACGGCGTAAATTACAAAAACTACGAAAACTGGAGCGAGTCAAGCGCTATTTACCAGCTGTTTAAGAACGTCTCGTTAACGGACGGCATAAACGTTTGGCGCGGCGACGTATCCCCGAAGGCGGCTAACTATATACTCAACAACAGCTACGTTGACATTGAGTACCACACCGATACCACCGTTAACACAACACAAGACGGCTATCCCGACTATGACAGGAATGACTTTAGTTTATACATAAACTCGTTCCGCGGTCAATCGACAAAAGGCGTATCGAAATACGAGTTTTCGAGGGTGAAAACCACGTTCTACGAGGATACGCTCGGATTTGTATTTACCAAAAAGAACAATTCGCCGCGTATTACGTCTACGCTCAAGTTCTCGGTAGACGTAATGACTACCGACGACAAGAGCGCCACGCAAGTTGCTTGGACCGAGCTCTATATGGATAACTCTAAGCCGACCATTACAGGCTTGAGCGGTCCCGATAGCGGTAAGCAGTCGAGCACCAACCTAGAGTACAGCGTTGCTTACAACCTGTTTATGACCACGGGCGATACCCTCGGCAAAAAAGTTACGTTTATCAAACAAGATACGAACCAACAGGATAAGCTCTATATCTCCTACAAGGACGACGACAGAGACGACGAAATGGTCTTCCTGGTCCCGTCCATTACCGATAAAAAGCTTTCCGAGTCCAATCTCACCGCGTCCGAGATAGCGTCTATCAACGGGTCCTCGCTTATTACTTACAACAGCTATGCAGACTACTTTGGACTTGATAGTAACGGCATCCAGCTACCGGACGATCAGAAAAACGAATACATACCCAACCCCGGCTACAGTCAGTTCTTTACGGTCGAGCCCGACGACCATTCGTCGACTATGATTACAATCATACCGAAGGCAAAGACCGAGCTTGACTTTACCGGCATCGACAGCCCGGATGAGCAGGCGGCGTATCTTAAGGCCAACAACCTTGTCAAGGACAGCTTCGGCATTTACTATCCGCTCAGAGTTCTGTTCTACGACAGGGTTAAGGACCAAACAGGGTTCGAGCAGGGCTGGATCGGCTGTATCGTAATAAGGGTATATATTACAAACAACGAGCTGAAGTTTAACTCGAGCGCAGTCGGCGCTTCGGCAGGCAACACCTACAGCGTAGGTCTTACAAAGGGATCGCCGTTCTCGGTAGACGTTTCGACCTTCCTTACCGACTACGACATCGAACGCGTTAATATGTCGCTCGTTACCAAAGACGATCCGGCTTATGCAAACTTGCCTTCTAATCCTTCGAGTAAATTGGTAAAAGACAACCAAAAACTCGTTAAGGACTATTTGATAATGCCCGTATCGAGCGGTACGCAACTGACGTACACAAACGCTACGCCAACCTCCAACTTTAGCGGAAAAGCTGTAAGCGAACTGCCGGTAGAAGCGGTCCTGGACGGCTCGACCGCCATCAAGTTTACGGCTACGGGCGCGTTTAAGGCGAGTACAGACAACCCCATAATGTTGCAATTCAGGTTTAACGAGTCGGGCGGCGGCAGAGAGCTTGTTATGACCTTTGCCATAAGGTACTACAACGAATCGCCTTCCGCCAATTCGGCTACCTACGGCAACTCGAGCACGCTCAACATTATAATGAAGACGCACGACAGCTTCAAGCTGTATGCGTTCGACGCTTCGGCGGGCTTTGCGTCCGACGAGAAGGGCGGATTCAGATCGCCCAGCTACTTTGCCGCTAAGAGCGGATATCCTCCGACAAGCGCGTCCGATATGAAAACGGCGTTTAAGCTGTTCACTTCGGCGGCGGATTACGAAAGACAATTCCCCACTCCCGGAAACGAGCTCGGAAGCCTAATCCTCGGCGACGACGACGCGCCGAGCACAATTAGGTTCATGCCCAACAACACTTCGTCGCGCATACAAGTCGGATCGTTTGCAAGCCCCAGCGACGAATTCAACTTTAAGGTTGACGTCGACGAATCGCTTAAGCTTACAAACGAGAACAACGACAACCTCGCGTATCCCACCGCTGTAACAGTGACGGCCGATGCCGTTACCACCAATGCGGTGTTCACCGTAGAGCTTTACGACAGCTACGAAGGCGTAAAGACGAGCGTAACTCTCAATATAACAGTTCTTTCTACGCCTCCTACCGTAAGGCCCGTCTTTGAGAGCGACAAGATGAACAAGCTCGAAAAGGTCGATCAGCTCGCAGATCAACCCGTAACCGACACGTTCAAGCTGAATCTTAAATTCGGCGAAACGTTCGCGTTCAATCTCGAAGAGCTTATGACCGATCACGACGGCGAAAGGGATATCAGCGGCTTCCACGTTCCCGAGTCGTTCGACGGCAACGCGAAGTTCCGCATAACAAACGGCGGCGGCGTTTCGTCGGTGTCCGTTGCGGAAACCGAAGTAGATACGGTGCACGGCGTTAGGATTACCGCTACGGACTACATACCCGTAAGCGAAGCATACGCGATTATAGAAATGCGCGTTGCCGATACTCACGGCACCAATTCGGGAATAGTAACGATTTTGGTGTACATCGAGCCGCAATCGATTACAGGCGATAAAACGCATTCAGTCACGCTAAAGAGCCGCGAGCAGTTCGTGTCCGACGGCGTGGTCGACTCTGTGGATATTGTCTCCTCGTCGACGACCGGTAAACTTGTTATCGATCCCGACGCCAACGCGCCTTCGGCTATGTACACCGTAAACGTGCACGCAAGGCTTATAAGCGACGGAAACGGCGGCTACAACCAGGCCGGAAACGACTTTACTCCGTCTAACGATAACAAGATAGTATCGCGTACGCAGGCCGCGGGCGGCAACGGCGCCAACACGTCAACCTCCAACAACGCGATAGCTCAGTATGTGAGCAAGTTCTTTACCGTAGGCATATCCGACAACGGTAAGACGCTCGAGTTTACGCCCAACACGTCCACTCGCGTCGCTATTCCGCTTTACATTACGGTTGCCAAAAAGTACGATAACGGCGGCAACGGCACGATGTCACCCGTCGTGGCTTACCTCAACGTCTCCGTACAAAACTCCAAGCCCGTCGCTGTGGAAAACAACGACAAGAATATGGGCTATCCGAAGCGTAAAGTCAAGGACGGCGACACCGAAATGGAAGTAATCCGTACCGGCGAGCAGTTCCTCACGTTCAGGGGCACTGCGGGCGAGTCGCTTACTTGGGATATTTACAATTCTTCGGACGAGAACCTCGGACTGTTCACAGACTACGATATGAGCGGCGTCAACGGCACGACGGAAGTGCTAAGCTTTGTCTCAAGCGACTATGCCGCTTTGTACAAGGGCTCCAACCCCGTGCTCGACGTAACGTCAAGAAGCGGTCAGGTCACAATCAAGATTAACCACAAGGTTTACCCGAACGAGCCGCCCGTCACCGGTGCGGAGGACACCTCCACGTTAATTCGCGTATCGGTTACGGTTGAGGACAATTCCAAGGCTCAGGGAGTTACGTATATCGATGTGTACGTCGAAAACGACGTTCCCGAGTTTAAGACCGTCACCGAAGCGGACGGAAAGGGTTACACCATCAGCGATAACGGCGGCGACTACGTGATGTACGCAACCATCGCAACAAACGAAAAACTGCGCGTCAATATGCGCGACATAATCGATGACGCCGATATCAATATCGACCAGTACGTGCCGTGCACGCCGCCGTCCTCCAATGCGCTCACGCTCGAAACAAAGAGTATAGTCGGCACAAGCGGCGAGACGCTGTTTGATTTCCGCCTCGAGGCCGGCAATACGAGCTCGACAAACGGCACGAGCGAGGGTATCTCCACTTATACGTATATGGAGTTTACAGGCATTTCCAAAAACCGCGGCGAACGCGTGGAATGCTTACTGCAAATTCGCGATACCGTAAGCACCGCCAAAACCAGCGTTATGCGCGTTATACTTACGGTCGGTAACACCAAGCCCGAGCCTAAGAGCGATAATATGACGATAACCGTTCAGGGCGTCAAGTTAGGCGAGAAGGTGGAAAAAGCGTCCTTTGTCGATAACATTATCAACTACGTTACCGACATCAACCCGAAAGATATGGCCGACGCTACGAAAGAGGACAACACCTCCAAAACCTACGTATACATCGACACTTTCAGGCTTCCCAGTATAGACAGCGAAATCGATACGCCTACTATATTCGGTCCGGGCTACGAGGAAAACAAAAAGAAGGTCGAGGAAGAGCGCGAAGAAGGCATTGACGAGATGGCAGGCACTGCGCGCATCGCCACGGTTTGCACCGTCGATTACGACGACTACGACGTGTGCCAGACCTTCGGAATAACCGTTTACCCCGGCGTTTACGGTACGCAAATCGTATACTTCCGCGTAATAGACAGCGGCTATATCGACGGCAACGCCACCGACGGTATTCCTGTGGAAATACCGGTCACAGTAACGGTAGTTCGTCCTATCGATCCCGACGAATTGCAGTCGTTTAAGATTGCCGACAAGGTAACCCGTCTTGTCACGCCCGAGCTTCTCCTTAACACCGAAGCCGAACCGCACAACGCCGACGGCTACGTGATTACCGATATAAAGGCTTCGGGAGCACTTTCCGTATCCAACCAGGCGAATGGTGCAGGCTCTTCTTCCGCGGTTAACGCCTCTGCCGAAACAAAGGATTGGTATCTCACCGCGAATGCTAAAGACCCCAACGCCAAGATAACCGTTACGTTCGACGTGGGCGGAAAATCGGTAACGCTTGACTTCCAAGTAGAAGTTACGGATAATAATCGGCCCGTGCTCAAGCTGTACGAGGGCAAGGCTCTGTTCAACGTAGCAGACCTCGATATGAACAATATGATTCGTATCTCGCCCGAAGACTGGTTTGAAGATCCCGATATAGGCGACACTATGCGCTTTGTCTCGCCGCTCAAGGTTAAGATTACGGCGTACGCTCAAGCCGACCTCGACGCGCCCAACAACCAGATTATACTCACATTCAAGGGCAGAGGCGAGACCGAGTTTACGCTCCACATTACCGACGCGACGGGAATACTGTACGAGCACAAGGTTATAATCGGTTGCAACGATATCGCAGAGCTTAGTTGGTTTAACTCCATAGTCGCTAGAATTCAGTCCAACCCCATACTGTTCTGGATTATACTCGGCATATCGCTCTTCCTTATCATACTCCTAATAATCATCCTCGTAGTTGTTCACAAGAAGAGAAAGATGCGCGCGGAAATCGAGGCGCTTCTCAACTCCGAAGCCGAGCTCGAGGAAGAAATGCTAAGACTCTCCGGCGGCGGAATGGTCGGCGGAATGAACGCCTTCGGTCTACTCGGCGGCGGCGCGCAACAGCCTATGAACAATCCTTCGCTTATGATAGGCAGTGCGGCCACCAATCCCACGCCTAACACACTCCAGCTCGGTGCGGGCTCCGGTCAGACTACAGGCGTATCGTCGACGGACGCGGCGCAACCTCAGCAGGGTCAGCCCAACCCGCAGACACAGCAGGTGCCGCCTCAACAACCGCAACCGGGTCAGCCTTATCCGCATACCCAACAGGTGCCGCCTCAACAACCGCAACCGGGTCAGCCTTATCCGCATACCCAACAGGTACCGCCGCAACGGCCGCAACCGGGTCAGCCGTACCCGCATACACAGCAGGTACCGCCGCAGCGCCCGCAACCGGGGCAAGTCCCTCCTCAGCAGCCGTATCAGCGACCGATGCAACCGGGACAGGTGCCGCCGCAACAATCGCCGTATCAGCGACCGATGCAACCGGGACAGGTGCCGCCGCAACAACCGCAGCAGCCTGTGACCCCGCCGAAGGACGGTTTCGATCCCGATAGCTTCTAGTAACAATACCTCTTCCTTAATAAAAGGGAGAGGTATTTCTTTGCGTGTTTTAGCCGCCAAAACACAGCAGTAAATAACTTGACAAGAGATATTGATTTTTGATAAAATGGGTACATAATGAATAGTACGGTCAAAATACAAACAAAGAGAAGTGTGTCGATATTGAGCATTTCTCTTTTTTCAAAAAAAGGGAGGTAATAGGCGCGAATATGGCAGACGTTAATTCAAAGTACAAAGAGTGGCTTGATAAGGCCGTAACGCTTCGCTCGGAGCTCGAGACTATGTCGGAAGACGACAAAAACGAAGCGTTTTACAAGGACCTGGAATTCGGCACGGCGGGGCTTCGCGGTATAATAGGCGCAGGGTCTAACAGGCTTAATACGTATACTATCGGAATGGTCACGCAAGGACTTGCGGATTATCTCAAATCGTACAAAAAGAGCGGAATAACGGTTGCCGTAAGCTATGATTCCCGAAATTTTTCGGAAGTTTTTGCAAGGTACGCCGCGGCGGTGCTTGCCGCAAACGGAATTAAAGCGTACATATCGCCCGTGCTTATGCCAACGCCTTACTTGTCGTTTATGGTGCGGCAGCTAAAGTGCGACGCAGGCGTTATGATAACTGCGAGCCACAATCCCGCAAAGTTCAACGGCTACAAGGTTTACGGCTCCGACGGCTGTCAGGTAACCGACAACGCCGCCGCAGAGATTTATTCGTTTATTCAAAAGGTGGACTTGTTCGCCGTAAAGGCAGACGATTTCGACGGCGCCGTAGCGCGGGGCAACATAAAGTTTATCGACGTAACGCGCGAGTATTTAGACAAGGTTTACGAGCGATCGGTTGGGAAAAGCCGCAAGGTGTCCATAGTTTACACACCGCTAAACGGCACAGGATGCGATATAGTGCCCAAAATGCTCACCGAGCGTGGATTTACCGACGTGACGGTCGTGCCCGAGCAGTCGCGCCCCGACGGGAATTTTCCTACCTGTCCGTACCCCAATCCCGAAAAAGCGGAAGCGCTTAAACTCGCCGTCGACCTTGCAAAAGCGAACGGCGCGGATATAGTTATCGGCACAGACCCGGACGCCGACAGATTGGGCGCGGCGGTCAAGACCAAAGACGGATATAGACTTATTACGGGCAACGAGATGGGAGTATTGCTTATCGATTACATATTCTCGCACGCGAAAAAGCTTCCCCAAAACCCTGTTGTAGTAAAGACAATCGTTACGACCGATCTTGCCGCGCGTGTGGCGGAAAGCTACGGCGCTACGGTAAGCGAGGTGTTAACCGGCTTTAAGTATATCGGCGAGACTATAAAAAAGCTCGAGCAAAAGGGCGAGGGCGACAGGTTCGTATTCGGCTACGAGGAGAGCTACGGCTATCTTTCGGGTACGTACGTTCGCGATAAGGACGCGGTTGTCGCTACAATGCTCGTCGCGGAAATGGCGGCGGACTATCTCGCCGAGGGTAAGACGGTAGCCGACGCGCTCGACGGTATTTATAAAAAGCACGGCGAATATTTTCACCGCACAGTGTCTTTCACATACGAAGGCGTTGCCGGTGCGAAAAAGATGCAAGAGGTGCTATCGAATATTCGCAAAAACCCGCCAAAGAGCATTGACGGCTCAAAGGTAGTAGAAACAATCGACTACCTTACCCAAGACAAGCTCGAACT
>JAFLVF010000056.1 GCA_022508425.1 Clostridiales bacterium | reverse complement strand
ACGCGCCGCCGCGCTTGTTGTCGTTGGGCATAACGTCTATCCAGCCCTCCGTCATGGCGCGCTTTAAGAGACCTACGTACTCGTCGCCCATGGGCTTCAACGCAGTAAGCACCGTTTCGCAAGCGTCCTCATAGCTCAATTTCATTTCGGCATTGCCGACTACGGGAACGTACAGATCGTACATATGCAATTCGTCGAGATTTAATAGCTTCTTACGGAGCGCGATGTAGCGATGGAGAGGCTCGAGATTTTTGCTTACCGCTTTAATCAAGTTTTCGTAAACGGCGGTCGGCACGTTCTCGCCGTTCATAGCCTGCTCGAGGCGGCTGCTGTAGCCGCGCGCAAGCGCGTCGAAGTTGTCGGCCTTGACAGACCCTGCGTAGTTGGCGGTAAGCGTATTGATATGCGAGATGTAGCCGGCATACAAATTCTCAAACGCGTTCTTCCGCACCGCTCTGTCCTCGTCGCTCAAAAATACACTGTACGACTCGTTGGTGAGCTCGCGTTTCCTGCCCTTCTTCTTGACGGGCTCGAATTTGAGGTCGGCGTTCATAAGCATGCTCGCGACGTTGGACGGGTTGCCCAAGGCTTCCGCGCTCATTGCGAGAAGTCGCTCCTCTTTGTCGGACAATATGTGCGCCTTCTTACGCACTATCTCTTTGAGCATATAGTCGTAGTCACCGAACTTGGGATCTTTGATATAGCTGTCGAGAACCTCTTCGGCCAGACTGCCGAGCTCGCTACTGATAAACGACTGCGCCGTCATCATCTTGCCGATTAGCGCTTCCGTGCGGTTGGAAAGCCCTACCGCCGCACTGTCCGAAACGTCGCCGTGCATGAGCTGATGCGCATACACGTACAGCGTCTCGAGCTGCTGAGAAACTTGCGACACCAGCTTCAAGCATGCTAACGCCTTGTCCTTCTCGCCGAGCTTGCCGGCATACTGCGTAATTTCGGGCAGCTTGTCAAGGATTGCCTTGAACGACGCCTCGAATTCGTCGCTGTCCTTAACAAGGTCGTTCAAATGCCATTTGTACTTTTCGGGGATTTCCGATCTTTTCATATTACTCACCTCTATTGATAAATTTTTAATTCTTAAACGAATGGATAGGCGGCGGAATCACGCCCCCTCTTCCGATGAATTTGGACGGGTCGCCTGTGTTTATCTTCATGATAGGCGCCGTGCCGAACAGTCCGCCGAAATCGACCTCTTCGCCCACCGTCTTGCCGTAAACGGGTATGACGCGGACGGCCGTCGTCTTGTTGTTTATCATACCGATAGCGCACTCGTCGGCAATGAGGGCGGAAAGAGTGGCCGCCGTGGTGTCGCCGGGCAGGGCTATCATATCGAGTCCCACCGAGCACACGGCGGTCATAGCTTCAAGTTTTTCTATTGTGATTGAGCCCAGCCGCGCCGCCTCTATCATGCCGGCGTCCTCGGACACCGGAATAAAAGCACCGGACAGCCCGCCTACTCGACTTGCCGCCATAACGCCGCCCTTCTTGACGGCGTCGTTAAGTAGGGCGAGCGCGCAAGTCGTGCCGCACGCACCGACTTTCGACAATCCGATCGCTTCCAAGATACGCGCAACCGAATCGCCGACGGCGGGCGTGGGTGCGAGCGACAAATCGACAATGCCGGGCGCAAGATTGAGTTCTTTTGCCGCCTTACTGCCGATGAGCGCGCCCAACCGCGTAATCTTGAACGCCGTACGCTTAATCAACTCGCAAATCTTGGTTATGTCGTAGTCGGGATGTTTGTTTATCTCGTACTCGACGACGCCGGGGCCGGAAACACCGACGTTGACCGAACACTCGCCCTCGGTCAGTCCCGTAAACGCCCCCGCCATAAACGGATTGTCGTCTACGGCGTTGCAGAATACGACGAGCTTGCCGCAGCCGAACGAATTATTATCGCGAGTTCTGTACGCCAAGTCTTTGATTATCTCGCCTAAGCGTCCCACCGCGTCGAGGTTTATACCCGATCTACTCGACGCGACGTTGACCGAACCGCACACTATGTCCGTCGTAGACAGGGCTTCGGGAATGGTGTCGAGAAACGCTTTCTCGGAATTTGTCATACCCTTGGCGACAAGCGCCGAATAGCCGCCGACAAAATCGACACCGAGCTCTTTGCCCGCTCTATCGAGGGTCTTGGCGAGCCCTATATAATCGCCGCTCGCCGCGCCTATAATCGATATAGGCGTTACCGAAATACGCTTATTGACAATGGATACACCGTATCGCGCCGACAGATTATCGCACACGGGCACGAGGTTTCGGCACGTACGCATAATCTTGTCATACACCTTTTTTTGGCACGCCGCGCCCTTACCGTCTATGCAGTCGGTAAGCGATACGGCGACCGTGACGGTGCGAACGTCCAAGTGCCGATTGTCGAGCATATCGATAGTTTCTACAATTTCGTTCTCTGTAAACATAAACACAAAAGCGGTGCAAAGCACCTATTAGAATATTGAATAGATAAAAGATAATAATTACGGAGCGCCTGCGGCGCTGTTTTAATTTAATCACCGCGTAGCGGTCAATAATTTTTATTATTTATTATTTATTTCTTATCTCTTATCTTAGCCGCATGCGGCGCTTTGCCGTCAGACTCTGTGCATTGCGTTGAACAAATCCTCATGCTGAACATGCACAGTAACTCCGAGGTGCGACACGGCGGTCTGCACGCTCTCGCCTATCTTGTCAAACGGAATGGTCGAGCTCGCCGCATCGACGAGCATGATCATTACGAAGTTGTCTTGCAAGACGGTCTGCGAAATGTCCTCGATATTGATGTTGATATCGGCAAGCGCTGTGCTGACTGCGGAAATGATGCCCGTCTTGTCCTTGCCTATAACAGTAACTATAGCTTTCATCTGCTTTTCTCCAGATTATATTGTATCACAATGCGCCGCCGAAATCAAGCATAATACCGTCGTCAATAGACAATGCGGCTACCGCGTCCGTCCGTCGCTTCTTCGACTGTAACGCACGAGGGCATGTGCTCGATCAACGATCCCGAATGGCTGATAACACCGACAAGGCAATCTCGTGACAGCGATTCGAGCGCGCCGTAAACGGTGTCGATAAGCTCGTCGTCCAATGTGCCGAAGCCCTCGTCGAGGAAGAAGAATCCGTTGTTGCCCTTGCTCTGCGTGCGCGCGATGGCTATGGCGACGGACAGGGACGCGAGGAACATTTCGCCGCCCGACAGCGTGTCCGTCTTGCGCACCTTGCCGCCGTTGAGGAAGTCGGAGACGGTAAAGCCGTTGTCGCTGTCGTAGCTCATTGTGTACTTGCCGTCGGACAGCTCGGACAGGATATCGCTCGCAATGGCGGTAAACTGCTCTATGTGCTCGATAGCCACGAAATTGAGCATCGCCTTGCCGTAGGTAAGGTCGGCTATCTCGCCGTAGCACCTCGCTTGTTTGTAATGCGCAGAACGTTCCGCTATCACGTTCTTGAGCCGCTCGGCTTTGCCGATAAATTCTGCAACCGCCGCATCGGTAACGGCGGCGTCGCGCTCGTACTCGGCCTTTCTCACCGCCGCCATATCGTAACGCGTTTTTAGTTCGTTGTACATTTCTTCGTCAAACTCGGGACTGTCCACGGGACAAGCCTTGACCGCCTCGTCGAGCATGGCGCGAATGGTCAACACCATTCCCTTAGCGCCTTCGACGTCGGCGGTAAGCTCGGCTTTGAGCTCGTCGGCGCTTGCCACTTTTTCCTCCAAAGCGTCGGCTTCCTCTCTCACCGCCGCGAGTAGGCCTGCCGTCTTGCCGCAGTTCTCGCCCAAAATTATTCGCAGTTTCTCCGCTTTTGTTTGCGCTTCTTGCGCACCGTTTTGCTCCCCTTTGAGCTCGGCTTCGAGTGCGGACAGCGCGGGCGCCGCCTTGGTGAGCTCTGCGGACTTTTGCGTAAACGCCGCACCGTATTCTCGTGCGTCCTTCATCGCAATCGCGAGCGCCTTGTAAACGTCGGGATTGACGCGCGTCGACATTATCTTGTCGTCGAGCGCGCCGATATCGGCATGCATTTCGCGCATTTGTCCGTCGATACGGTTGTAGCTCTCCGCCGCCTGCTCGTGAAAACGCTTGATTTCTCCGAACGCTTCTTCCGCTATTCTTACCGCTTGCTCCGCACGGTCGGCTTCTTGCTTGGCCGCAACAACCGCGCCGTCGTCGCAGTGTTCGCCGCCGCCATGGTAGATTCCGCCGCACACCGGGCAGGTATCGCCTTCGTTTATCGCTTCGCGCACCGCCGCCGCATGCGACTTTAGCCGCGCGGCTTCGAGATTGTCTTTCGCTTTTTTCTCGTCTTGCTTTGCCCGCTCGATTTCGTCGGCCTTTTCTTTCTCGCCGCGCGAATACAAATCTATCTTTTCGAGAAGGCTCTTGGCCTCTTCCGACAGCGCAGTCAGCTTGTCGGACAGCTTGGCTTTTTCCGCGACGAATGCGTCGTAATCCTTCTTCTCGTCCTGCAAATCGGAAATTACGTCGCGAACGGCGTTGATGCGCATTTGCCTATCGGGCGTGTCGAACGCGTTGATTGCGTTTTGCACTCCCGCCGATTTTTCATGCAAACCGTTTGCCGCGCTTATAAACCGAGCTATCGCGCCGTCGAAATGGGTATACACCGCTTCCGCCTCGGACAGCAATTTCTCGCTCTTCTCGCGCGCGGCTGTAACGGCGGCGCTCTTTTTCTCGACGGAGGCGAGCTTGATTGTCAATTCCTCTTCGGCGGCCGCATACGCCTTGTCTTGCGCATTCAGCTCGGTCATAGCGTTGAGCTTGTCGCGCAAACTTTTCAGCTTCGCCTTGTCGGAATCGGGATCTGTTTTCATAAACTCGTCCAATTTTTGCACGGCTTTTTCGCGACTGAGCTCCGCCTGCTCCAATCTCTCGGCATGCAATTTGACCGCCTTTTGCTTTTCGACTACAGCGGCAAATTCCAGCCTCTTCGCCTCGAGCGCGTCGAGCTCTTCCTTCTTGCCCTGTAATTCCTTCTCGCTCGCAGTTATCTTGGATTTAAGCTCCGTCAGCGTTTTCTTGGCGGACTTCAGCCGTTCGGGCGCATCCTCGCCTATTTCTTCTATAATGGCCGTCGCGGTCGCCGCCTTTTCCTCTTCCGCCGCCGCCATCTCTTTTGCGCGCTTGTACACTTCGGCAAACCGCATAAGAGAGAAAATCTTGCCAACCGCTTCGGTCTGCTTGGCGGGCGGCTTTTTGAGAAACTCCGCATATTCGCCCTGCTCGAGCAAGTAAACGTTTTTGAACTCACCCATGTCGAGCCCGATGATATCTTCAATCACCGCCGCGACGCCGTCGCGCGTATTTGCCTCGATAATGCCGTTTTTATACAACACGCAATCGGAGTTGGCCGTGCGTTTTTCCACTCTCGTGCTGTCGGAGCTCTTTTGCGTAGTGCACTTGATCGTGCGCTCGACAGAATAGCTGTCGCCGCGTTCGACAAACTCAAACGCCACATATGCGCTGTTGCGCGACAGGTTGACGACGTCGGCGAGGTTTGCTCTCCCGCTCCTGCCGTACAGTGCGAACATGATACAGTCGAATATGGTCGATTTGCCCGCGCCCGTCTTGCCGCATATGCAAAAAAGATTGCTCCTGCCGACGCGCTCGAAATCGAGCTCTTGGCGCTCGTCGAACGAATTGATTCCCTCAATAACAAGCTTAATCGGTCTCATCGTTTCCTCTCTCCATCAGCATCTTGAACGCGGCTTTCAATTCCGCGCTAGGCTCGACGCCACGCCTATGCTTATAGTACATATTGAATATCTCGTCGTCGCTCAAGTTTGCGCGGCTGATTGTCTTGCTCGCCCTCGTAGACGACGCGGTTATTACAAAATCGTTAAACGCCGGATGCGCCTTGATAGCCGCCGTCTCGTCCTTTGCCAGCGGCTCGCCGCTGTACAAAAGACGCACGTAATCGCCCGAATAGAAATCGAGCTTTTGCATGCAGCCGTCAAAGCTTCCGGCCTGCGCTTCCGTCAGTTTCTTTCCGGACGTCAGCGGCACGGGCGTGACCGAGCGCGAAACGGTATCGACAACGGTAACCGACTTGTCACGAGTCTCGTCGTAGGCGTACTGCAACGGCGAGCCGGGATAGACGGCAAGCGGCGTTTTGGAAACGGCATAGCGCTTGTGCACATGCCCGAGCGCAACGTAGTCGGCTTTGCTCGGCAAAATGTCAATCGGAAGCGCGACAAGCCCGCCGAGCGCTTCGGCGTTTGATTTTGTCAAGAACAGATGCGTGCACAAAATATTATAGTTGTCGTCGAATATAGAGCACGCCTCGTCTATTACCGTCCTTACTCGGTCGACAAACTCTTTCGTGTAGTCGGGCGCAATCCCTCTGTCCGTCGCCCAGCGCAGTATTCGCGCTTCAGACGGGTACGGCACAAGCGCGATATTGACTCTCTCTTCGCCTTTTACGACGGTGATTCCGCCGTACCGCCCTATCAGCTTGACGCGCTGTTTTTTCAAGAACTCGGCGGCGTCGGCAACTTCAAACAGCGACGCCGGCGGGATCGTATCGCCGAAGCCCTCGCTCAAAAACGCGGTGTAATCAAGCTCGCCCGCAAGCACTATGCCCTGAAGATCGGCGAGCGGCTTTGCGGCGCACAGCCGTTTCTCGTCGTCGTGGTTGCCGGCGAGCGCGATTACGGCGCGGCCACGCTCGGCAAAAGTGAGCATGCTCTTGTAGAACACACGTTCGGCTTCGGACGGCGGCACGGCCGCGTCGAAAATATCACCCGCTATCAGAATAACGTCAACGTCTTTCTCGTCCGCTATATCCGCTATTTCCTTGACCACGTCGCATTGTTCAATCAGCCTCGTCGCCTTGCCGAGTCTCTTTCCCAAATGCAGGTCCGCCGTATGTAAAATCCTCATATGCTTCCTCGCCGCGCCTGATTAGAAATTACGCTAAATCTCTAAAAACGATTGAAAAATTTTTTATTTAGTGGTATTATATTACAAATCGCAAATTTTTTCAAGTTCTTTAGCGCTTTTTGGTTACGGCACTTTCGATAGTGGCGCATTATCGGGCCATGATACTTGAAAAGATTGGGGACAGATTGGGTGCTATAAGCGCTTTTTGGTTTCAACTCTTTCGGTAGTGTCGCATTATCGGGACGTGGATTATCAACTTTTTGCGAACAAGCAAAAGATATAAGGAGATTCTTTCTTGTGTTCAAGCTCTCGTCTGAGGCAAACCTCGACGGCGCAATCACCGTCGAGCATAAGTTTATAGTCGAATACATGCCGTATGCGGACGGGGATTACGTCAAGGTTTATCTCTACGGCCTGTCTCTCGCCGCCAGAAAAGGCGACGGCGACGACACAATCGAGCGCCTTTCCAAACGATTGGGGCTGGACATGGCGACGGTGGACGCGGCTATAGAGTATTGGACCAATCAGGGGCTGATGGCGCGATTGGGCGACGATGTTACGTATCTGTCGCTGCGCACGGCGCGCCCCAAGATCAAGAAGTACGACGTCGACAAGTACGCCGAGTTCAACCGCAATTGCCAGCTCTTTGTCACCGAACGCCAGATTGCTCCGCGCGAATACGACGAATATTACGCGTTTATGGAAAAGTTTGACGTGGAGTGGCAGGCGATGGTCGCAATAGTCAGATACTGCACCAAGCTAAAGGGCGGCAACGTTTCTTCGCCGTACATACTCGCAGTAGCGCGCAACCTCGTCGAGAACGGCTACCGCACGCGCGACGAGATAGAAAACCGCCTCGAAGAATACGGCGTGTACTACAACGATTTGTTATACGTTCTCGCACCGCTCGGCAAATCACCCGACCACGAGAGCGTTGCGCTGTACAAGAAATGGACGGTCAACATGCACTTCGAGCGCGAGGCCATCCGCCGCGCCGCCGAGCTGACCAAGAAAGGCGGCATCGCCGCACTCGACGGGCGGCTGACGACGTACTGCAATCTCGGGCTGTTCGGCCCGGACAAAATTACGGCGTACGAGGACGAGCGCCACAATCTGATTAAGCTGACAAAAGCCGTCAACAAATCTCTCGGCGTTTTCTACGAGAATGTGGAGACCGAGATTACAATGTTTATCAGGCCGTGGCTCGATCTCGGCTTTGACAAGGCCGCAATCCTCGCCGCCGCCGACTACTGCATGCAAAACGGGCTCAAAACAATGCCCGATCTCGACGCGGTAATACGCGAGCTGTTCCGCGCGGGTATTACAACCGAGAAGGAAGTGCGCGACCGGCAGAAGCATGAAAGCCGATACGACGAGCGCATAACCGATATCATGAATGCTATCGGCCTGAAAGGCGCCGTGCGCCATGCCTACCGCACATTCTACTCCAATTGGGTGGAAAACCTAAAAATGCCCGATGACGTCATAGACAGCGCCGCCTCGCTATCCGTCGGCATGCCATTTTCGTACATGAACACGATACTCAACAATTGGAGTAAAGCGGGCGTCGACACTGTAGAAAAAGCGAAAGCTCAAAGCCTGCCCGCGCGCGAAAGCGCGGCGACCAACGGCATGGTCAGTGAAACTATAAGTGCGGAAGAGCTGAACAAGCTATTCATCCACTACGGAGACGATGACGAATAATGAATGTTTACGATAGAATGGTAGCATATATTCGCGACCGCCGCCGCGAAGCACTCGATAACGGTTACGCGCTTTTGCAAAATGCTCTTAATAGCGATGACGTGCTCCACGCTTCCTTCGTTGCGTATCAGGCGGAGATGATAAAAAACGCGAAGGGCGAGAAAACAGACCTCACCGCCGCGCGCGCAGCTTACGACAAGGAGCTAAAACGGCTCGGTCTTACAAAGGACGTACTCGAGCCTCCTCCCCACTGCAAGATATGCGACGACAGCGGATATCATAACGGCAAATATTGCTCGTGCGTAATAAGAGAGGCTATAAACTCCGACAAGGCGAATATCACCATTCCGACCGCCGACTTCGACACGATGAAGAAGAGCGCCCCGAGCGCAATCAAGAAAGCATATGGGGATGCGGAACGCTACATCGGCGCTTATCCCAACGGTGATAAGCCGTTTTTGATGCTGTTCGGCACGGCGGGCACTGGAAAGACGGTGTTGTCGTCCGCTGTACTCGATTCGCTTATGAGAAAGGGCGCCTCCGCCGTCGCCGTCACGGCATTCGACTTTGTGCGCCGAGCGCTCGAATACCACACGCAGTTTTCAATCCCCGATTATATCGACCGATTTACGCCCATGCTCGACTGCGACCTGTTGATTATAGACGACATCGGCAAAGAGACAATGCTCAAGAATGTTACGATCGAGTATTTGTACGCCGTTATCAACGAACGGTGGCTCAAACACAAGTACACCGTCGTCACGTCCAATCTCAAACCCGAGGACATTTTTTCGCGCTACGGCGAAGCGATATCCTCTCGCCTGTTCGACAAGAATATCTCTGTTAATATTAATATCAGCGGCAAAAACGCCAAGAACGCGCGATTGTCGTAAACAAATAAATGGGCTTTATAAAAGACACGATTAAATCATTCAAACCGATAGATATTGCGATATGGAGTAGCTCCGTTATCGCAATTATTTTGGCGTTTATCCTGACGCACAGCACCGACTACATTACGCTGACTACGTCGCTCATCGGCGCGACCTCGCTGATATTTATAGCCAAAGGCAACGTAATCGGGCAAATTATTTGCGTGGGCTTTTCGATATTTTACGGCGTGGTTTCGTACTACAACCGCTACTACGGCGAGATGATAACTTACTTGTGTATGTCACTTCCGATAGAGGTCGCTTCCATTGTCACATGGATTCGCAATCCGTCGAAGAGCGGGCACAGCGAGGTCAAGGTAAACACAGTACGCGGCAAGGAATACGGATTGCTTTGCCTACTTTCCGTCACAATCACAGCGGCGTTTTTCTTTATCCTGCGCGCACTCAACACCAACGAACTGATAGTAAGCACCGTTTCGGTGACGACGAGCTTTGTCGCGGCGTACCTTACAATGCGCCGAAGCGAATTTTACGGCTTGGCATACGGCGCAAACGATATAGTGTTAATCGTGCTGTGGTCGATATCGACGTACAAGAATATTCAATATCTGCCCATGGTGATATGCTTCGTGATATTCTTAGTCAACGACGTATACGGTTTTGTCAATTGGAAGCGCGCAAAACACCTCCAATTTGAAAAATCACAAGAAGCCGATACCGCGCCGACCGATACAACATTAGACGAAACGCCGCCCGCCGACGTATAAAATTTTCAATCACAACCTATTAAAAAAGCTTGCGCTTTTGGTTGTCTTTCATAGAGAATTACTCGTGGACGAAAAAGCACACTATATCTATGGTATAGATTTTCTCTGCAGTAAAATTTTGCCTTCCGATAAAAAGTAAAAACAATAAACGGAGGGGCAGAAAGTCCCTCCGCATTTTTATAGTATATTATTTATTTTCTTCTCCGTCTATGCCCTTGATACCATTTTTGCGGTATTTTACGCAGCCGGTCAAAAGGTACTCTATCTGCCCGTTCACCGAGCGGAATTCATCCTCCGCCCAGCGCTCGAGCTCGCAATAGAGCTTATCCGAAATTCTTAAAGGAATTTGTTTTTTACCGTTCTTTTCTTTTTCCATAAATACCGCTTTTTAACGCTTGAATTATTTTTTAGATGATGTTTAAGGTGAGATATTTTTGTAGTGTTTCCAGCTCATAAGAGGGAATAACCAATACATATTCTTCGTTGAATGCAATAAATTTAATGTAATAGTGCGGCTTAACAAAAAGTACACCGTAGTTGTTCCGCCTTACTTTATACTGCTTGTAGGGAGGTTTATTGAATGGCTCATCCTTGTTCCAGCCGGAAAAGAGAGCGCTTTTCCTTACGGTCATAATCTCGAAAAAGCTCGAGATGGGAAAGGCGTAGACGCCGTCGGTATCAGCCAAATATAAATTCTCTCCGTCCCTATAGATTTTTAAGCTTATGTTTATATACTGATATATACTCCACACTTTTTTAGCTTTTCCGTTTTTTTCCTTAAACACTTCGCAGAACACGTCGATGTCATCGGCAGTTTGCGGTACACCCAAGTCCTCAAAACAGCGGGCATTCAACCTTTCCTGCTCTGCAAATGCGTCACGGGCGGCGGGGGAATTTACCGTCGTCCTATTTCTATAAGTTTTGTAAATGAATATCGCCAACGCAACCAAAACGCATGGCCCGCCGACATACAGCAACCATCCCGCATTATTGTAAGCGGTTGAAAAGCTCACTTCCGTCAGAGCTCTTAAAAATCCGATCACAATAGCCATACCTGCCATTCCGAGAATAGCCGCTGCCAAATTGAGCCAGCGAGGGATGGAGGAGGCGCGTTTGATATTCTCAACAGTTTCGTCCGAACGGTCCATTACGTGTTCAAGGTCATCGGAAAGCTTCTTTACTCTAAATTTATTCAACCCTGCTTCGGATGTGGTTGCGTTTATAGTGAATGCATTTTTCATATCTTTTAATAAATCGAACCGCTGTTGACTATGGGCTGTGCATCTCTGTTTCCGCAGAGAACCACTAAAAGGTTGGAGACCATAGCCGCCTTTCTCTCGTCGTCAAGCTCGACAATTTGGTTGTCGGAAAGCTTTTTAAGCGCCATTTCCACCATCGAAACGGCACCGTCGACTATCTTCTGCCTTGCCGCAATTATTGCCGCCGCCTGCTGACGCTGAAGCATTGCCGCCGCAATTTCGGTTGCGTAGGCGAGGTTGTTTATTCTTGCGTCGAGAATTTCGATTCCTGCCGAAAGAACCCGTGACTGAAGCTCGC
>JAFLVF010000055.1 GCA_022508425.1 Clostridiales bacterium | reverse complement strand
TCGAAGAGCTTGTCGGCGAGATTTACGACGAGCACGACGAGGTGGAAGAGTTTATCAAAAGAAGCGGCGACGGCGTATTCGTCGTTAACGGCAACGCGCCGCTACTCGACGCGTTCGAGCATATCGGCATTGATGTCAAAGAGGACTTCGAGTCGTCGTCGGTCGGCGGTTGGGTAACCGAGCAGATGGAGAAAATTCCCGTCGCCGGAGAGAGCTTCGACTATATGAATATGCACATAGTCGTTACGCGCTCCACGCCCAAGCGCGTGGCCGAGGTTCAAATTACGGTCACGCCCGACGAGGAAGATAAATAACACACATACTTACATACACAGGGGACAAAATATGAATTTCCACGCACTGTCGCACATGCCTCAATCGCGCGACGCTTTCCATATCGACAGGAACGCGACCGTAATTCGATTTCGCGCCGCGCGCGGAGATTTAGCTAAAGTCGATCTCTTTGTCAAGCGCAAATACGACGAAAAGCCGCTCGGCTCAATCCCCATGACGATAGCTTTCTCGGACACGCTGTTCGATTACTATCATGCCGTCATACCGACCGATTTCGGGCGGAGGGTTTATTATTTTGAGCTGACCGATAATTCCGGCGACAAATATTGCTACACCGAAAACGGCGTTCAGAAGCCCGAAGAAATTTCGCCTGGATATTTCCCGCATTTTCAGATTCCGTTCCTGTCCGAGTCGGATATTCACCGCGTCCCCGACAAGTTCCGCAATGCGACGGTGTATCAGATATTTACGGACAGATTCCATACCGCAAAACCCAAGTGCGATTGGACCAAGAAGCCGACTCCATTTGACTTTTTCGGCGGCGATTTGTACGGCGTAAAAGACAAGCTGAATTACATAAAGGATTTGGGGATAGACTGCATTTACTTTACGCCCATCAATCCGTCGCGCACCAACCACCACTACGACGTGGAAGACTACTACCACGTAGCAAAAGAGCTTGGCGGCGACGACGCGTTCAAAGCGGTGGTGGACGGCGCGCATAAGTTGGGCATGACGGTCATGCTCGACGGCGTGTTCAATCATTGCTCGGCGGCTAACCCCATGTTCGTCGACGTCAGAGAAAAAGGCAGAGCGTCTGAGTATTACGATTGGTTTTTGATAGACGGCGACAAGCCGCAAGCCGAAATGGACGGCTGGAAATGCCTGTCGTGTAATTATCAGACCTTTGCCAACAAGGTCGCGTACATGCCGAAACTCAATTGCGACAACGTAAAAGTGCGCGAATTCGTCAAGGACGTCACCGTGCATTGGATGAAGGAGTTTAATATCGACGCGTGGCGGCTGGACGTCGCCGACGATATAGCACCCGCGCTGTGGCGCGAGGTACGCGGTGCAATCAAAGGTTACGACAACAACGCGATAATGATAGGCGAGGATTGGATGGACCCGTACGCATTCTTGCAAGGCGACGTGTTCGACGGCGTGATGAACTACGGCTTTGCGCGTGCGGCCCGCGATTATCTGGCGTACAAAACTGCCGACGCGGACGTTGCCGCCGAAAGGCTTGTCCGCACGTATCTTCGCACGTCCAAGCCCGCCGCCGACATGATGCTCAACCTGATCGGCTGTCACGATACGCACAGATTCTTGCATTTGTGCGGCGGTGATGTGTTCTCATTCAACGCGGCTATGGCGATGATGTTTTTCTACGACGGCATGCCCATGGTGTATTACGGCGACGAACTGCCCATGGACGGCGGCGCCGATCCCGATTGTCGGCGCGGCTTCGAGTGGAACAGAGTTGGAAGCGACACATCCAAGCTGATTACAAGACTGTCGGCAATGAGAAAAGGCGAGAGCAAAGACACGGTGATGAAAATATCGGCTTCGGACGGCGCGCTCGTAATGACAAGAAAAACAGGCGACAAGACAAACAGACTGATTGTAAACGTAAAAGCGGACAAGGCAAAGATATCGGGCGACACCGTCCCCGCAAAAACGGTGTACATTGATATAGACGGCGAGCATATCGAGTTTTCCGCAAAATAATATATTTCGTAACAAAAAAAAGGCGGTACCATTTACCGTAGTTCCCGGAGGGAATTATAGGTAAGCCGTCACTTAAAAGAAATCAGGCGTGCGTGAAGCCACGCCTTTTTCGGTCTTAACTTAGAGCCTCAAAGAGCACACTAAACTTATGTAGTGAAGCGAAACTAAGTATAGTGTGCTATACCTATGGTATAGATATTCGCCGTGGACTACTTGCAATGTGTGTTTTCTTTTTGATTTGTGATATTATGATTTTACGATAAACAGTAATTTGGCGAATGATAACCCACATTTATATACTTGAAAATCATCTCGCAAGTGGTACTTGACAAATATCAAGGTAAATTTGGTAGACAAACGAGATAGGTTATGAGAGAATAGGACTAATAGAACCACGACGGAGAAGCAACTATGTCCATTGGCGAAACAATATATAAATATCGCAAAGGAGCAGGCTTATCACAAGAAGAGCTTGCCGATAAAATGAATGTTACGCGACAAAGTGTGAGCTTATGGGAAACCGACCAAACGGTGCCGTCGCTGGAAAGTTTGAAGCTGCTTTCGCAAATATTTGCGGTCAGTTTGGACGAATTGTGCGGTTCGCCTGCAAAAGTTGTTGAGGCAGCACCTCCTCAAACACCTGAAAAGGAGGAGAGCCTTGTCTGTGTGCAGACAAAATATACGGCTGAATTAGTTAAGCTCGTAAATAGGATTAGTGCTAAAAAATTCTATATAATATATATCGTTGCTATAATTTTATCAGTATGTATGGGCATTGGTATCATATTGTCGGACGCCAATAATGCAGCTTTGATTATACCGATATTTCTTGTTATTTTATTTGCCGCATTGCTTATACGAATCAATTTTTTACTCAAGAAACGTACGGCCGAACTTCTTGGGCTCTGCCCTAACGGCGTAGTAACGGTTAAGTTCTTCCAAGATTTTTTCGGAATAGAGTCAACTTCGGATAATACCGATTCAAAATCGACGATACGATATAGCGACATCAAAAAAGTTATAAATGCAGAAAAATGCATTTTGATTTACTACGGAAACACTGTCGTTCCGATAGAAAAACATCAACCCGATACAAATTATGACTTAATCCTGAAGCTGCTCAATGTTTCAAGTGACAAAAGAGCACCGCAAAATAGTAAGATTAAAGCATTGCTATTGACAATGTTTGTTCTTTCGCTGTTATCTATCCTTATGGCGTTAATTACTGTCGCAATTAGCGCGTCGCTTTCGCCGCTGCCCGAGTTCCCCTTGAACATGCCGGAATATATGTGGGTGTTTTTCATATTCATACCATTGCCGTTGGCATCCGCGGTTCTCGGTTTCGTTTTCCTTGCGAAAAACTACAAATGCAAAAAGAATATTATCGCAGGAATTATCATGTGTACATTGCTTGCGATATACGGCTCATTTACTTTCATATTCGCCGATAGAGTCCTCCATGATTTTGAATATGTGCATGAACTCGAGCAAACAGTTTCGATTGATTTGCCCGACAGCGGATATATATCGCGCACAACAAACACGGATAGCACAATAAACTCATTTGCCATGATAAAATTCGATGATGCAAATGAGATATTCGACATAGTGTCTAACGATAAACGTTTTGCCAATGATATGAACGCTATTCCGGCGAATTTTATAGACTTGTATTACACCGCCATTACGTCTGGCTATCACTATTTTATGATTTTTGACGTAACGAGCAACAAAGCCAATGTTATACCCGATAGCCAATCAGAAGAGCATAGGTTTATATTCATAGCCTATAATATAGACGCAAATATCTTATGCGTGCTTGATTTTATGAAGTGAGTATGAACTCCACTTTATATGAGTTATTAAAAGAATAATTAATAACCGATTGATAAATTTCTATTTAGCTTTAATGCTCTTTTAATGTGTAAGTTAAATGCTCTCGAAACTATAATCCGAGAGCATTTTATTATCTCTTAAAAGTACGCTTTATAAAACTTATTCCCTATGGGAAGGGTGCATTTGTACCGCCTTTTTGAATTTGCTGATTGACTAAATAACTTTTACTTGGCATGTGGACATTGCCTGTAACGCCGCTTTGTGGCTGTCGGGCGTTACGCAGGCGCAAGCTGCCGAGTCAACCGAGATGTTGATTTCGGGGAATTGCGCTTTTAGGATAAGCGCGTTTGAAATGACGCATATTCCGGTGCAAAGCCCGACAAGCTCTATATCGTCGTCGAAATTATATCTCTTGTTCCAATCGGTGTAGCCGAATGTGCGTTTGATTACGTGGTCGCAGTCGGGCATGTCGATTTCGTCCGCGACCTTCCAACCGTGCGTACCCTCGATACAATGCTTGACGGGTAGGTTGTGTCCCTCGTTTGTTGTGAGATAGTTTTCGTCGTGCGTGTCCTGTGTGAAAATCACTTTGTCACCGCGCGCGAGATATTGTTGTATCTTCGCTTTGACGTTTTTGACGATTGCTTGCGCTTGCATGCTGCCGAGCGCACCGTCTATAAAATCGTTTTGCATATCGACGACAATAAGCGTTTTCATTTTGTTTCTCCTGTTTTATTCTCTTGCAATAGCTCCATTATGTTGCCGCGTTCGGGGTGGAAGATAGCCGAGTGCATGCGCTCGAATGCGTCGGGCGTTACTTTGCATAATTCGGCAATCACCGACTTCATTGTTTCGCGTTTTGTCACGCCGTCGGCGGGGCAGGGGTTTTTGATTATCGGCAAGTTGTTATCTCTCGCATATGCTTCCGTCTCTTTTTCTCGCACGTACAGCAGTGGTCTAATCAGCTTGATTTTGGATCGGTCGAGATATGACTTGGGGCTTAGCGCGTTTATCCGCCCCTCGTACAAAAGTCCGAGTAGAAAAGTCTCCACAGTGTCGTCGGCGTTGTGGCCGAGGGCGAGAACGTTATATCCGAGCTCGTTTAGCTTGTTGTCGAGCGCGCCGCGTCGCATCTTAGCGCACAGCGAACACGGGTTTTTCTCTTTCCGCACGTCGAATACTATGGGCGCAATTTCGGTCTTGACGATGTGAAGGGGAACTTCGAGCTTTTCGCAGAATGGTACGAGCGGCGAAAAATCGGCGCCTGCGCCCGGGTCTATTACAACGGCGGCGAGCTCAAACCGATTGGGACAAAACCGCTTGTACCCCGCAAGAGCTTCAAGCAGTGCGAGCGAATCCTTGCCGCCCGACAAGCCGACTGCGATTTTGTCGCCGTCGTCAATCAGATTGTTGTCTGCGTCGCAACGGCGCAACATAGACATCATCTTTTGCAGGGTCATGTTAAAAAACCTCTCTGTTTGCAAACTGCGCGTTGTACAATTCCGCATACGGGCCGTTTTGTGCCAACAACTGCTCATGCGTGCCGCGCTCTACGATTTCGCCTTTGTCCATGACGAGTATAAGGTCGGCGTCTTTGATGGTTGACAGTCTGTGCGCGACAACAAAGCCGGTGCGTTTACTTCCGTCGGACGGATGCAACAGCTTGTCGAAAGCGGATTGCACGCGCTTTTCCGTGCGCGTATCGATGTTGCTCGTCGCTTCGTCGAGTATGAGCATGGGCGGGTCGGTGAGCATGACGCGCGCTATGTTTATAAGCTGTTTTTGGCCTTGCGAAATTCCGTCGCCGTCGTCTATAATCGTGTCGTAGCCGTTGGGTAACCGCTCGATAAAACCGTCTATATCGGCCTGTCTTGCGGCAGTTCGTACCTCGTCGTCCGTTGCGTTCTCCTTGCCGTAAGCGATATTGTCTTTCACCGTGCCTTTGAAAATCCAACTGTCCTGAAGCACCATGCCGAACGCTTTGCGTACCGAGCTTCTCTTGATTGCCGCCGAATCGTCGCCGTCGTAGATGATGCGCCCGCTGTCCGGATCGTAGAATCGCATCAATAGGTTTATCAGCGTTGTTTTGCCGCAGCCCGTGCGCCCTACGATTGCGACCATAGTGCCGTGCTCGACGTTCAGCTCGAGGTCGCGCAAAATGGGTTTGCCCTCTGTGTACGAGAAGTTGAGGCGCTCGAGCGAAACGTCGCCCGATATGATTTTCTCGATTCCGTCGTCGTCTTGCGGGATGACGTCTGTCAGGTCGACTACGCGCTTGGCGGCGGCTAACGCCGTCTGGAACTCGGTTATTACTCCCGTAATCTCGTTGAGCGGGCGGGCGAACTGGTTGGCGTACAGCAACAGCTTGGTTATGCCGCCCACCGTCATAAATCCGCCGACGGCGTACACGGTGCCCATTGCGGCGGCTACGGCGTACACTAGCGCGTTTATCAGCCGCGTGGACGGATTGACGAGAGAGGAGTAGAACGTCGCTTTGAATCCGCATTTTTTGAGCGTTTGGTTGGTTTCTTCGAATGATTGTTCGGCATGCGGCGCATAGCCGTATGCGGCGATAAGCGCGCGGTTTCTGACCGCCTCTTCGCTCTTGTCGTACAATTCGCCGCGGACGTTCGATTGCTCGGTGAAATATTTGTGCGAGAACTTGGCGATGAGAAAGGACACGAGCAGCGACAGCGGTGTGAGCGCGGCGATAGCCAAGGCTATCCACTTGTTGATAAGTATCATCAATACGAGCGTTCCGACTATTGTCACTACGCCCGTAAATATTTGAGTCGCGCCCTGTATCACGCCGTCCGCTATCTGGTCGGCGTCCACGGACAACCGTGCGGACAGGTCGCCGTGCCCGTGCGAATCGATGTAGTCAAGCGGCGCGCGGGTGAGGGCTTTGAATCCGTCTTTTCGCGCGTCGCGCACGCATAGGTGCGAAGCGCGCTGGGCGAGAATGTTCATCAGCCACTGAAAGACGAGAACGATTGCGATGAGTACGCCGAGCGCGACCATGTATTTTGCGAGTTGAGTAAAATCCACTTCGCCCTTGGTAACTATGCAGTCCACCGCGTCGCCTATTACGATGGGTGCGAAAATGTGCGCGACTGCCGAAATAGCCGCGCAGACAAACGCACCTACGAGATAGAGCGAGTAGGGCTTTAGATATTTCATGAGCCGACGGAGGGTCGCGTCGTACTGTTTTTGCCGTGCTTTTCTCATTAGCCCACCTGCGACGCGCAAAACTCGGCGTACAGCGGGCACGACGATTTGAGAGCGTCGTGTGTGCCGCGCCCGACTATCTTGCCGTTGTCGAGAACGAGAATTTCGTCGCAGCCCGATACCGCGCTTATGCGCTGGGAGACGAATATTTTCGCGCCCGAAACGTCGTTCATTGCTTCTATAAAATTGCGCTCCGTCTTGTAATCGAGCGCGGACGTAGCGTCGTCGAACAGATACAACAAGTTGTCGCGGCATAAGGATCGTGCGATATTGACGCGCTGTTTTTGCCCGCCTGACAAATTCTTGCCGTCTTGCGCGACAGCGCCGTCGAGGCCGTGCGAGGCCAAAAGCTCTTCCGCCTGCGCGATTTTGAGCGCGGTTAATGCGCGCTCTTTTGTCAAAGCGGGATTTGCGATTTTAAGGTTACTTTCTATCGTGCCGGCGAGCACGGCGGTACGCTGGGGGACGTATCCTATCGCCTTACGAACGGCGTCGGCGCGGTACGATTGCAAATTCTCACCGCAAAATTTGATTGTGCCGACGTCGGGCGAGTAAAACCTCTCGATTAGGTTTATTATCGTCGATTTGCCGCTGCCCGTGCCGCCTATTATGCCGAGGGTCTTGTTCTTACCGACCGCAAAGGAAATATCCCGCACGTCGTAGTCGCCGTCGTATGCAAAGCTGACGTTGCAAAATTCGACGACGTTGTCGCAGTCGGGGATATCTTCGAGATTTCCGTCTTGTTCGAGCGGGCAGTCGAGTATCTCGTTGACGCGCGCCGCGCACGCCGCCGAGCGCGTGAAAACCGAAAATACATTGCCTATTGCCACGATTACGAAAAAGGCCTGATTGAGATAGTTGATGAGCGCCACTATCTGGCCTTGGGTGAGAGCGCCGTTATTTACCTTGATCCCGCCGAACCACAGCACGCATATTATCGCGAGATTGACGACCGCAAACGTCATGGGCGCCAGCAACGCCGCAATGCGCGATACGCTCATGTTGGTTTTGGCAGTAACGTCGGCGGCTGACGAAAAGGATGCTTCGGTGTTCGACTGCTTGTTAAACGCGCGAATAACCCTCGCGCCCGTCAGGCTTTCGGTCGAGCGGCGGGACAGTTCGTCGAGGTTTTTCTGAGACCTCCGTATTCGCGGCAACGATATTTTGAGCACGCACGAAATTATGCCGCCGAGCACAACCGCCATGGCGACGAAGAGCAGTGACAAAACGGGATCTATAATCATGCTCATTACGAGCGCGCCGACGAGAACGAAGGGCATGCGCAATACGAGCCGCAAAAACATGTTTACGGCCTGCTGGCAGTTCATGACGTCGCCCGTGATGCGTGTGACTATGGACGCGCCGCCCATGCGGTTAGCTGCGGAGGCGGGTAGGGAATTAATGCGCTTGAATGTGGCGGTGCGAAGTCTTGTCCCGAAGTGCATTCCCACCTTGGACGCGAGAAATTGCCCTGTAATCGAAATTATAAAACCGCCGACGGCGAGCGCGGCGATGATTATGCAATATTTGATGACATACGCCTTGTCACCGCCCGCGATACCGATGTCGATGACGTTTGCGACTATCATCGGTACGGCAAGTTCGGCAATCGCCTCTATCAGCTTGCACAGCGGCGCGATGATCGCTTGCGGTATATGTCCTTTTAGAAAACGCGCAAGTCGTAGCATGCATATATTATATGTTTTATCCGTCATTTTGTCAATCGGAAAAGAGCAATGTACAAATCGTTGACATTAACGGCTGTGTATTGTATAATATCGATAATACAGTTATAAGGGAAATTAGGTTGAACGAAGTCATAATAAGTGTAATAACGCTGATTGCCGGTTTGGGCGTGCTCATGGTCGGCATGAAAATGCTCAGCGAGGGCTTGGAAAAAAGCGCCGGCAAGGGCATGCGTAAAATGCTCGGCAAAATCAGCAACAACAGATTTTCGGGCATCGGCGTCGGCGCCGTAGTGACTGTTCTCGACAACTCATCGGCGGCGACCACCGTAATGGTTATAGGCTTTGTCAACGCCGGACTTATGACGCTGTTCCAAGCGACGTCCATTATAATGGGCGCAAACATAGGCACGACGCTCACGGGCGTATTGATTGCGCTGTCCGGCTTCGATATGGGCGCGTACATGGCCATACTCGCGTTTGTCGGCGTCGCCATGATGATGTTTGCAAAGCACGACACGGCAAAGAAGGCGGGCTATGCCATAGCCGGTCTCGGGCTGATGTACGTAGGTCTGTCGTTTATGAGCGGCGCGCTGAAAGGCTCCGAAACGCTGTCCGGCGCGTTGCAAGACGTCTTTGTCGCGGTTGACTTCCCGTTACTGCTCATATTTATAGGCATAGTCTTTACGGCGTTGTTTCAGTCGTCTACGGCGATGACCGCTTTGGTGGTGACAATGGCGGCGCCGTCGGCGTTCACGGGCGTATCCATCATACCCATGCAGAGCGCGCTGTTTATTATCCTCGGCACCAACATCGGCACATGCATCACCGCCATTATCGCGGCGTTCGGCGCAAGCACCAACGCCAAGCGCACGGCAATGATACACCTGCTGTTCAACGCAATCGGCACTATATTATTTACCACCGTAATTTGGATTTTCAAGGACGGCGTGGTGTGGCTGTTCGGACGGATGACAAGTCACACGCAAATGCAAGTCGCGCTGTTCCACGTGTTCTTTAACGTTATAACCACGCTGATTCTCACGCCATTTATCAAACCGCTCACCGCGCTTGCCACCGCGCTCGTCAAAGAAAAGCGGGGAAGTGACGACGAAGCGCCGCATATGTACTTTATAGACGACCGATTCCTTCAGACCCCGCCTATCGCCGTCGCGCAGGTCAAGCGCGAGGTCAATCACATGGGCGACATGGCTAAGCACAACCTTAAACGCGCCATGACAGCCCTACTCACTCAGGATATATCCGAAAGAGACAAGGTCGTCAGAGACGAGCAACGCATCAATTTTATCAACAAGGGCGTTGCGAAATATCTGATTAAACTGTCGTCGCAGTCCATATCGCGATCGGACGAAAAGTTTGTAGGGTCGCTGTTCCACGTCGTTAGCGATATCGAGCGTATCGCCGACCACGCCGAGAACTTTATGGAAAACGCTCAAGAGATGATAGACACCGACATCGCCTTTACGCCCGACGCGCGCGACGAGTTGGAGGACATGTACGACAAGGTCATGGCGATGTTCGACGAGGCCATGTACATATTCAACAACAATGCCGTGGGCAAGCTCAACGACTTCTCGGTGCGTGAGCAAGAGGTCGATATGACGAAGCGGCTGTTGGGCAACAACCATATCAAGCGGCTGAACGCCGGCGGCTGTTCGGTGGAGAGCGGAACGTTCTTCTACTCGATAATCAGCGCGCTCGAGCGTATTGCCGACCACCTGACTAACATAGCGTTCTCTATCAAGTCGCCGTCCGGCTCTCAGCGCGAGGCGATGGAAAAGATAGAGCGCGAGCAAAAACGCCGTTCGCATGAGAAAAAGGTGCGCGGCGAGGGACTCGTTCAGTCCGCGGAAAATAACGACGACAAAAACGACTCCGATTCGGACACTACAGAAAGAGAGGTAGCAAAGTGATTTACGTTCTAGGAAGCATCAACAACGAGATTGTGCTCGAGCTCGAGCGTATGCCCAAAAAGGGCGAAAGCACGGTAGCCGAAGGCGGCGATATACGCCTTGGCGGCAAGGGTTTCAACCAGGCCGTTGCAATCGCCAAGATGAAAAAACGCGAGGAAAAGAACAGCCCGACCGTCAAGCTCATCGCGCAGGTGGGCAACGACGCAATCGGCGATGAGGCAAAGCGCATTTTGGACTCCTACGGCGTCGATACGGCTTTCGTTCGATCCGTGCGCCGTCCTACCGGTACGGTCGTCACGACTGTCGCCAAGAAGGACAAGCGTACCGTCGTATACGGCGGCGCCAACAGCAATATATCTAAGACGGACATCGACGAAGCGCTGGCCAGCGCTACGAGCGAGGACACGTTGTTGTGCCAGCTCGACTGCCCGCTGTATGTTGTTATGTATGCTCTGTCCAAAGCGCACGCGCTCGGCATGACCACCATTCTCAATCCCGCGCCGGCCAAGTTCATTCCCGACGACGTGTACTGCAACGTCGACGTCATCGTGCCCAATGCGGAAGAAGCGCACGTCCTGACCGGCATCAATCCGGTAGACTTCCAGGCGCAAAAGAGCGCCATGCAATTTTTCCATGCGCACGGCGTGCAGTATGTTGTGATTACGCTAGGCGACAACGGCTGCTCGCTGTCCGACGGCGCGTATATAGTTTCGCATATCCCTCCGCGCAAAACGGAGGTTGTCGACAGGACGTGCGTGGGCGATACGTTCGTCGGCGCGCTCGCAGTCACTTATCCGAGGATAGGCATGTACTCGTTTGAAGAGGCGTGCGTGTTCGCGGGCAAGGCCGCCGCGATAGCGCTCGCTCGCGAGGGCGGAATAGAGAGCATCCCCGCGATGTCCGAAGTGGTCGACATGTACAACCGCATTATAAAGTAACGACAACGAAAATAAATTAAAATTATTTAACGGAAATCGGGCGCGGCATGAAGCCGCGCCTTTTCTGTTGCTACGGAAACATTGCAACGGTTGCATTTTCGATTTTTATATGTTATCATATTCGTACGATAAACAGTAATTTAGCGGTGAATTGTATGTTGTATCACGCATCAAAACAAGCAGGATTAAAAGAACTTGTGCCTAACATATCGACACACGGCAAAAAATATGTTTACGCCATTAACAACAGGTTGA
>JAFLVF010000054.1 GCA_022508425.1 Clostridiales bacterium | reverse complement strand
GTCCACGGCGGACCGTTTGCCAACATCGCGCACGGCTGCAACACCGTTATTGCGACCAAAACGGCGCTCAGCTACGCCGACTACGTGGTTACGGAGGCGGGCTTCGGCGCCGATCTCGGCGCGGAGAAGTTCTTCGACATCAAGTGCCGCACAGCGGGGTTAAGCCCGTCGTGCACAGTCATCGTCGCCACCGTTCGTGCGCTCAAGTACGGCGGGCACGGCAGTCTCGACGACGGCATGGCAAACCTTATCAAGCATATTGACAATATGCGTACCGTATTCAGTCAAAACGTAGTCGTCGCCATCAACAGGTTCACCGACGATACCGAAGAGGAGATTGCCGCTATCAAGAAAGCTTGCAAAGAGCACGGCGGCGAAGCGGTGCTGTGCGAGTGCTGGGCAAAGGGCGGACAGGGCGCAGAAGAGCTCGCCGCGGCAGTAGCTAAGGCGGCGGACAAGAAAGTAAAGCTGACGTACAGCTACGAACTGACCGACACCGTCCCCGAAAAGGTGGAGAAAATCGCGACCAAGGTTTACGGCGCAAAGAACGTCGTTTGGTCGGCCAAGGCCAAAAAGAGCCTCGAGAAAATGGGCGACAAGGCGACGGGACTGCCTGTCTGCATAGCCAAGACCCAATACAGTCTGTCCGATGATCCCAAGAAGATAGGCTTTGTCAAGGACTTCGACATCACTGTGCGCGACGTGCAATTCCGCGGCGGCGCAGGGTTTATCGTCGCGGTAGCGGGCGACATGATGCTCATGCCCGGGCTGCCTAAAGTTCCCAACGCAGTCGGCATGCGAATCGAAAACGATAAGATTTCCGGTCTCTTTTAACGTTTTTTGTTACACAGTTTCCTACATAACTTTTTCTAACAAACTTTGGAGTAATTTATGAACATCGACGATATCAAACCGTCCAACTTTATAGAGGACGTAATATACGACGATATCAAATCGGGCAGAGTGAAAAACGTCGTCATGCGTTTTCCGCCCGAGCCCAACGGCAGATTGCACATCGGCCACGCAAAAGCGGCGTGCTTTAACTTTTCTACCGCCAAGAAGTTCGGCGGAAAGTGCAATCTTCGCTTTGACGACACAAACCCCGTCAAAGAGGACGCCGACTTTTGCGACCAGATAGAGCGCGATATTCGCTGGCTCGGCTTCGAGCCCGCGGGCGTGTATTACGCGTCGAGCTACTTCGACTACATGCTCGAGCGTGCGATCGTGCTGATAAAAAAGGGCCTTGCCTATGTCGACGACAGCACGCCCGACGAGATTAGATTGATGCGCGGCACGCTGACTACGCCCGGAAAGAATTCGCCCTGCCGCGAACGGTCGGTCAAAGAAAACCTCGCGCTGTTCGACAAGATGCGAAAGGGCGGCGTACCCGACGGCGGAATGGTGCTTCGCGCCAAGATCGATATGGCTTCGCCCAATATGAATATGCGCGATCCCGTGATATATCGAGTTCTGCACGCCCCCCATCACAGGACGGGTGACAAGTGGTGCATCTATCCCATGTACGACTACGCGCACCCCCTCGAGGATGCGGTGGAGGGCGTTACGCACTCGTGCTGTTCGCTCGAGTTCGAGGATCACAGGCCTTTGTACGATTGGGTTATTGACAACTGCGACACGGAGGGTAAGCCTCACCAATACGAGTTCGCGCGGCTCAACATCACCGACACCGTTATGAGTAAAAGATATCTCAAACAGCTTGTCGATATGAATGCTGTGGACGGCTGGGACGATCCGCGCATGCCCACGCTGTCGGGGCTTCGCCGCCGCGGCGTGCCCGCGCACGCCATCGTCGCGTTTTGTAACGAGGTCGGCCTTGCCAAGTCGGTCAGCACGGTGGACGCCGCGCAGTTCAACGACTGCGTGCGCGACGAACTTAACGCCACCGCAAAAAGATATATGGTCGTTCCCGATCCCGTCAAGCTCGATATAGTCAACGTCGACGAAGACTACTGCGAAGAGATAGAGATCACCGAGGGCGGCGAATACACCGTTCCGCACAGAACGCCCGTCGATCCCGAAATTTCGACTACGCCCGTCGTTACGCGCAAGCTGAAATTAACCAAGCATTTGTGTATCGACCGCGCCGACTTTATGGCGAATCCGCCCAAGGGCTACCACCGCCTTGTGCCAAACGGCACCGCGCGGCTGAAGAATGCGTTTATAATTCGCTGTGTGGGCTATGAAACGGACGAGAACGGCGAGGTTGTTTCCGTCAAGGCCGAAAAGACGGACGAGGTCAAGACCAAGGGCGTAATCCAGTGGGTGGACGCGTCACAAGCCAAGGAGATTACGACGCGCGCGTTCAGTGCGATAGTGCCCGACGGCGAGGGCGATTTTTCGGAGCGGGTAGATACGGCTTCTATCAAGACTTCCACGGCGCTCGCCGAGCCCGCCGTGTGCGATTTGCCTGTCGGCGAGGGCGTGCAGTTCTTCCGCATAGGCTATTTCGCAAAGGACGATAAAACAGACACATTTAACCAAGTTGTTGAGTTGAAAAGCTCGTTCAAAATATAGAAAGTGCGTAGGAGGAATATATGAAAATTTTACTTACCGGCGGGAACAGTGTATTGGGCAAAGAGTTTGTCAAGTGCTATCGCAATATGTTCGACATCGTGTCGCCGTCTCAGGACGCAATGGATTTGCTTGACATCCGCTCGATTGAGAAAGTTTTTTCAAAACACAGGTTTGACGCCGTACTGCACCTTGCGGGATCGGACGGCGACGGGCAAGCGAACAGTCTTGTGATGTTCAAAAACATTCAGTATATCGCGACCGCCCACGGTGTGAACAAGCTGATAGTCGTCGGCGACGGCGCCGAGTATGGTCGCCGTCCGTTAGTAGACGTGACCGAGGATATGATCGGACAAGTCGTTCCGACCGACGGTTACGGGCTGGGGCGGTATTTGATCAACAGCTTGGCGAGTAAGGACAAGATTACTACCAATTTGAGGCTGTTCGACATATACGGCGGAGGCGCCCGCACACCTATCAACAAGATTGTCGCGGCGGCCGCCAAGGGCAAGAAGAATATCGTTATAGATTGCGATAGGGTTGTCAGCGCCGTCAATGCGACAGACGCGGTCAAGGTGTTTGCAAAGTTTCTTCAGGGCAATTATCCTAAGGGCGATTACAACCTCGTGCCTAGCGACAAGATGAGCTATCTTCAAATAGCAAAGACTGTCAAGCGCATGGCGAAATCCGACGGGCACGATATCGAAATAGTCGTTAAGCACGCGGGCGACGAATACTCGGCCGTAGGCGACAAGCTGGTCTCGGCGACAAACGCCAAGATCACGACAATGGCCAAGGGCATAAAGGCGCTTTACGAAGAACTTAAATAATACACTCGATTGAGGAGCTTAAATTTTATGAAGATTACGAGTGACGAGCTCAGAAAGAAATGGCTTGACTTTTTCTGCGCGCGCGGGCATAAACCCATTTCGTCCGCGTCGCTTATTCCCGAAAACGACCCGACGGTGCTGTTTACCACCGCCGGCATGCATCCGCTTGTTCCGTACCTGTTGGGCGAGCCGCACCCTGCGGGGAAGCGGCTTTGCGACGCGCAAAAGTGCGTACGGACGGGCGACATCGACGAGGTGGGCGACAGCGCGCACTGTACGTTCTTCGAGATGCTCGGCAACTGGAGCTTGGGCGATTATTTCAAAGAGCAGATGGTGCCGTGGAGCTACGAGTTTTTAACGAAAGAATTGGGGCTTAGCCCCGATAGATTAGCCGTCACCGTGTTCGAGGGCGACGCCGATTGCCCGCGCGATACCGAGACAGCCGAGCTGTGGCATAAGTGCGGCATCAAGAAGGAAAACATTTTCTTCCTCGGCAAAAAGCATAACTGGTGGGGCCCCGCCGGTCAGACGGGACCGTGCGGCCCGGACACAGAGATGTTCTTCGACACGGGAAAGCCCAAGTGCTCGCCCGAGTGCTCGCCCGCATGCGATTGCGGCAAATACGTCGAGGTGTGGAACGACGTTTTCATGCAGTTCAACAAGAATGCCGACGGCACTTTCTCTCCCTTAAAGCAGAAAAACGTCGATACCGGCATGGGCTTAGAGCGCGCGCTCATGAACATGCAAGGGCTGTCGTCCGTGTATGACACAGACGTTTTCGTGCCAATTGTAAGCAAAATCAAATCGCTTGCGACAGTCGATGATATCGACAGCGCGGATAACGTTAAGGCGGTGCGCGTTGTCGCCGACCATATCCGCACTTCCACGTTTATCATCGGCGACGAGCGCGGCGTCACGCCGTCCAACGTCGATCAGGGCTATATTTTGCGCCGTCTGCTTCGCCGTGCTATCAGGTTCGGCGCGACGCTCGGCTTAAAAAGCGGCGATTACAGCGAAATAGCAATGGCTGTCGTAGACAAGTACGCGCACGTCTATCCCGAATTGCAGTCGGCTAAGAATAAGATAAAAGAGGAAATAGACCTCGAAGAAGTGCGCTTCACAAAAACACTCGAAAACGGCATCAAGGAATTCGAGAAGCTGTGCAAGTTCTTGCAGACCGACACCATCCCCGGCAAGTCGGCGTTTAGATTATACGACACATACGGCTTCCCGCTCGAGATGACTATAGAGATGGCGAAAGAACGTGGATTCAAAGTGGACGTAGAAGGGTTTGAAGCGAAGTTCAAAGAGCACCGCGACCTGTCGCACGCCGGGGCCGAACAGCGCTTTAAGGGCGGACTCGCCGACACGGGCGAGGCTACGGCAAAACTCCACACGGCTACCCACCTCATGCACAAGGCTCTAAAGACCGTGCTAAACGACCCTAACGTCAATCAGAAGGGCTCCAACATTACGCCCGAAAGATTGCGTTTCGACTTCTCGTTCGCGCGCGCCATGACTCCCGAGGAAATCAAGGCGGTCGAGGATTTGGTCAATGCCGCAATAAAAGCGGACGTGCCTATCACTTGCGAGGAAATGACCGTCGACGAGGCAAAGGCTTCGGGCGCGGTCGGACTGTTTGCCAGCAAGTACGGCGAGAAAGTCAAGGTTTACACTATTGGCGAGTACTCCAAGGAAATCTGCGGCGGACCGCACGCGTCGCGCACGGGCGAGCTTGGACATTTTAAGATTGTAAAGGAGCAGAGCAGCTCCGCAGGCGTTCGCAGAATTAAAGCTGTACTTGAATAATACGGCTTCTATGCAAAGGCAGTAGCGCTACGGCGATCACGTGCGCCGCGTTGCGAAATTATGTAGATAGAGGTTTTATTATGAACCACGTTGAAATAGAAAAGAAATGGCAGAAGATTTGGGACGAGCAGGGTGTAAACACTTATAAGTCGGGCGGCGACAAATGCTACGTGCTTGAGATGCTTCCGTACCCGTCGGGCGCACAACTGCACATGGGGCATTGGTACAACTACGGCGTGACCGATTCTTATGCTCGGTTTATGCGCATGTCGGGCAAGCATGTGTTCCAGCCCATGGGATTTGACGCGTTCGGCCTGCCCGCCGAGAACTACGCCATCAAGACGGGCATTCATCCCAAGGATTCCACCGACAAAAACATCGCGACGATGGAACGCCAGCTGTCCGAAATGGGCGTTATGTTCGACTGGTCGCACGAGCTGTTTACCTGCCGCCCGGACTACTACAAGTGGACGCAGTGGCTGTTCCTTCAGCTGTACAAGAACGGACTGTGCTATCAGAAGAAAGCGCCCGTCAATTACTGTCCGTCATGCCAGACTGTCATTGCCAACGAGCAGGTCGTCGACGGCAAGTGCGAGCGCTGTAAGACAGAGGTAATTCACAAGGAAATGACGCAGTGGTTTTTCAAAATCACCGCGTATGCCGAGAAGCTGCTTGACGGACTGAAAGACCTCGATTGGCCCGAAAAGACAAAGACCATGCAGCGCAACTGGATAGGCAAGTCGGTGGGCGGCGAGGTAGTGTTCGATCTCGAAAAGCCGATTGACGGCGTGAATGGCGTCACCGTGTTTACCACGCGCGCGGACACGTTGTTCGGCGTGACGTACGTGGTCATCGCGCCCGAGCATCCGCTTGTAAGTAAGCTTACGACCAAAAAATATGCGGCGGCTGTCGAAAAGTACGTCGCGGAGAGCGCCAAGCGCACCGATATAGAGCGCACTTCGGCGACCAAAGATAAGACGGGCGTGTTTACCGGCAGTTATTGCATCAACCCGCTAAACGGCGAGAAAGTGCCCGTACTCGTCGCCGATTACTGCCTTGCCACATACGGCACGGGCGCGGTCATGGGCGTTGCGGCGCACGACACGCGCGACTACGATTTCGCCGTCAAGAACGGAATGAAAATCGTGCGCGTAATCAATGCCGAAGAGGGCGAAGGGGAATTGCCGTACACCGAATACGGCGTGCTTACCAATTCGGGCAAGTTCGACGGCATGAAGAGCAAGGACGCCATTCCCGCAATACTCGACGAGCTCGAAAAACTCGGTCACGGCGGGCGGAAGGTAAACTACCGCATGCGCGACTGGTCGGTTTCCCGTCAGCGGTATTGGGGCGCGCCCATACCCATGATTTACTGCGAGCATTGCGGCGCGGTGCCCGTGCCCGAGAGCGATTTGCCGGTAGAGCTTCCGTACAACGTCAACTTTACGCCCGACGGAAAGTCGCCGCTCGCTTCGTGCAAGGAGTTTTACGATACGACTTGTCCTGTCTGCGGCAAAAAGGCAAAGCGCGAGGTGGACACTCTCGACACATTCGTGTGCTCGTCCTGGTACTATCTGCGCTATCCCGACGCGCATAACGACAGTGCGCCGTTTGACAGTAAGATTGTCAACGAGCTTCTTCCCGTCGACTGCTACGTGGGCGGAGCGGAGCACGCGTGCAGTCACTTATTGTATTCGCGTTTTATAACCAAGGTCTTGCATGATTTGGGTTATATCAACTTCGACGAGCCGTTCAAGCGGCTTGTGCATCAAGGCGTCATACTCGGTCCCGACGGTTACCGCATGAGCAAAACGCGCGGCAACGTCATTTCCGCCGATCCGATTATCAAGCAGTACGGCTCGGATGCGCTGAGACTGTATTTGATGTTCGGCTTTGACTACACCGAGGGCGGTCCGTGGTCGGACAGCGGAATAAGCGCGTGCTCGAAGTTTATGGACAGGATAGAGCGGCTTGCCGACGAGGTCAAGTCGGTCAAGTCGGACGGCTCGGCGGGTGCGCTCGATTACGAGCTAAACTACTGCATAAAACACGTGGGCGAGGATGTACCCGCGTTCCGCTTTAATACGGCGGTGGCGCGGTGCATGGAGCTTGTCAACGCCATGTACAAATACCGCGCGGAAAAAGGTTATAAGCCCGAGTATCTTAAACATGTGCTGGAAACGTTTATAAAGTGCCTCGCGCCGCTCGCGCCGCACTTTTGCGAGGAGCTAAACGTTATGCTCGGCGGCAAAGAGTTGCTGTTTAATCAAAGCTTCCCGACCTGTGATGAGTCTAAACTCGTAAAGTCGACCACCGAGTACGCCGTGCAGATAAACTCGCGCATAAAGTGCAAGCTCGTTCTTTCGCAAGGCCTCGACGCAAAGACCATAGAAAAGCAAGCGCTCGAAAACGCAGACGTTATATCGGCAATAGGCGGCGCCGCGGTCAAAAAGGTGATAGTTATTCCCGAGCGGCTGATAAACATTATAGTATAGATAATAGTAAGAGAAAATCGGCAAGCGCTTATGTGCTTGCCGATTCTTTCTGTTTATTATTTGACTTTGATTGCGCCGTTGTCGCACTTGTTGCCCCAGCTGTCGATTAGCTCGTCGCCTTTGTACACGCATATAATCTCGCAATGATTGGCGCACTTGCCGCACTCGAATCCGCGTGTTTTAAAGTCGGCGTCGATTATGTCAAAGGAGAACGGGCGTTCGATCTTGCTCTTTCTTGCGAGTACGGCTACGCCGAACGCGCCCATTAGATGTCCGTTCTCGTCGACGATGACGTCGTGACCGACGGCTTCTTCAAACGCTTTCTTCACGCCGACGTTTTTGCTCACGCCGCCCTGGAAAACGATGGGCGGTGAAATTTTCTTGCCCTTGCCGATATTATTGAGATAGTTCGTTACGACCGCTTTGCACAGTCCTGCGATTATGTCTTCTTTTTTATGTCCGATTTGCGCTTTGTGGACGAGATCGCTTTCCGCAAACACAGTACAGCGCGCGGCAATAGTAGTAGGCTTTTTGGAAGTCAGCGCTATCTCGCCGAAGTCCTCGACGGACACGCCTAATCTGTGCGCTTGGCTCGAAAGGAACGAACCTGTACCGGCCGCGCACAACGTGTTCATGGCATAATCGGTGACGAACCCGTTTTCGATTATTATTATCTTGGAGTCTTGGCCGCCGATTTCGAATATCGTGCGCACGTCGGGGTGCAGGGTAGTCGTGCCGATAGCGTGCGCCGTTATTTCGTTTTTGACGACGCTCGCATTCGTCATCACGCCTATCAGCTTTCGTGCACTGCCCGTAGTGCCGACGGATACTATCTTGACGTCGTCATCGCCGAGTTTGTTCCCGAGCGCGGTCAACAGCCGCTTGACGGCGCCAATCGGATCGCCTTCCGTCCAGATATATTCCTTGACGAGAATATTGTTGTCCTCGTCGATTACCACGCCCTTGGTGGATATCGAACCTATATCGATTCCCAAATAACCTTTTTTCATCCTGTCTCCTTGTCTTGCGCAATGTTTTGTCGCGGAAATTATTTATGCCGTCTTGCTTCCACCATGTCGTAAAACGCTTCCAATCTCGTGCGTACGCCCGTTTCGCTCGTCTGCGAATCGAAGCTGAAGTACAGGATGGGGACGTGAAAGTCTCGGCTGACGTTCTGAAGCATGGGCATGGCGTCCGTTTCCGGCGTGCAACCGAATGACTTGACCTGAATAATGCCGCTGCAACCGGCGCGTGCAAACGTGATGGCCTCGGCGATAGTCGAGTTGGAGGTCGCGCCTATGTGGTACTTGGTGTACCGCTTAGCGATCTTGATGCTCTCCTTGCCGCGCTTGTGTATAATCGAGTTCGTAAACGTCATGGTGCGGTAGATTTCCATACCGAACTTGGCAAGCTCCTTTTCCATAAAATAGTTGGCGAACGGCTCTTGCACTGTGTAGTAGTCGCCTATCATGCCCACTTTGATTGTTTTGGTCGGCTTGTCCGTTTTGATCGCCCACAGCTTTTGCCGATATTCTTTCTTGAGCGCCTTGAACTGCTTGCCGTTGGTTATCTCGGCGAGTTTTGCCAAAAACTCCTTGTACGTGCGGTCAAACTCGCCGTCGTTGACCTCGAACCCGACGTTGTGACGGACGTAGTCCTCGAACTTGTCCAGCGTCTTGATTATGGCGAGCGCCGTAGGCACGGCGCGTACGACCTTGACAATAGACATGTCGGGATTGATTATACGGAAGTTTTCGAATATGGACTTGCGCGAATGCCAATCTATCGACGCCATGTTAAAGTATTGAAATTCATACCCCAAATCGCGCAGAATTTGCTCGCTCAGCTCGCCGTAATAATTTAGCCGGCAAGGCCCGTAAATCTGCGCGAGGCAGTTGGCGCCCTGCTCGAGTGCCTCGATATGGCAGCCGAGGCAGTACTTGAACGGCGAGCATACGTAATCGGGACTGTATTTACTGCCAAGCTCAAGTGTGCGTTTAGTTATCGGCGGGGGAAGGAGATACTTGACCTCGAACCCCTTCTCGAACAGATATTTGAATGCGTATGCGTAGTTTGCCCATTGAGGGAAGCATGCCACTATCTCGTTGTTCATTTGTTCTCCTGTTTGAGTGTGAGAATGTCCACAAAGCTCTCCAGCCGCGTTTCTATTCCGGCAGTGCCGTCCTGCGTGTCAACCGTAAGTGTGATTATCGGCTTGTCCTTGAACTTGCGGATAATCAGCTCGTTGACCATGCTGTCCGTGCCGCAAGGGAAGGTCGTCAAAAGCACTATGCCGTCCACGCTGTCTTTCAGTAGCTCGATTGCTCCTACCAGGTGGCGGTTGTCCGCCCACGGCATGGTGGTCGTTATGTTGTGCGACGCTCGGATACATTCGCGCTCGTCAAAGTACTCCGCAACAATCGGTTCGCAACCGAGAGCCTTTATCGCTTTTTTGATAGGTTCGCCGACGTACTTGTCGCCGACGTTGTATGCGTGTGCGACGAGCAGAATCTTCAGCTTGTCCGACTCGGCGAGGCGCGCTTCCTCTTTCTGCCTGCGGAACAGCTCGAAGTACATTTGCGCCTGCTTCGCCATTATGTACGCGTATTTGATTTGCGAACGCTTGATGTGAAGGAACTTGCCCATTTTGTACACCGCCTTGCGCTCGCGGAATACTTTCTTGTCGTGCACATTGTAAAACAGCAGCTTTATATTGCGCTCACGAAAAGTATTGTAGGCGAGGTCGGTCATGACCTGAAACTTGGTGCACGTCTCATAGCCGAAACGGTATTTAATCCGCGGCACGAAAATATAATCGCACTTGCCGATTAGCCAATCGATATGACCGAGCAAAAGTTTGGTCGGCAGGCACGTTTCGTCGATTGCGAGATTGGCTCCGCGCGTAATAATATCGCGGTCGGTGTGCGGACTTATTATGTAATCGACGCCTATCTCGTCGAAAAAAGTCGTCCAAAATTTTTCGTTTTTGTAATAGAGCAATGCTCTCGGTATTCCAATCGTCATGTTTTTGTCCTCTGTCCGGCGGCGCACAAAGTTGTTGATAAAACAACAAGTGTTAAAATATTACCACACTTCGCCGAATTTGTCAATCGTATACGCCCGACAAAGCAAGAATATTAACGAAGCGATAAATCGCTTTCTTTTTCTTTAATGGCAAAAAATTTTTCTTCAATCGTAATAGGCGGTGAAAATTTGTTGCTATTTTGTGTCGAAAGTTGTATAATGAATTCAGGTTAAAAAACCAAATTTACCAAGGAGGTGTTTTTACGTGAGTGAAAACGAACTCGACGAAAACAAAGTCGTCGAACAGACCGACGCGCCCGTAGCTGACGAGGCCGTCACAGCCCCTTCGCCGTACAATGGATTTGCCGCTAAGCTCGACAAATTCTTCGGTATCAGGAAGAAGGGTTCGACATTCCGCGCCGAGCTGATCGGTGGACTCGTTACCTTTATGGCGATGGTCTACATCCTGCCCGTCAACGCAGACATGCTGAGCAATACCGGCCCGAGCTTCGGCGCTATCTACATTGCTACGGCTATTTCCGCGGTTGTCGGCACGATGCTGATGGCGTTCTTGGCGCGTATGCCGTTGGCGCAGGCGAGCGGTATGGGACTAAACGCTTTCTTTACGTTTACGATAGTATTCGGCTTCGGATTGTCGTATGCGAACGCGTTGGTGCTCGTACTAATCGAAGGTATTGTGTTCATCATCTTGACCTTGACCGGTCTTAGGAAAATGCTGTTCAATGCCATACCGAAGGTAGTCCGCGTGGCTATCCCCGCAGGTATCGGCCTGTTCATCGCCTTTATAGGCATGCAAAACGTTCACCTCATCGTCGCTGACGGCGCGACGCTCGTCAAGCTCGCTTCGTTCAACGTGCTTCCGGCGTCGATGGGCGGCTCTGCGACTTGGGGTTCCATTGCTCCTCTTCTTGTCACGGTTATCGGCCTTATTGCCGTCGCCGTTCTTTCCAAGAAGAACGTAAAGGGCGCAATGCTGTACGCCATACTCGGCGGCACGGCGCTGTACTGGATATTCATGGCTATCGGCTACGGCGCAAAAGACGGCGCTTGCATGGACGCCATCAACAGTTTTGCATTCTCCAACCCCATTGATGCCTTCAAAGATTGGGGCAAAATGTCGGTCGGACAGGTCTTTGCCAACGGCTTTAACTTCGACGGCTATCTCGCTACGCACAACGGTGCGTCGCTCGCGCTCGTTATCGCAACCTCGGCGCTTGCATTCTGCATGGTCGATATGTTCGATACCATGGGCACGCTGTACGGCGCTTGCGCGCGCGGCAACA
>JAFLVF010000053.1 GCA_022508425.1 Clostridiales bacterium | reverse complement strand
TTTTTCTCCAAATAATTAGCAGTTATTGTAAGGAAAGTGAGTTAAAGCGACAAAAGTATACAAACTTTATAATTACACGTAAAATGTTCTGATTCGGGTGCAGGCGTACAGCAAAAAATCGGCAAAAACAATAGCGGTTTTCGATTTTTGGAAGTAAGATGTAATAGGGAATGGGGGGGGGGCGCTTCGCGGGGACAATAATATGTAACGTAAAACCTGCGCCGCAGTCTGCGGCGATATATCTCGGCTTTTGCAATTAATGGGTTTTGCTTTGCGTTGGTGGATTGATTCTAATCCCACGAGAGGCGAATGGTAAAAAATAAACAAAGTTTGCTTCATCACAACAAAAAAGAATTGTACAAAAGTTTATTTTTTTGTTGGGCGATTTTCATGTCCGTGATACGCGGATTGATCGGAAATTATGTTTGTAAAGGCCGATTCATGCTTTTGGCATGTTTTCTTTTTGCACGAAGATCCTTCTAATTTCCTAAAATTTAACAGTTTACTCAAAAAATGCTTGACAAGTAAACTTGGCAATACTATAATGGGTTTGACAAGTAAACTTGGCAGGAGATTTCATTATGGAAGACGAGACAATTACACCCGACGAACAGCCGGTTACCGTTCTTTCCCGGGAAGAAATTTTAGAGCGGTCGCGAAAGGAGAATGCCCGATTGGGTGACGAGCGCGAGCGAAAGTTGCTAAAGCAAGGTGTAGGCATTGCGGCTGTAGCGGGATTGGTTATTATTTTCATAATATTTATTGTAAACGCTTTTGTTCTTCAAAAATACAGCTATGAATTGATGGGCACTGTTTTTGTTATGAACGGGATCAATTATATTTGGCAAGGGAGGTTTGGTCAGGGCAGAAAGAAAATAGTTATTTTGTCTTGCGGGGTAGTCCAGCTGCTTTGCGGAATAGCTTTCCTCGTAATGTGGGTTATAACGTTGGTGGTATAATGGACGAAAAGCTTATACTTAAAAATCGGATAAAAGAAGCGAGAAATAAAGCGAGACTCTCGCAAGAGGGACTTGCAAATCTCGTCGGCGTTTCGCGCAACACAATATCAAGCATCGAAACGGGGCAGTTTTCGCCCACTGCCAAACTTGCCTTAATCTTATGTATAGCACTTGACGAAAAGTTTGAAAACCTTTTCTATTTTCAGTAAGTCGGTGTTGCGTAGTGCGGTGCGTTTCAATCGATACTGTCTTTATCAAAAATCGGCAATATTGTAACGTATTTGAGTGGGCGTTCGCCACTTTTTTGTTTATTCCTCCTGTCTCACATCTATTGTAATCCTACAATGCACAAACGCGTTTTGACAAGCTGTACTTGACGCTCGCAATTTTATGTGATACAATAAAGCACTCGCAATTACGGGAAAATTGAGAAAAAAATCAATCAGTGATTACGGTATAAGCAACATAGCTCGATTACAAACAACGGAGTTTTTATGAAGAAAAAGCTGACTTTTGTAATGTTTTTGACGATAGCGGTTTTGTGCGCCTTTGCGCTTGCCGCATGCAAGGGCGGTAAGTCGGGCGGCGGCGAAGGACCGGGTGAGCACGTGCACGTAGCCGACAGTTACGAAATTTTGACGGAAGCGACCTGCACGGAGGACGGCGAGCGCGAAGGCGTTTGCACGGTGTGCGGTAAAACTTTTACCGAGACGGTTGCGGCGCTCAATCACGATTGGCATTTACAATCGGAAGAGGAAGCGACCTGCACAAATGCGGGCAAGCAAGTTTATGCTTGCGCCAACTGTTTCGAGTACGACGAACGCACTGTCTCGGCGCTCGGTCATGACGGCAGTGTGGTGGTCGCCGCAATTTCGGCAGGATGCGAAACCGTCGGTCGGACCGAAGGCAGAAAATGCTCGCGGTGCGGAGAGTTCGTTGTCGAGCCCGAGGAAATACCTGCCGCCGGACATGAGTTCTATTACGAGAAGCGCGGCAATGATTCGCACGCGATATATTGCGAAAACTGCAATTATTCACAAATTGCCGAGTGCGAGTTTGTAGAGACAGAGATAGCGCCCACCTGCACCGAGTCGGGCAGGCTGTTACATACGTGCAAGGTGTGCGGAGACAATCACGAGCACGAAACTACGGGCGCGCTCGGGCATCTGTGGACGGAGAATTGGGCGTTTTACAGAACGGTGGACGGTGTTTACAAGCACAGAAAGACATGTTATCGCTGCGAGGCGTACGATGAAGAAGATTGCGCTAATGCCGCGGGCGAAACCGTTCAGCCCAAATGCGAAACCATAGGCTATACTGTTTATACTTGCTCGGGCTGTTCAAATACCTTCAACTCCGATTTCACTGAGGCGCTCGGCCACGACTGGACAGCTTACGAGCTTGACGATGACAATGCCGATCCTTATAAGCATACGCACAAGCGAAATTGCAAGCGCGATAATTGTACCGCAAAAGAAACGGGAGTACCCGTCGGCACGGTGGGAACGGTGATAGGCGTTCGCACGGACGAAACTTGCACAACCGACGCTTTCACCGATTACACCTGTTCGCTCGATACTTGTACTTACGCGCACAAAGATACGTATGTCGACACCGCACTCGGTCACAGCTTCGGCGCATGGGAATACAGCGGCGACAACGATGAGCACCATACGCACACTCATATATGCTTGCGTACCGACTGTTCGGAAACCGAGACGACCGACTGCCGCATGACAACGTCGAGTCAGGCGGCGACGTGCACCAAGCCGGAGATAGAAGTGGACGTGTGCCAAGACTGTTTTCACGTCGACAGGGACGAAAGCCCCGCGCTCGGTCATAAGTTCGGCAATTGGATAAACATCAGGGACATGAACGGCACCTTACAGCACACGCACGTCTGTACCGTTTGCAATTTTAGAGAGTACGGCTACCACAGCTTTGAGACAACGACTTTGCCTGCCGACTGCGAACACGATGAAGCGACGGTCAATACCTGCTCGGTCTGCGGTTATTCGATGAGCACGGCGACTCCAAATACCGCGCTCGGTCATGAATGGGTATATGAGAGCGGCGATTCGAACACTCACACTCTTGTCTGCGCTCGCAATTCCGACCATACGGTGACGGGGCCGCACAACTACGACGAGTCAAATGTCTGTCTGTATGACGGCACGGACGGGCTCACTTACGAGCTGTCTATCGACGGCGATTACTATATCGTCAAGAACGACAATGGGCTCGGTAAGGCTTCCGAGATTACGGTGCCTGCTTTCCGTGCCGCGCCGAACTCGGCGGATATGCTTCCCGTCCGCGCGATAGGCAAGTCGGCATTCTCTGCCAATCCCTACATAACGAAGGTCAGCCTGCCCGCAACGGTGACGGCTATCGAAGAGAGCGCGTTCGGCAATTGCGCGGCACTGACTTCGGTCGCGTTTTTCGGCGGCGACAGTCAGCTCACGCGGATAGAGTACAACGCGTTTGTCAACTGCGCAAAGCTTGCGAGTATAGAGCTGTACGAAAACCTCACGTATATCGGCGTGCTGGCGTTTAGCGGTTGCACGAGTCTCAATACTATTACGGTTCCTCAATCTGTTAAGGAGATAGGTATAAGAGCGTTTGCAAACTCCGGCTTTTACAACAACAGCGCCAACTGGTCAAACGGTGCGCTGTATGCCGGGAAGTTCCTTATCAGGGTGGATAACGCTCGTATTACAGCGGGACAGGCGAACGACTATAAATACACGTTCGCAATCAAGGACGGCACGCTTGCCGTAAGCGAGTACGCTTTCGAAAAGTGCGTGAACATGGAAAAGGTATCAATCCCCGCGAGCGTAACGGCAATCGGCAGCGGCGCGTTTTCGGGCTGCGAAAACCTCGTTGCGGTGGAGTACGCCGGCGATATCAACGGCTGGTTCGGTATCACGTTCGGCGACAGCCTGTCAAGCCCCATGTACTACGCTTCGCGCATGAGCATTCTCGGCGAGGAGAGCGCAGAGCCCGTTCTTCCCGAAAACATCACGACCATTCCCGCCGGCACGTTCAAGGGTAACACCGCAATAACGACGGTGCGAATTCCCGCCAAAGTGACGTCTATCGGCGACGAAGCGTTTATGGGCTGTACCAATCTGACGAATATAATTTTCGTTGACGACAACGTCATTTCTATGGGCAAGAACGTTTTCACGGGCACAGCTTTCTATAAAGATACAAACAATTGGCAAGGCGGTGTGCTTAAGATAAGCAAGCACATAATCGCAACCGACGACGCTTTTGCAGCGACCGACGGTGCCTATGTGATCGGCGCCGACGTAGTGACGATAGCGCCCGAAGCTTTTGCCGGACGCAATATAACGAACGTTACTATAGGCGCAAACGTCAAGTATATCGGTGCGCGTGCGTTCAATACCGAAGCTCTTGAAAGTGCGACGTTTATCAATACCGTCGGCGCATGGTTCGCCAAAAATATCGGCGGCATTGTAAGGTCGGTAAGCGTAACGTCCGACGCATCGAAAAATGCGTTGCTTCTAAAAAATTATACGGGCGCATGGAGAAAGGCGTAAAACGCGATTAAAGCTATTGAAGAAACTACGTAAAAAAACAGCCCGATTGAGAAGACACTCAATCGGGCTGTTAATCTTTTAAGTATTTTACTTTAAGTGCTTGAGTGCGGCGAGGGAAACTATCTGCGCTATCAGGCAGGCGGCGTAGGCTACTGCGACGATGATTGTATATAAGAGCGGGAACAGTCCGAGCTTGGACGGATATATCAATCCGGCGTTGCTTATCATACCTACCGCGAGGAAGGGGAGCAATACGCATGCCGCGATCAGTATGCGCTTGTTGTACGACCGCTGTTTGTCGGTATCGGCTGTCGTCAATATTCTGATTGCGAAAACCAATGCGACAACAGTAAATGATACCGCGCTCGCGTATACGGCTATATCGCCGAGTGCGCCGACAATAAACATAAAAAAGACAGCTAAGCCGTTAGTTTCCGCTGTGTTGGAAATCAAGAACGGAATCATAATCATCAGTCCGACAAGGATGCCGGCCGTTGCCAATGCCGATATAGCCGATATTTTTGTTTTTCTATTCATCACTCTATTCCTCGTGAACTTACTGCTGTTATTGTACCACATTAAATGCTAATTATAAATAGTAAAATGAAAAAAATATTGATTCGCGACAGATGATAGCGTAAATTTCGCCGCGTCAAATAAGAAGAACAAGATATAGCGTGCCGAGCGCGGCGGCTAGCGTCGGAATGGCGACCGTCAATCCCAATTTAAGAAAGTCCTTATAGCCGAATTTGATATCGTGCTCGGACAGTATGGAGCTCCACATAAGACCCGCCAGCGCGCCGATAGGAGTAAAGAATGCGCCGATATTGGAACCTATGACTGTTGCGTACATCGCGCCGGCGCTCGCGTTTGCAGACGTAATCATCGACGACAGGAACACGCTCATGGGGATATTGTTGATGAGGTTGGAGCCCAGAAACGATATTGCGCCGTACTTGAGCACGGCGAGATCATTGCCGATAAAGCTTCCGATAGCGGCCGTCGTGCCCTGTTCGCTCAAGGCCTCGGTCATTACAAACATGGCGAGCAGGAATGGGACGAACTGCCACGGCGCGCGTTTCAGGCACTTGCCGAGAGTGCGCGGCGCTTGCTTTCTGCATGCGGATATTATCAGCGTAAACACAAACAAACTGCCCGCCGAGCACAGCGCGATAAGCCACATTTCTATGCCTACGTACGAGCTGACCGCGAGCATAACCGTGCAGACCGAAATATGCGCAATACCCATGCCGAGCGAGAGCTTGTCTTTTATGACGACCTGTTCGGCGGCATGCTCGACGGGCGTGGCAAGCTTCTTGCGGAACAGCAGCCACAGCAGGGCGAGCGATACGGTACCGGCCGCGAGCGTGGGTAGAATGCTTACTTTAAGATACTCGACGAAATGGACGCCGTAGGCTGTGGCGAGATATATATTGGTGGGGTTGCCGATTACGAGCGCCATGCTCCAGGTGTTGGCCGCGACAAATTCGGCGGCGAGATAGGGGAGCGGATCGATTTTCGCGTCCTTTGCGAAATAGCAGATGAACGGCGTGAACGACAGCACTATTACGTCGTTTGAAGTAAAGACCGTAAGCAGTGCGACGACGAAGTACAGCGAGAAGAACAGGCGCTTTTGTCCGCCGTGCGAGTGCTTTAGCGCGCAGGCGGCAAGGTAACCGAAAAAACCGAGCTCGTCCAAAAATACCGAAATCACCGTCATCGACAGAAACAGTACGAGGATTTTCAACGGATTGACGGCAGTGTCCGCAATCAACGTTTTCCCGATAGCGGTTACGTTTGTCTGTCCGCAACATAGAATAAGCACGGCGCCGAGCGCAACAGGCAGCCAATATGTATCGAGTTTTATCTTCCCGACGCGAAGCTTCGGGATCAAGAGCACGGCGACAATCATCAACAGGCATGCCGTGCAGCAAATGATAATGTTAAGCATTTTTTATCTACGGTCCGAATTCGGCTACATATTATCACTTCCGTATTTCAAAGTCAACTTTTCGAAGCACTGTCACGAAAAAGATTTGCCGTCACCGTAAAACAAAAAGCATGTCGCTATTTATGCGACAGCGAGAATAATATTCATATCGGCGCCGTTGTGCCCGCGCAACAAAACGGTGACAGGTTCGGCATTGACATTGAAGCGCATACTTGATATAATGAGATTGAGGAGTACGTTATGTTCGGTGACAAACTAAAAAAATACAGAACGGACAAGGGGCTTTCGCAAAACGATCTTGCCGAGAAATTGTTTGTCACCAGGCAGTGCGTATCCAAATGGGAAAAGGGCATAACCCAGCCCGATTTGGAGACGCTGGCGCAAATAAGCGAATTGCTCGACATACCCGTCGACGCGCTTATAAAAGACGACGGCAAATCGAGCGGCGACAATTATGCGGACGGGGCGGGGCTGAGCTTCACCGTCAATTTGTCTTCGGCTAATGTAAAGCGAGCGTTCGATCTGCTTATATCCATAGTGTTTGTGGGGTTCGGTGTGATATGTTGTTTTATGATGACGTATCTCAGCCTTGAAATCAACAACGCATGGGATATTATATGGAAGATAGTCGGGACATTCTTTTTCGCGCTTGTAGCGTTGGCGATATTGTTTATCAACGTCGTCCTGTTTTTGAAAAAGAGCGACAGCCGCCGCGGCTACTACTTGGCGGCGGGGTTTAGCATCGGGGCGGGTGTTGCAGTCGAGTGCTGTGCATTGCTCCAATATATTGTTGCGGCGTTGTTCTTTTGGCCGTTTGCCGCAGGGCCTATAATCGTATTCGTCGTGCACACGTCTGTTTGGGCTAACGTTGGTCGCCGCCACGCAAAAGAGCGCATTGTCGCAATATCCGACAAAACGTCCGTGCCGTTTATATTGGCGTACGCGCTGAGCGTGGGAGTGTGCATCGCACTGATCGTATATTTTATCAGTGCGGGATGGGTGTTTTATGCTCTCTTGCTTTTGCCGTTAGCGATAGTAACGCCCGTGCTTGCGTTGGCGATATTCGGCTTTACGAAAGCGACGGTCAAAAACGAACAAAACCCGTTCATGCAATTGACTGTCGGATTGTGCATCGGATTGTCTTGGATATTCGAGCATCAAAAATTCATGTATTTTGTCGTATTCGATTTGAGAGTTTCGTTTGTAATCTTCGCCGTCGCGCTTGTCGGCTTGTCGGTGTGGTTGGTGTTTGACGTCGTCGGTTGCATATCGAGGCTTGTGGCCAATCGGAAATCGACCGCCGTCGCACATGTAGACGAGGATAGGTCCGACGGCTGAAACCGCATAATTCGCCGTGTTGTTCCGTCTTATGGTTTTGCTTGCCGAATAGGCGCAAAGCAAAACTTTTTCGTTATTGCAAAATTCTTGTATTTATGGTATTCTATTAAGAAGATATTCGAATTGACGGTATAGTAACTTTGAGGCCGTCGTAAATAGGAGGGGGCATGGAACCGCTGAAAGTTTCGAGACAAAACTTTCCCAAGAGCGAGGCGACCGCGGAGGGTATGATTGTCATCCGTCCCGCGTGCGACAACTACGAGCTCAAGTATCATCCCGGGGTGCAGTACGCCGATAGGAATGGGCACGAGCTCTGCCTCGAAATCATCGAGCCCGTCGACGTCGGGCGCAAAACACCGCTCGTAGTGTATATTCCCGGCTCGGCGTTTAGGCGGCAGAATGTAAAAGAGCGCGTAGCGCAGCTTGCTCTGCTCGCAACGCGCGGCTATGCGGTAGCGCTACTCGAGTACCGTGGCTCGGACGACGCGGCGTTTCCCGCGCTTGTATTGGACGCCAAGGCGGGCGTAGCGTTTATGAAAAAGAACGGCGACTATAACATCGATCGGGACAACGTCTTCTTGATGGGCGATTCGTCGGGCGGATATACGTCGCTGATGGCAGGGCTTACCGTCGGCGTGGAAAGCCTGGAAGACGAGCTGGTGCGCGCAACCGATTACTGCGTGCGCGGGATTATAGACTTTTACGGGCCGACGGACATCACCACGATGAACGACGAGCCGTCCGGCCAAGATCACCGCGGTCCGGACAGCCCCGAGGGTAGGCTGATAGGCGGATACAACGTTATCGAGCACCCCGAGCTGTCAAGACCGACGATTGTAAAGAACTATCTGCACGACGGCGGAAAATATCCGCCGGTAATCATGTTCCACGGCAGCAACGACGAGGCGGTGCCGTTCTCGCAGAGCTGTGAACTTTATACCGCGCTCAAAAAAGTCGGCGGTCAAGCGGAATTATATCAAATAGAGGGCGCGCACCACGGCGATAGGCAGTTTTGGTCATCGTCCGTGCTCGACACGATACAGGCGTTTATCGAGAAAAATCGTAAGCAATAACGCTACTTGAGCGAATGATTTGTCCCTTCGCGTAGAAATGCGCGAGGGGATTTTTGCAAGAAAAAAACCCGCGTGCTAAGCGAGTACGGCCGTAATCGATTGTGTTCAACGCCTATTGATTATCGGCGCAAGTTATTTTTACTTCGCAGACGTCGCCGGTTTGGTCGCTGGCGCCTATGCCGAAACACAGATCGTAGTCGGACGGGGTTATGGGGACGAGCAGAGTGCCGTTTAACGTCGCCCTAACGAATGGGGCGGGCAGTGTGAACGTGCTGACGCAATCGCGGCTTTCGGTGAGAATATAAGCGACGTTTCCATGTATGCACAGGTACTCAACGGCGGTCGTAATTATTTTCTCGACTTTGTTGTCGACGTAAATCACGAACACCGGCTCGTCGGAGCGCGCGGTATAAAATGAGAGTTCGATCCCGTCGACCAGCCAGCAGTCGTCGGTGTATTCCAAAGATACGGCAGAGCCGTTCTTTACTGCGACGGCGTTCTCTATGCGAATGAATACGTTGTCGGCAACGGAGTAGTACACGCCGTCGGGCGACGGAATAATGACGAGAGTGGAAGTGCCGCTTGCCGGTAGATACCCCGCCTTTACCGAAACGACATTGACGGTGTAAGTGCCCACTTCGGTGAATACGGGCGGAGTGGAAGTGTATTCGCCGTCCACCTCGTAGAGCAAATTTTCGCCGGGCACGGCGTGAGATAGCCCGTCGTAAATACATCTGGCAAAAAGGTTTTCAAACGACTGCTTTGGCCGCGACGAGAGCACGACGGCGATATCCGCAGCATTACTGCGCAATGTCATGCCGCACGATATTCCTGCGTTGACGGCAGAGTTGATGCTCTCGCAATAATTGTAGCCGGGAAAGGAAAGGACGGTTTGACCGATTGTGACGACCGCGCCGGAGTCCGAAATCGCAACGTCGACGTCTACGGATTCGTCCGTGAAATACATCGCAATCGAGCCGTTTACCGACAGTGTGTAGACGTCGGCGTCGTCTGCGATGCGGTTGTACCGTATCCCGTCGACGGTGATGTAATCGTCTGTAAAGGAAAAAGTTTTGTCGCCGAGATATCCGGTGCGGGAAAGATCGTATGACAATGTCAGCCCGTCGGAAGCGGACAGACCGTCGATAATCAATACACCGAGAACGCTGTTTAGATAGGTGCCCGACGCGTTCGGCAGGATTGTGAGCGTGGCGGACGATCGGTACTCGGCATAGCCGCGCGTAACGATATAAAATATTTTATACTCGCCGACCTCGGTCAGTGCGAGAGCGGGGTAGAATGTTTCGCCGTCGAGCGAATACGTTATGCCGTCCCCGTCTTCGACGCCGTCAATCGTTATCGAGTGCGTTTTGCCGTCATAGACTACGGTCGAGTCGGAAGAAGAAATCCCGTCGAGTACGTCGTTATAGATGTACAGCGTAGCGGAGAGCATAAGGTCGTGGCAGTCGTGGCGTGAGATTTTGAAATAAACGGTATAACTGCCGACGTCTTTGTAAACGCGTTCGGCTAAAGTATATTCGCCGTCTGCCGAGTCGGAATATAGCACAGTATCGCCCTCGCGCAGGCCGACAACGTCCAAACCGTGAAAGTCGTTATCAAATGCGACGTATTTGTCTTGAATAAATACGTCATTGATATAATCAATGTCTGAAGAAGATTTCTTGGGTGAACAGGTAAATAGAAAAGCAGAGAGTAAGAAAACAAGCAACATGACGATGATACGGCATGGTCGCGATTCCTTCATCTCCCCTCCTGCAATAGAATAGTTCCGCATAAAATTGTAGCATTTTGTCGTTTTTATGTAAAGAGAATTGATATTATTTCCGAAAAGTTTTTCATTGAAACGCAACTATAGAGCGGCGCTTAGATATTAAGTGACAATTTCGGCGAAGAAAATTGTTTTATTTGCCGCAAAACGAATGACAAAGCGACATTTTCGGTTTATAATAAAAGCAGTTCGATCAAAGGAGAAAACACCCATGCCCTGGTATCAAAAAGCGTGGAATTGGATCAAGGATTACTTTACGAGCAATTGGACGCACATAATCATTTTCTTTTGCGTGCTGATTTTCGGAATCATTCTTATCAAGATCATTCTGTCGCTCATCAACCGCGCGCTCAAAAAGTCGACGCGCGTCAACAAGACGGCGCGACATTTCTTTATCGGCGTACTTAAAGCCGTACTGTACATAATCTATATAATTGCTCTGTTGTCGCTCCTCGGCATACCGACGACGAGCATGATTGCGCTGTTGTCCGCGTTCGCTCTCGCTATATCGCTTGCCCTTCAGGACACGATATCCAACCTTGCAAGCGGAGTGGTGCTTATCTTCACCAAGCCGTTCTCGGAGGGCGACTATATTGAGCTTAGCGACGGCGCGGCGGGCACCGTTACGAGGATAACGATGTTTAATACGCGGCTGTTGACGCCGTCCAATCAGGTTGTCATCATTCCCAACAAAACGGCGGTCGACTGCAACGTCACCAACTACAGCATGGAAAATTTGCGCCGCCTCGACGTTCCGCTGTCGGTCGCATACGGCACCGACGTCGAAAAGGTGAAAGAGGTCGGGCTTGCCGTCGCGCACGCGCACGAGAAAGTGCTCAAAGACCCCGCGCCCATGACGCGACTCGACAAGCACGGCGCAAGCTCGCTTGACTTTATCCTGCGCGTGTGGGTGCAACGCACAGACTATTGGGACGTCTACTTCGACCTCAGAGAGCAGGTCGTCGCCGCATTCAACGAGAACGGCATAGAGATTCCGTTTAATCAGCTCGACGTTCACGTCAAAGAGGACGTCACCGTAAAAGAATTATCCCAAGCCGCCGCGCAAGTCAAAGAAAAGACGGACCAACCTGTCGACAACGGCAAAAAGAAGAAGCAATAAAAGGAATTATAATAGTGCATCCCGCTCCGCCGTTTTGACGACAAAACGGCGGACAACCGTTGCACAAGTTTTTGTGCCGAAAATCGTTTGACAAGCATAAAGATTAGTGTTATAATTCATTGTATCGTAACCACAGCGAGTAAATAAATATGCGGGAATGGCTCAATGGTAGAGCAGTAGCTTCCCAAGCTGAAGGTTGCGGGTTCGATTC
>JAFLVF010000052.1 GCA_022508425.1 Clostridiales bacterium | reverse complement strand
TACTCGGTTCATACCCGATTGGTCACTGGTTCGAATCCAGTTGCCGCTACCAAACGCCCCTCGCACAAAGCGAGGGGCGTTTTAGTAGCGGCAACTGCTTGGTGAGAGCCGCGCGACGTTGAAGCGCAGGTTAGTCATAATGCTTAAAAAGAATTTGTAACAGCAATATATGCAGTACATATTCGTCGCGCGGTTCGTGCCGCTTGCGCGATAGCGCAAAGGCCGCCCGCGATTGAGCGGGCTATCCGGTTGCCTGTCGGCGCAAAGGGTCGTTTTTTCGTGGTAGCGGCAACTGCTTGGTGAGAATAGCGCGACGCCGACGTGTCGGATAATCGGTAACCTCAAAAAAGAACTTGTGACAATAATAATCGTAACATGTATTCGTCGCGCGGTTCGCGGCGCTCGGCGCAGCCGAAGCCTGTGCGCGATTCCGCGCACTATCCAGTTGCCGCTACTCGATAATGTTTGATACAAACTATCGTATTATACTTCAAGCTTTTAAGCCTTGACTATTTATGTTAAATCTGTTAATATTGTTAAAAATAATCTGCGGAGCATAGACATGAGTACTTTAGTATTGGTTTCGGTTGTTTTAGGACTAATAATAACTATTATTATGCAAATTGTTGCCAAAGCTTCATTTATTACAGTTCTTATTTCACTTATTCCTTATTTGATAATTATTTTTCTTTTGGCAGAACTCCGCTCAGACACAAAGAAAATAAAGCGTTTGGAAAAAGTTTTATTAGATAAGAGAATAATAAATTTACATGACATTGATAATGCGGAAGCTTCGGAGAAGGTCGGTGAAGAAGATGTCAAATTATGTCCCAATTGTAGCTTTCAGATATTTCCGGATGACAAGATTTGTCCAAACTGTCAATCACCTGTAAATGCTCCCGCATCGGAAGAGAAAATAGATATTTAGTTGATAGGGAATTGTTTGTTGCAGTATCGCTACCACGAAGCACCCTTTACGGGTGCTTTTTTCGTGGTAGCGGCAACTGATTGGTGAGAACAACGCGCAAAGTCGTTTTTATTTTTTAAAGCTTGACAAGTTGCGCTCTGTGATTTATAATAAATAATGAAAAATATGCCCTTTTTCAGATATGATATGGGCGTACACGACGACGGAGCGGGATTTGAATGTCCGCATGATGAAAACGAAAACTCCGAAAATTATTTTGGCGGTGGATTATGACGGAAAGGACAATAAGGAACAAGAAACGGTTTTTGATAGTGGCGGTGATAGCGTTCGTAATCATTGCGGCGTGCGCGCTCGTTGCGTGCAGTAACACAAAGCGCGGTGCCGATGATCCCGTGACGCATATCGTATCGTTCAATACCAACGGCGGCAGTCCCGTAAACAAGCAGATAGTCTATCACGGCGACAAGATTACCAAGCCCGTCGATCCCATCAAGGGCGGTATGACTTTCGACGGTTGGGCAAAGAACACTTCGCTCTCGTCGCTTTGGAATTTCGATAAAGATATCGTAACGTCGGACGTTATGCTACACGCGCGGTGGCTCACGCCGAGCGGCGGCATCGAGCCGAGCATTACCGAATATACCGTCGTGTTCGTCACGAACTGCGCGGCGGTTATCGACAGTCAGACCGTTGCGGTCGGCGGCAAGGTCACCGAGCCGCCCGCAATCACCAACGGCGACAAGGTTTTTGACGGCTGGTACAAAAACATAGGTTGCACCGAGCCGTGGGATTTCAAAGTCGATATCGTTTACGGTCCGACTACGTTGTACGCGGCGTGGAAGGACGGACAGTCACAGGTCAGTACATACACTGTTACATTCGATTCCAAAGGGGGCAGTGCGGTAGACTCCGAGATCGTGCGAAGCGGCGGGAGGGTCACGCAACCGGCCGCGCCGGTTTACGGCGACAAGATTTTCGGCGGTTGGTATAAAGATCCCGACTGCACCATGCCTTGGAACTTCGCGACGGACACCGTTACCGGGCCGACTACGCTGTACGCCAAATGGACGGACAATGCCGTCGTCAACCCCGTCGACCCCACAAAACCGACCGCGACGGTCACGTTCAACGTCGGGCTTGCCGCCAGAAAAGAAGGCGTTTACAATCCGCCTGCGCAGACCGTCAATGCGGGAAGCCGCATATCGATGCCGCCGGTCACACGCCCCAATTACACGCTGTCCGGCTGGAAGGTGGAAAACGGCAATACAAAATGGAACTTTGCGACGGACACGCTCTCGACGGACACGACGTTGTTTGCGGAGTGGACGGCGGGCGGAGGCGGCGGTAACGACAGTGTGGCCTACACGCCGTCGAGCAAAATGCAGAACGCCAATACATTCTATCTCCATTACAAGCGCTCCGACAACAACTATACCGGCTGGCATGTTTGGGCGTGGAACGGCTCGCAGATAAACGATAATTGGTACGAGATCGACAGCAGTTTGACAGACACGTCGGGTGCTATCGTACCCATTCCGCTTAAATCGGGCGCAACGTCAATCAGTTTCCTCGTCGTAAACGGTGATTGGAACAACGGATCGGTGAAAGACGGCTCCGCGGACAATGTTATTGCCTTAAGCTCCACGCTCAAGGTGGGCGACAGCTATCATTGGTTTGTGCAGTCGGGATATGTCGCAGAAGGTACGAACTATCTGCAATCGGAGAAAAAGGGCAGCGCTCTACAAACTACGGAAGCGCCCCGCGCGAGCATAACCAACGTCAACCGTTCGTACGCCGCAAACCTTGCGCCCGAAGCGACGGCGACAACCTGCGACGACATGGGCGTAGGATACCAGATATTCGTTGCGAGCTTCTGCGATTCCAACGGCGACGGCATGGGCGATATCCGCGGCATAATCAACAAGCTCGATTATCTCGATTCGCTCAACGTCGACGTTTTGTGGCTTACACCCGTGCAGAGCAGTGATTCGTCGCACGGCTACGATTGCTACGACTATTACGCTATAGATACCAAGTTCGGCACTAATGCCGACTACCGCGAGCTCGTGTACAAAGCGCACCAAAAGGGCATGAAGATAATCATGGACCTCGTCGTCAATCACACCTCGCAACGCAATGAGTGGTTTATCAAGTCCAAGCAGGGAGTTATAGAAACGGTGACCTACCAAGACGGCACTACCGAGGCCGTCAATTACCGCGACTTCTACAGATGGAAGAATTCGGGCGGCAGTCGCTGGTACGGCTCGGGCGACGGTTGGTACTTCTACTCGTCGTTCAACAGCAGCATGCCCGAGCTCAACTACGACTACCAGCCGGCGCGCAACATGATGGCGGACGTCGCAACCTATTGGATGAAGTACGGGCTTGACGGATTCCGCATGGACGCAATCAAGCACATGTTCATGTGGGACGAGAGCACCAATGAATCGGGAGACGTTCACGGCGGCGTAGGTGACAACGGCTACGATTACAACCTTACCAAGGACGTCGAGTGGTTCAAAGAGTTCAACCACAAGCTGAAAGCTAAGTATCCCAACTGCTTCTTGCTCGGCGAACAGTTGTCGGGCGACGAGACGGCCGTATCGCCATTCTATGCGGGCATGGACAGTCTGTTCGACTTCAACGTTTATTACAATCTGCCAAACTTTATCAAGAACGGCAACGCGGCTACACAGGCGTCCAACTCGACCAGAAACGCCAATTTGTATAAGCAGTACAGAAAAGACCGTCCCATCAATTCGATGATTACGTCAAACCACGACATACCGCGCCTTTACAATCAGATAGGCAACGGCGACGTGGCTAAGACCAAGCTGTATTTTGCGGTCATCATGACTATGCCGGGTCTGAGCTGGATATACTACGGAGACGAGATAGGACTGGTCGGCGGTACCGGCAGTGACCAGTATCAGCGGCAGTCGATGAAGTGGACGGAGTCTTGGGCCAATAAGTGCTCCAACAACGGCGTTAAAGACTACGGTATCAACAATAGTACAAAGAGCGTACAGGCGCAAGAGGCGGACAACAACTCGCTACTCGGATACGTCAAAGCTCTCACCAAGTTGAGAAACGATTATCCCATGCTGATTAGCGGCGATGCGACGTACTCGACGGAGAACGGCATGCTTAAGATCACCGTTACGAAGTCGAACGAGACCATAGTCGTATATCACAATTTCTCTTCGTCGCAAAAGACAATCACGCTTAGCGGCACTGTTTTGTTCGGCTCAAAAACGCTCGCTCAATACGATACATTCGCAATCAAACTGTAAAGCAAATATCGGGGGAACAGCATGAACGATAACAATGCAAAAGATTTCGGCAGCAAAATAAAGAGGTTTTTAGGTACCAAGCCGGGCAAGCTGATAGTATTGTCTCTTCTGTCTATTCTCGGTCTGCTGTTTGCCGTAATCAGTTTTTCTATCAAGTTTACGCCCTATCCGTACACGGAACGCGACCGCATGTCGTTTTGGTCCGCCGATATGATATACTACGGAGAAATGTCGGAGAGCGGCGTTCCGTACATATCAAACCTCAATATATATTTCATAATAGCGTTTGTGGCGGTGGTCTTGTTGTTTGTCGCGGCGGCGGCATACCTTTGGCTAAAGGATGACGGCAGGATATTTTACTTTTCCTCGTTGGGCGGAATCCTGCTCGACCTGTTCGCAGTGATACTCGGGATTGCGCTCGATATCATACGCGGCGGCGCCGTCGCGTGCGGCGTGATAAGCATGCTGTTGTATATCGCGACGATGGCTGCTCTGATAATTAGTAAGCGTTACACACGCGGCGGCAATACGGCAAGGGCTGTCGACAAACTGCGCCCTACGTTGACGCAGTCACAATACAGACAGGCAAGGATTGTCATGTTTGCATGTGATTGCGCGGCGCTGTTGGTAATGTTTATAGCTTTCTTTGTTCCGCTCGTTACCGAGGTCGGCGTAGAAAAGACGACGTATATAGTCGCGACCGCGCTACGCTCGAATGCACCGGCGTATATTTCCGTTGTGCTCGTCGTAATGGTGATTGCGTTCTTTATCCAGCTGTTGGCGTTCGCGTCGACCGTAGTGGACTTTATGCGCGGCGGCGAAGAGTTTGTCACGCGCTCTCGGCGCTTTGTCACGGGAGCGGCGGCATACGCGCTCGCTTTCTTTGTCCTCGGATTTGGGCTGGCTTTTTACGGCAGCATCGCGAACAAAGCGACCGTAGGCTTCGAGCGCGCGACAACGGTGAGCTATATTCCGCTCATATTCGCGGCCGTGGCACTGCTTGTCCATTCGGTGATGTACGGAAGGATAGTGGACGGGGCGGACTCCGCCGCGCAAAGCCGCGCTCTGCTCAAGGTCGAGCCGCTAATTTACGCCGCCGCAATCACGCTGGTGACATTTGTTTCGCTCGCGCTTAATATTGTGGAAATAAACGTTACCGCGCCGCTTTTCAATTATGAGGAAAGCATTACGCTCAGCGGTTACAAACTGCTCGGCACATACAAGGACCTGTCGAGCGGATTGCAAATGCTGGCGTTTGTCGAGTTTGCATTCCTGCTGACGTCGGGCGTGTTGCTCTTGTTCGGCATAATAAGCTTTCTCGCCAAGGACAAATCGTATTACAAGTTGATCAAGACGATTATCGTCGTAAACATTCTCTTCGTACTACTGATCGGGCTGTTCGGGCTGTATTTCAAGATAGCGCAAAAGGCCAACGAGGGAACGTTCTTGAGCATACTCGAAAACAACGGCGTGAAAATCACGGCCGATATGTACAATTGCGAGGTGTCGAGCAAGACGATATTCATGCTGATAGCGGGCTTTGCCGTTATCGTCGTCGCTATGCTGCGCGGTGTGTTCGGCCTTACGGCAGAGAGCGTCGAAGTTGACAATAAGAAGGGCGCGGTCGCGGGCAACGGCATACCCAAGCCGAGCCGAGAAACGGTCGCCCAAGAGGAAAAGGACGAGGCGGAAGCACTGCCGACCGCCGTGCCCGACTTTGACGCGTGCCCCGCTTTTACCGAGCTTGACGCTCGGAGAGAGCAGTTCGGCGCGGATATAAACAAGAGGCGGCAGAGCCTGTTCGACAACCCGACCTTGCCCGAGATAGTCAGGTTTGTAGTCGATTATGCGAGAGAGAGTAGACTTCATCTATCGTACTCGGTCGAGGACATAGCGTCGTTTGTCGCGGGTATGGGCGCGTCGCGGCTTTCCATATTGCAAGGAATGAGCGGTACCGGCAAGACCAGTCTGCCCAAGATATTCGCAGAAGCGCTGTACGGCAACTGCGAGATTGTCGAGGTGGAATCGTCCTGGCGCGATAAGAACGAGCTTCTCGGATATTACAACGAATTCAGCAAGTGCTTTACGCCCAAGAAATTTACGCAGTGTCTGTACAAGGCCAAGCTGAGCATGCCCGTACTGACGTTTATCGTACTCGACGAAATGAACCTAAGCCGTATAGAGTATTATTTCTCCGACTTCCTGTCGTTGATGGAGCACGAGGAGGACAAGCGCGAGATCAAGTTGCTAAACGTCAAGCTTGCCCGCGTCGAGAACGGCAACAGAGTGGAATACAAAGGACTGACCGACGGGCATACGCTAAAAATCCCCGCCAACGTCTGGTTTGTGGGTACGGCCAACCGCGACGAGAGCACATTCGAGATAAGCGACAAAGTGTACGACCGCGCGCAGACCATGAACTTCAACAAGCGCGCGCCGAAAGTCCGTTCCTTCGGCAGTCCGCTCAATCAGAGGTTCTTGCCGTACGGCATGCTCGTACAGTTGTTTAACGACGCGAAATCGAAATACAAGTTCGAGGCGGAGGAAAACAAACTGATACAGCGCACCGAACAGTTGCTCGCACCGTACAACATCTCGTTCGGCAACCGCGTGCTCAAGCAGATAGAGGACTTCGTCAAGATTTACTGCGCGTGCTTTGGCGAGAAATCGGCTGTCGAAAAAGACGCCGTCGAACGCATTCTTCTAAGCAAGGTGGTCAGCAAGCTCGAGACCAAGGTCGTGGAAAACAAAGAGCCGCTCGCCGCCGAATTCGATAAAATAGGGCTGAAAAGCTGCGGCGAGTTTGTCCGCAGGCTCAACGAGGATTAGCCGGAATGGATTTGACATACGATCGGGTTTTGCGTCTGTCCGATATGCTTGACGATTACAAGCCGATCAAGGCATATATGCAAGCGTCGCAGAAAATGGACTACGTGCAGTTTGACTATGCGGTAGTCCACAATCTTACGCTGTTCATGCAAGATCCCGACTTCGACTTCGAAGCGCTCGAGAATAGTACCGATTACATATTGAGCGTACTGCCCGCAATCAAGAGAATATTCGCCCAACCGCTTATCCATCTTAAAGAGAACGATGTGATCCTGCCTGTCGAGGCGGTGCGTGTAGTCAACAGCAAGACTATAAACCACGTTGCGTCGCACAGCGAGCTGTGGACGGATATCAAAGACGGCGAAATCAAGCCGGAGAAGCTGTTGACCAGGACGTACGAGGACAATTACGGCATTTACGAAAACCTGGTGTTTTGCAACGTCGTAGACGAAATATTGAACTTTGCGCGCGCCAATATCCGATTCTTGCGCGAAATGATTTTTGTAAACAGGACGATAGAGATAAACCTGCTTGAGCGCGTCAACCACCTCAATTATTTTCTGGCGCTCGGCAAACTGCATATCGGTTACAGCAAGAGCTTCGAGGCATATTACGAGATAGCGGGGCGGTGCCTCAATAAACTGCAATTCATAGTCAGCGGCATAGTTCCGCGCCTAAAACGCCCGGTGTACAAGAACAACACTCACCGCGCCGGGCGCAAAAACCTGAAGATACGCAAGACCAATATTTTGTCCATGCACAAAGAATACCACCGGGTGTACAAGCTGGCCAAATATTTCGCGCTCAACAACGTTACTGCCGCCAAAGAAATTTCGGACAAGGACATCGCAGGACTGCAAAAGAGTTACGAATATTTCTGCCGAGCGCTTTGCTTGTTTTCCGTCGGGCACTTCAACTTTGCGTGCGACGAGAACAAAGCGTTTGACCTAAACCGCCCGGCGCTCAAGTTCGGTTTCAAGGGCTGGACGCTCGACTTCTCGTCGGCAAAGGTTGGGAAGCGAAACGCGATAGTGCTTGATATCAAAAAGGACAGACAATACAAAATAGTGTTCGTCCCCTCCGTCGTCGACGTGCCGACGGAAGAAGAGAGGAGGGCGGCGAAAGCGGACGAATACATCGTGTGTTCGCCGTTTGGCGACTGTGACGACAGCACCTTTATAGACATCACGAGCCTTGACTCGTTCAGACGGTTTCAACAGATCGTCTTGCGCGGCATGATCTGTGCCGATACCGAAAGAAACGAATGTCCGTTCTGCACGGGCAAGCTTTCCGCAGTCGCCGACAAGACTATCGCCGGCGGCGCCGTCTACGAGTGCAAGACGTGCCGAACGGAAATTTACGATTCTAACTGCGCAATCGCCGACAAGCCGTTTGTCTACACTAAGATTGCCGGATACAGCCCGCGCGAGTACGACGGAGGGTGGCTGAAAGAGCGCAGTACGGAGGGTGATATGTATTTCCGCAACATCACCGAAATTTCGGACGGCGAGCCTGTCTGCCCGCACTGCGGCGTTGTGCACAAGTAGTCGGTAAAAAGCTCGATATAAAGATGCGGGATATCCTTTTCCCCGTTTGACAAAAGTCGAATAAATTGATATACTTTGCAATAGTCGTACATACTACGGTACGACGGGAGGAATTATCATGGCAAACAAAGTTACTGCGGATATGACTATTTATGACGTACTCTGCCTCGCGCCCGGCAACGAGAAGGTGGCGCAGGTATTCTTCGACATGGGCATGCACTGTCTCGGTTGCCCCATTTCGCGCGGCGAGACGGTGGCGGAGGCCGCCGAGGTGCACGGCAACGACGTCAACGACCTCGTCGCCAAGCTCAATGCCGTAATAGACTGAGATGAAGATTGTCGCCGGTTTGGGTAATCCGGGCGGCGAATACGCCGATACCTTTCATAACGTCGGGTTCAAAGCGCTCGACCGTTTTGCCGAGCGAATCAACGCGCCGCGCTTTATCGTTAAAGGCGACGCGGAGCTTTGCGATGTGACGAATTCGGCGGGCGAGAAGATTTTTCTATGCAAGCCGCAGACGTATATGAATCTGTCCGGCGACGCAATAGGCGGGCTGTCGCGGTACTATAAAGTTCCGCCGGAGAATATTCTTGTAATCTACGACGACGTGGATATAAAACGCGGTACGGTGCGCGCACGGCTAAACGGTTCTGCCGGCACGCACAACGGCATGCGCGATATTGTGGCCAAGCTCGGCACCGAGAAATTCGCCCGCGTCCGCATAGGTACGGGATTTAAGCCCGACTACATATCATTGGTCGATTACGTGCTTATGCGCATTCCGACGGTGGACAAGCCCATACTCGACAGAGCGTACGACGCGGCATGCGATATGATAGAGGCCTGGATAGAGGACAAGCCTTGGCAGGAATTAACCGTAAACGTTTAGAACTCGGAAAACAATGCAAACAATCGGCGGCATTATACGCGCGTTCGACGGGGAGATAGGCTCCGCCGTACGCGCCATAGAGAGCGGCAAGAGCGCGTCTATTTTCGGACTGACGAAATCGGACGCGCGACTTTTATGTACGGCGTTTGGCAAGTTTTTGTACGTATGCGCCGACGTCGTTTCGGCGCGCACGGCTTTTGTCGAGCTGTCGTTGCATTATCCCGAAGCACAATTGCTGTTGCCCAAGAACAATGTTCTGCTCCCGTCCGGCGTCGACAGAACGCAAGGCAGGCTTCGCGCTCTGTATAATATCGCGTGCGGCAAGGCCGACGTGGTCGTGACGACGGCGGAAGCGCTGATGCAAATAGTGCCGACGGCGGAAAGCTTTGTCGGCGGCGGAATAGTATTTGAAAAAGGCAAGACCTACCGCACCGACGATGTGATAAAACAGCTCGTTGCGGCGGGATATACGCGTTGCGGGCATGTGGACGAGCCCGCTCGATTTGCCGTTCGCGGCGATATTCTCGATATCTGCACGATAGGCGGCGAGGCGGCAAGGATAGAATTTTTCGGCAACGAGTGCGACTCGGTGCGCGCGCTCGATATCGCTGCGCAGACCGCGGGCAAGAGGACAGACAGATTCACAGCCTATCCCGCGTGCGAGGTAGTGTATTCGGACGAGGCGAAGAGAGAAGCGGTAAACGCGCTCATCCGCATGGGCGAAAAGAGAAAAGGCAACGGCCTTCCCATCGAGCACAGGCTGGCAGAGCGCATCAATTCGGGCGACCGCGACGGCGACGGCACGGTACTGCCGCTGTTTCCGCACACGACGTTAGACAAGTTTTGCAATCTTCCCATTATCATAGAGGACGCCAAGAGCGTTTACGACAATTGCATATTCGCGTACAGCGAGCATATCGCGCGCGCAAAGCGGTTGAACGAGGCCAACGAGTCGCCATATTGCGCGGCGGACAATCTTATAGACAAGCCGAGCGTCGTCGGCGCGATGGTTTGTTTCCACGCGATTGACAGCGCCAATCGGTTTTTCTCGCCCGATAATGTATTCAAGTTTAAGAGCCTCGATCTTCCCGTCTACGGCAAAGGATTGTCGGGGTTGAAGAGCGACGTTGCGACATGGCTGTCGCGCGGGTTAAAAGTTTATGTCGGCGCCGACATTCAAGAGGGAATGCAAAGGGCTGAAATTTTCGGCGTGGAGTACATAGCGCCTACGGCGGACGGCGGCGTGTTCTTCGGCGAGAACGCGATAGTAATCGGAATGCGCAACGTCGGCATGAAGCGCGATCCATTCGAATCCATTCGTCGAACGGGCATGAAGGAATTGCCCAAGCCCGGAGATTACGTCGTGCACGAAACGCACGGCATAGGCATTTGCGAGGCGGTGGGTGCCGTAGATTTCGGCGGCTACGAGCGCGATTATATAACAGTCAGGTACGCCGGCGACGATACGCTGTATGTGCCCGTTGAGAATATCGGGCGGCTTTCAAAATACGATTTTACCGACAACGCGCCCAAATTAAACAAGCTTGGCGGCGCGGAGTTCGACAGAGTCAAGACGCGCGTCAAGACGAGACTGAAGGCGATGGCGTTTGACCTATTGGAGCTGTACGCGCGGCGCGAGGTGGCCAAGGGCAAGACGTATACCGACAATTCGCTGTGCGACGAGTTCAACGCCGACTTTCCTTATTCGGAAACACCCGACCAACTTGCGGCAATCGACGCGTGCATGGACGACCTGTCGCGCGGCAAGATAATGGATAGACTGATTTGCGGCGACGTGGGTTTCGGCAAGACCGAGGTTGCGCTCCGCGCGGCGTTCAAGGTGATAGCTAACGGCGGACAAGTCGCGTTCTTGTCGCCTACAACGGTGTTGTGCCGCCAGCACTACAATACTACGAAAGCGCGCATGGAGAAGTTCGGCGTAAGGGTTGCGGCCTTTTCCCGCGCAGAGGACGGCACGGCAAAGACGCTCAAAGGCCTTGCCGACGGCTCGATAGACATAGTGTGCGGAACGCACAAGCTGCTCGGAAATTCCGTCAAGTTTAAAAGCCTCGAATTGTTGATACTCGACGAGGAGCAAAAGTTCGGCGTTTCCGACAAGGAGAAGATCAAAAACCTCAAAGCCGACGTCAACGTTTTGACGTTGTCGGCGACCCCCATTCCGAGGACGCTGCACATGGCGCTAAGCGGCATGCGCGACGTGACCATGCTCGAAACGCCGCCGACCGGACGGTTGCCCGCGCAGGTGTACGTAACCGAGTATTCGGACGCGCTGTGCGCCGACGCGATATCGCGCGAGGTGGAACGCGGCGGTCAGGTCTTTATCGTATACAATTACGTCAACGCCGGGCCTGCGGCAGGCATTGCCGAGTACACCGGGCGGTTGCAAGCGTTGTTGCCCGATATTCGGTTTACCTACGCGCACGGCCAGATGGATAGGCGCAAGCTCAACACCTCGGTCGAAAATTTCGCGCTCGGCAAGTACGACGTGCTCGTCGCAACGACCATAATAGAAAACGGCATAGATATTCCCAACGCCAACACCATGATAGTGTACGGCGCGG
>JAFLVF010000051.1 GCA_022508425.1 Clostridiales bacterium | reverse complement strand
AACTCCCGTCGGTCGGCGCTCGTGTTTCCTGCTCTCGCGCGCGTCTACGCCGTCTATTCAGACAGTGGGGCGTGTCGGTTTCCCGTCTGTGGCGCGACTCCGCCGTCAATTCCGATGAAATAGTGCCGGTTCTGCCGACGCGACTAAGTTGTCAATCGCTCTTGACATAGAATATATTGAGATGTTATAATTAAAAATAATATAAATCGAGTTATTTGTAAGACAGCATGGATAAAATCAGTGTAAAAGAGCGATATGATTTTTTTACTTCCGCATTGAGTCATTGCGGTACATTTTTGCTGAGTTGCAATGATGATGATATTGCGTACCACATTTTTGAAGAATTTGACGGCGATTGTATTAGCTTTTTATCCGATACAGTGCTTGATTCATTGTTATCAGCTAAATTCATATCGGAAGAAACGTACCATTTATCTTTGGAATTGGCACAAAGATTTCGCGCATTAGAGAATACCTCATTGTGGAGTGTGGATGCAATACGTGGCAGTAAAGAGTGGCTTTGTGTTTTGTCAATTGCTGATGAAATTAAGAAAAAATTAAGCTTATTATAATTTATTTTTAGCATAATGAAAATCGCTCCGAGTTGTTAAAACTTCGGAGCGATTAGTTATATGTCGATATTATTTCCTGACAATTGCTTTGTTGCGGTGGGCGATGATGAGAGAGATTGTTTTTCCGGCGATCCACAGCGCGGTGGAAAGGCATAGGAATATCAGTACGAACATATTGACTTTCTCGTGCCACGGCAGGGCGATTATCACCGCGTCGCCTGCAAGTGCAAGCGCGATAGGCAATATATAGAACAAATCCTGCGCTTTGTCGGTAAATACTTTTTCGAGCATGTACGTAAAGCAGACGACAAGGGTTATTGCAGTTATCGCTTCTACAACATAGTAGGGGATATAACTTGATATTTCGGTGCTGTACATGACGGGTATTGCCATTGAAAATGCCGTCAGGTATATGACGGACAGCCACAACAGATGTTTGTGCGCCGACGTTTTATGCGACAGGGCGGTTTTGACAAACATTGCTATTATCAATGCGCCGTATGCGCAGAACTGTAACGGGGCTATAGTGTATTCGGTGTGCATCATGCCGCCCACGAGCTGTACGCCCGCAATGCGCGACAGTTCGGTGTAGTTCATATCGTGCGCTTCTGCTTTGAGCAAGAACGGCGCGAGCACTATTTTGTGCGCGAACACGGCGATAAAGAACACGGTGGCAGTGACGGAGGCGATTGTTGCACCGTACACAATTCCGCTGTACAAATTGTCAAACATAAATACGCCTGCCGTCGCGGAGCGTATAAGACTGTACAAGCGCTCGATTAGCAGTATGACGAAATACAAAAAGAACATCAAGTTTATTGCATAGACGCTTTTTGTGACGCGCTTTGATTGTTGATTGTTTTTCATTATTCACCGCCGTAAATAAATTATATATAGTATACATCGTTATTGAATTTTTTGCAATCATTTGCGCCATTGTCATTTACAAAGCCAAATTATTTTTAACCGATACTATTTCCTTCTCATATACTAGAATTATCGAGAGCACGAGAAGGTAGCACAATGCAAAAACTGATAATCGACGGCGGCCAGCCGTTAAAAGGAGAGATAACCGTACAGGCGGCAAAGAATTCGGCGTTGCCGATTATTGCCGCGTGTATTCTTACGGAAGAGCCTGTCGAGATAATAAACTGTCCGCACTTGCGCGATATCGACGCCATGCTCGACATCATGCGGCATTTGGGTTGTCAAGCGGAGTTTGACGGAGACAAGCTGACGATAACGTGCCGAGATATCGCGCTAAACGTCATAAATAACGATTTAACGGGCAAACTGCGCTCGTCCATATTTATTCTCGGTTCCATACTTTCGCGCTGTAGGCGTGCGTATATAAGCCGTCCGGGCGGTTGCGAGATAGGATTGCGGCCGATAGATTTACATATTGCGGGGCTGAAGAGCCTCAATGTTCAGATCGAGGACGACTACGGCGTGATATGTTGCGACGGCTCCGAAATGGCGCCTGCGACGATCAGTCTCGAGTTCGCGTCGGTGGGCGCTACAGAAAATCTGATGATGGCGGGCGTGTTGCTCGACGGCGAAACGACTATTGTCAACGCGGCGCGCGAGCCGGAGATAGTAGACCTTGCGGCGTTTATCAACGCGATGGGCGGCAAGGTAGAAGGGGCGGGCAGCAGTGTAATCAAGATTACGGGAGTCAAGAAACTGCACGGTTGCTCGTTCGAGCCTATGCCTGATAGAATTTGCGCCGGTACATATCTCGCGGCCGCCGCCGCGACGGGCGGAAATATAGTAGTCAACAACATCGTGCCCGAGCATATTTTTTCGATTACCGATAGACTGCGAAAGGTGGGCGCAAAAATAACGGTCAGGCGCAATTCCGCGCGTATTGTTATGCAAGAGCGGCCACGTCCCATACATAAGCTCGAAACTAACGTCTATCCCGCATTCCCGACCGACATGCAACCGCAGTTTACGGCAATGCTCGCGATTGCGACGGGCAGCTCCGTTGTGATAGAAAATCTGTTCGAAAACAGGTACGGCTTTACGGGCGAGCTTGTCAAAATGGGCGCGAACATCACCGTCAGAGACAGGGTCGCGGTAGTGCACGGTGTTCCCAAACTGTTCGGCGCAACTCTGAAGGCTTCGGACCTGCGCGGCGGCGCGGCGCTCGTAACGGCGGCGCTCGGCGCGGAGGGGCGGTCGGTGGTATACGGCGTGGAGCATATAGATAGGGGATACGAGTACATAGAGCGCGTCTTTAGCTCGCTCGGCGCGAATATTAGGCGCACTACGGCTTTTTAAATATTGACATAAGTTATTGACAATTTCCGTAAAGTTTGTTATAATCTTACTATGCGGAACAAGAAGCTGATAGTTTTGATATCGGTAATCTCGGCGCTCGTGCTCGTAATCATCGTGTGCGGCGCTACTTTCCTTGTCCGCGAAGTGGAGGCGTACAGCTATTACGTCACTTCGCCGCCCGAGTACGACCAAAAGGTTATCGACGCGGCTGGCATCAAGAAGAACACTTCCATGTTCTTTGTCGATGAGCGGGATATCATCGCGCGCATAGAGAGCGCCTATCCCGAAGTGGGCGTCAAGAATATCGAGCGCAAGTTCCCCGACCGCGTTTCAATCAACTACGTGGTGTATAGCCCGTCGTTTATGTACCGCGTCGGCGATACCGTGTATCAGTGCAATTCGTCCGGCAAGATAGGCGGCAGTGCCGAGATTGTGCAGAACGCGCTTCCCGGCGGATATTTTCTCGTCAAGCCGCGCGATGCCGTTTCGCAAAAAATCGGCACGCCCTTCCAGAACACCGACGGCTATGATTATCGGCTTATCACTGCGTTTATTTCGTACATGAAGTCGATTACGCCCGACGGAAACGACCGCCAGATCCCGCTTCTAATCAACTTTGTCGACCTTACGCGCGACGGTTATTTCTATATACGCACGCAGGCAGGTTGTTCGATAGAAGTTCAAGGCACGGGCGACAACTTCTACGGTTTGCTCGACAACGCATGGAGTATATTCTCCGATCCCGATCCAATGAACCCGATAAACCAAGCTTCGGGCACCATCCGCGCATACAAGTTGTCTACGGGCGAAATTCGCACTACGTATTCTGCCGAGGACGGCGACGGGTATTATATAACAAAATACGTTAAGGCTTAAATACTTGTCATATAATGGCAAGGACTGACATAAACACTTTTCAAGAGCAATGACGATCTTGTTTGTCATTGCTCTTGTTTTAATATACGTTTTATGATAAAATGTATCTGTATTAAAGGGGTAGCCAATTGAAAAAGTTAATTTCTCTGTTTCTTATTATACTTATTGCGTTTAGTTTGTACGGCTGTATATCTCAAAAGAAACCGTACAGCAGTATCTACGATGGCAAAAAAGTATTGAGAATAGAAACTTCTTATGGCGGCGGGCACGGCATGCGTCGACATGTGCGCACTTTCGACTTTGAGCACGGAGTAGTGACCGATACCATAGAATATATGGGAGATTATACAGACGCAGACGAGTCGGGGGAATATAACGACACAGAAGAGCTTGCAGCCTTTACGGCGGAACAAGGGCAGGAGCTTATTGATAATATTACGATACTCGGGTTTTTCTTTTGGGAAGAGCAATATAGGACGAAGAATATAATTTACGACGGCAGTTCCAAGCTCGTCTATGTGCTCTTCGCGGACGGCACGGAAAAGAATACGGTGATCTATTACAAGGATCCGCCGAAGTACAAAGCAATATGCAAGGCCTTTGAAGATACTTTCGGGGTATCTTTGTAATAGTTATAACCGTCGGAAAACAGGACTTGTTTTGATTCGAATGTACTACACGTGTCAAATATTTTGAATTTATTGTCGCAGTAGAAAGTGTATCTTTATTAACGTAGTCCCGTACAGCGCGGCGGTCGTATTTTCGCAAAAATTACCTGTATGAATTACGGCGTGTTTCGGCGTTTTCGTTATGCCCGAATTTGTAATATTTATCGGCTACTACTTGACAAAAGATGAGTTGGAATGTATAATGAATATATTATTACCCGATATAGGCGTTTTCAAAAGAAGCGGACGGGACAAGTAGGTGCGGATTTGAAGCAGAGTGTAGCTATTTTAGACTTTGGCACGAGCAAAATCACGGTTTTGATCGGCAGTCGCGGAATTAACAACACTATTTCGCTCGACGGAATAGGAATGTGCAATTACGACGGTTATGCCGACGGTGATTTCGTCGCGCCCGAGCGCGTCGCGGCTGCCGTAGAGCAAGCCGTCAACGCTGCCGAATCGTCTGCGCAGCTCAAAGTCAACAAGCTGTTTATAGGCGTGCCCGCCGACTTTTCGATTTGCCGCGTCAACGACGTCAATATGTCGCTCGGCAAGAAGCGGCGCGTGCTCGACAGCGATATCGACACACTGTTCGAGCAGGGTAATATCTATGCGGACAACGCTAATTACAGCGTGATAAACATTCAACCTATATACTACACACTTGACGACGAGCTGAAACTGATCGACCCGGTAGGGCTTACGTCGGTGCGGCTCGGCGGTAGCCTGTCGTACATTCTCGCTCGCAATGACTTTATCTCGCTCGTCGACGCCGCGGTCAAGAATTACGGCATTCCGGAGACCGAATATCTGTCGGCGCCGCTTGCCGAAGAGCTTTTCCTGTTTGACAGTCACAAGCGCGACAATACGGTCATGTTCGCCGACGTCGGCGCGCTGTCGACGGTGCTCGCGATAGGGCGCGGCGACGCTATCTGCCGACAATATTACTTTGCTTGGGGCGGAAACCGCATAACCAAGGCGCTGTCCGAATATCTCGAAATACCGTGGATTGTCGCCGAAGAACTCAAGCACAACGTGATACTCTCGCTCAATCCCCATTACGAGGAGAAGCGCGAGGACAATCGCGATGACGACGTCGATAACGACGTTCCGATTTTACGCACGCAATATATAATCTCTGTCAACAAGGACAATTACGAGTTTGACGTAGACGAGGTCAACAATATCGTCATCGGCGAAATCGAGCTGTTTATCAGCCTTGTCGAGCGCGCGCTTAAAGCTTGCGACTACTATTATCCCGAGTTTGCGCCGCTATATATTACGGGCGGGGGTCTAGCCATGCGCGGTGCGGTGCAAGCGTTGTCTACGAGACTGCGCCGCGACGTATGCGAAATCAAACCGCGCTTGCCGCTGTTTGACAATCCAAAGCTGTCGTCAGCGCTCGGAGTTATGGACATGGTGCTCAATTGCGAAGCCGACTTTGTCGGATTTTTCGGTAAAATAAGACGTTGGCTGTCGAAACTACGCTCAACAGCAGGGAAGGAGTAAAACAATGAATTACAAGGATCTTCAAGCCGGCATTGCCGCAAACGTAAAGGCGGAAGTCACTTCGCCCGTCAAGATAGCTATTATAGGCGTGGGCGGCGGCGGAAGCAATGCCGTAGACAATATGGTTAAGGCCAAACTCAAGGTCGAAACCTTTATGGCGATAAACACCGACCTTCAGGCTCTTCGTGTTTCCAAGGCGACAAAGCGCATCCAAATCGGCTCCAACCTGACCAAGGGCTTCGGAGCGGGCGCCGACGCGGAGAAGGGCAAGAAGGCCGCGGAAGAGAGCAAAGAGACGCTCGTCAACCTCATCAAGGATATGGACCTCGTATTCATCACCGCCGGTATGGGCGGCGGTACGGGTACGGGCGCCGCGCCCGTAATTGCCGAGATTGCGCAAAGCCTCGGCAAGCTGACGGTTGCTTTCGTAACTACGCCGTTCTTGTTTGAAGGTCCTGTGCGCATGCGCAACGCGCAGATGGGCATTGCCAATCTCAGGAAGTACGTCGACTCCATCGTCATTATTTCCAACGAGCGGCTGTTGAGCGTCGCTAAGGACTTGACTATTCAAAAAGCGTTTGCATACGCCGACGACGTACTGCGACAGGGCGTCCAAGCGATTACCGACCTCATAATGAACCCCAACACCATAAACGTCGACTTTGCGGACGTATGCAACGTGCTCAAAAACGGCGGTGACGCCGTTATGGGTATAGGACAGGCCAACGGCACCAACCGTGCCGTCGCCGCCGTGCAAAAAGCGGTCAACAATTCGGTGCTCGGCATGACGATTGAGGGCGCTTCCAAGGTGATTATAAACATCGAGGGCGGTACGGACGCGTTGATAGACGAGAACGCGCGCGCCGTCGAGATTGTAAGAAGCATATGCGACAAAGACGTCGAAATTATATACGGCACGGGTACGGTACCCGCGCTTCAGGACAGCATTCAGGTCACGATTATTGCTACTGGCTTCAAGCGGCCGTTCGCCCCCGGCGAAAACAACGAGGCAAAGCCTACCGTTCAGCAACCCACCGTATCCCCGCAGCCTCAACCGGTCCCGCCGCTCAATCTGTTCGGCGATCAAGCGCCGCAATCGCATGTGCCCCCTCCGGCACAGCCGACTGTCCCGCCGCCTCCCGTAGCGCCCTCCGCCTCCGACGATAACAGCGGCAAAATTTCATTGAGCGACGCCGAAATGAATTGGTGGAAGCGCCTTAATAACAAATAATCGACAGTTACATACAGTTAACAAGCGCGACGAGATATCTCGTTGCGCTTGTTTTGTATTATCCGATGTCATCGATAAAATATTTTTCGATATTAAGTAAAATACTTGACAAATACCCTATGGGGGTATATAATATAAATACCTGGTAGGGGTATACGGAATTTACGGTGAATACAATGGAAAGAGAATACAAAGAGTGCTGTTGCAAGCACACCGAGCGCGGCGACGAGGAGAGAAAGAAGCTGATCAACCGACTCAACCGCATAGAAGGACAGATACGCGGTATCCGGTCGATGGTGGAGAGAGACGCCTATTGCCCGGATATTTTGGTGCAGTCTGCGGCCGTGAACGCCGCCGTCAATGCCTTCAATAAGGACTTGATAGCAAGCCATATTCGCCACTGTGTGGTGCGCGATATACACGACGGCAACGACGAAGTCATAGACGAACTTGTGGACACGCTGCAAAAATTGATGAAATGAGGCATAATAAGAGAATATGGATCAATATTCGATAACGGGCATGAGCTGTGCGGCATGCAGTGCGCACGTAGAAAGAGCCGTCAAGAAAGTGGCGGGCGTAACTTCATGCTCTGTCAGCCTTCTAACAAACTCGATGAGCGTCGACGGCACGGCTACATCTGCCGAAATAATTGCCGCCGTAGTCAATGCAGGATATGGAGCAGAGCTGAAAGGCGGGAAGAGCGAAAGCGGAAAATCGGCTTCCGTAGACGAACTCAAAGACAGCGAAACACCGAAATTATTGGTGCGGCTCATATCCTCGCTCGTATTTTTAGTGCTACTCATGTATATATCGATGGGGCACATGATGTGGGGCTGGAAGTTGCCGTCATTTCTCGCGCACAATCATGTCGCCATGGGTCTTGTTCAGCTGATATTGAGCGCGATTATAATGGTTATTAACCAAAAGTTCTTTGTGAGCGGGTTTAAGAGCTTGTGGCGTCGCGCGCCCAATATGGACGCACTTGTTGCGCTCGGATCTTCCGCCGCGTTTATTTACAGCGTTGTTGCGCTTTTTCTTATGTCCGACGCACAGTTGCACGGTAATCATGCGGCGGTCATGGCGTATATGGACGAATTCTACTTCGAGTCTGCGGCGACAATACTGACGCTTATTACGCTCGGCAAATTGTTAGAAGCTCGCTCTAAGGGCAGAACTACGGACGCGCTTAAAAGCTTGATGAGCCTTGCGCCCAAAACGGCCGTAGTTGTGCGCGACGGGCAGGAGACAACCGTCCCTATCGAGCAGGTAAATAAAGGCGATATATACGTCGTGCGTCCGGGCGAAAATATCCCGGTTGACGGTGTTGTGCTGGAAGGCAACAGCGCTGTCGACGAATCGGCGCTTACGGGCGAGAGCATCCCTGTCGACAAAACGGTTGGAAACGCCGTGTCGGCAGGCACGCTGAACAGGTCGGGATTTATCCGATGCGAGGCTACGCGCGTCGGTGAGGACACCACGCTGTCGCAGATAATACAAATGGTGGAGGGCGCCGCTTCGACCAAGGCGCCTATTGCAAAGGTGGCAGACAAGGTGTCGGGCGTGTTCGTGCCCGCGGTTATGGGAATTGCGCTTGTAACGTTTATCGTATGGCTGTTTGCGGGGAAGTTTGCCGTCGGCTATGCGCTTGCGCGCGCGATATCCGTGCTTGTAATCAGCTGCCCGTGCGCGCTTGGATTGGCGACGCCCGTTGCGGTCATGGTGGGCAACGGCAAGGGCGCGCGTAACGGCATTTTGTTCAAGACCGCCGCGTCGCTCGAGATTACTGGTAGAGCGCAGTACGTCGTTTTGGACAAGACGGGCACGATAACAAAAGGAACGCCGCAGGTTACAGATATCGTCCCTGCCGACGGAATGACGGAGAGCGAACTGTTGAGTATCGCGTACTCTCTGGAACGCAAGAGCGAGCATCCGTTGTCACGTGCGGTTATCAAGAGAGCGGAAGACGACAATATCCGGTTTGAAGAGGTTGCGGAATTTAAGGCTCTGCCGGGAAACGGACTGACGGCAAAGCTCGATGGTAGCGTAATATGCGGCGGTAATTTGGCGTATATTTCTTCTCAAACGCAAGTTTCTGATGAAATGATAAAAGAGGCCGACCGCCTTGCCGAAGAAGGAAAAACACCGCTGTTCTTCTCGCGCGGCGATAAGCCGATAGGCATTATAGCAGTCGCCGACGTAATCAAAGAGGACAGCCCGCAGGCCGTAAAAGAGCTGCAAGATATGGGCATACGCGTAATCATGCTGACGGGCGACAACGAGCGCACGGCTCGAGCGATTGCGGACAAAGTCGGAGTGGACGAGGTGATTGCCGGCGTTTTGCCTGACGGCAAGGAGAGCGTAGTCAGCGAGCTGAAAAGCAAGGGTAAAGTTATAATGGTGGGCGACGGAATAAACGATGCACCGGCACTGACGAGCGCCGATATCGGCATTGCGATAGGCGCGGGCACCGACGTCGCGATAGATGCGGCGGACGTCGTGCTCATGAAAAACACATTATCGGACGTGCCTGCCGCGATACGCTTGAGCCGAGCGACGCTAAGAAACATTCACGAAAACCTATTTTGGGCGTTTATATACAATACATTGGGCATACCGCTCGCGGCCGGCGTGTTTATCAAGCTGTTGGGTTGGCAGCTCAATCCCATGTTCGGCGCGGCGGCGATGAGCCTGTCCAGCTTCTGCGTAGTTATGAATGCACTTAGGCTCAATCTCTTCAATCCTCATAATGCCAAACATGACCGAAAGGTCAAGAATAAAATAAAAAAGGAGAATCAAAACATGCAAAAAACGTTGAAAATCGAAGGTATGATGTGCGGGCATTGCGAAGCGCATACCAAGAAGGCGCTGGAGGCCGTCGACGGCGTAAGTCTCGCCGAGGTCAGCCACGAGAGCGGAACGGCGGTAGTTACGATGACAAAACCCGTTTCGGACAACGCTCTTAAAGCGGCTGTCGACGCGGCAGGCTACACCGTAACCGACATAGCTTAATCATTACAAGTAACGCGACGTGGGCGGTAATGCTCCCGCCGCGTTTGCTTTATATTGATGATAATTTTTTCTTGACAAAACAAATTTGATGTTTATATAATTATGTACGCAATGAATATAATTTGAGGAAAGCAATATGCCGATACAATTAAATTCAAACAGAAGTTTTATAGTGAAACTTATTATCGCGTTTATCGTCTTGTGGACATTGTTCGGTGTTGCGATATCTATTACGATATTAGTTGAATACGATGAAGAACTGATTCCTTGGCTAATACTTTCTTGTGTTTTCGATGTTGTTTTCATTATAGCGGCGGTGGCGGTTAAATTCTATAAGGGCAGAAGATATGAGTTTACCGAAAATGAAATAGCATGCTACAAGCGCAATCAATTGCTAAATACGATAAAAATTGCCGATATAGAAAAAATTGAATTTTATCCGTATAAATGGCGATATATAGCAACAATATTTTTCGGCGAATTGCCTTCGGGCGGGTGTTGGTCGCTGCACGTATGGATGAAAGACGGCAAAAAAACCGTGTTGAGATTCTTTTCCAAGAAGGACGCCGCAATGTTAAAAGAAAAAATATTCGGCGACTTATTGTTAATAATTTGAATTTGTCGAAAAATCGACTCGACAATATAAGCGCGGTTTTGAGCAAAAAGGCGGACGCTTTCGACACAAACGGCGTTACAATAATTTAATATTTCTGCTACAATATCGGCATGTACATAGAGTTTGTCATTGCCGATAATTTTTTGCTTACATATCTTGCGGGAGCGGCGGCGGCGCGGCTGTTGAGCAAGCGTGAAAATGTCGTAAGACTGTTGATAGCGGCAACTGTAGGTACGATTGCGGCGGTGTTCTATCCGTTAATTTCGGTGCCTTCGTGGGCGTTGCTCGTTATCAAGCTTTCGCTCGGGGTAGCTCTGTGCGCGATACTGTATGTCAAAACTCGGCGGCCTATTACGTCGTCGCTGTTGTTTTTCGGATGTACGTTTGCTTTCGGCGGGGCAAGCTATGCGCTCGGATTGATCATATATTCGAGCGCGGGAGGCGCTTCCGAGTTTAGCAGGAAATATCCGCTGTTTTTGTCGCTCGGCGCGGGTGCGACGGTGTATCTATGCGTTAAATATGTATCTAAGAAGCTGATATCCTCTCGTGCGCGCGCGCCGTACGAGTTCGGTACGGAGGTGGAGATCTTCGGCAACAAGCTGACCTTCGACGCCTTTCTCGACACAGGCAACGGCGTAATCGACGACAAGTCGGGCTTGCCCGTGATAATCACCGATTTTGCGCGGTTTATCGCCAAGCTCGACGAGAGTGGGGCGCGAGAGTTTTTGAAAAAAGTCGATAGTTACAGACGGTTGGATATCGTAACGGCGGCGGGCAAGGCGAGCGCTTACCTCATCGAGCCGACCTCTGTCACGGTCTATTCGGACGGGCAGTCGCATAGAATAAATGCGATACTGGGTGTCGTCGGCGGCAAAGGAAAATTTTGCGCCGCGCACGAAATGCTTTTGGGGCCTGCCTTATTGTCGGAGGGATTATGAAGATACTTTTGCTGCTGAAAAAACTAAAGAAACTGCACAAAGCGCTTATATCTCTCGACGGCGTGGACGAACATGATCTCGAGTACATAACGCAGGGCGACGGTCTGCCGCACCCGCTCGAGCCCGAAGAGGAGGCGTCCGCGCTCGCTCGGCTCAAGACCGAGCCGCAGGTCAAGACTTTGCTTATCGAGCATAACCTAAGGCTTGTCGTGTACATTGCGCGTAAGTTCGACAATACCGGCGTAGACCCCGAGGATTTGATTTCAATCGGCACGGTGGGGCTGATCAAAGCGGTAAATTCTTTCGATCCCGACAAGAACATTAAGCTCGCTACGTACGCCTCGCGCTGTATCGAGAACGAGATATTGATGCACTTGCGCCGCGTGGTGCGGCTTAGGGCGGAGGTGTCGCTCGACGAGCCGCTCAATGTC
>JAFLVF010000050.1 GCA_022508425.1 Clostridiales bacterium | reverse complement strand
ACGACGGGGCTAACGAGCACGACGTCGGGACGGAAATACAAGATCAACGAGCTTGACGGGGACAGCGGGTATACCGGGCATAACATCACGGCGTACAGCACGGCGAAAGCGGTAATAGCGAACGCATACGACCAGCTGTCTATTATGAGCATATCGCCGGAGCCTGGGTACAAGGTAATCCCTGTAACGCTGTACGTAGTGGAGAAGACGAATGCGTACGGCAGTTCGTACAACAATACGGTACCGGACATCCGTACAGTGGCGATGGACATAGTGTTCCGCATGGAGAACAGCAGGCCGAAGGTCGCGGGGAACAATGTAGTCGATCTCGGTGTAGGCGAGCAAAAGACGCTCAGGCTAAGCGAGTATTACAGTGACGCGGACGGAGCGATCAGCGGGTCGACGCACAGCATAACGTCGATGGTAGTGCCGACTAAGGAGATAGTGCTGTTGGACAGGCACGCCGTTATAGTACCGACGACGGGGTACAACGAGGGTGCGGGAACGTACACACAGGACAGCGAAGAGTTTTTGCACACGGCGTCGACGGCGACGGACACCGGGTTCAGCGCGGGTATAGTATACAACGCGACTGCCGGGGGCAATGACACGTCGACAACGGCGTTCATGCGGTACACGTACAGTGGGGACAGCATAAGCGTAATGGGGCTTAGGCCGAGTTATTCGCAGTACAAGAGCGGCAGGGCGAACGCGCAAGGACACTTTTATTTGGTATTGCACATACAGGACAGGTGCGAAGTGGACGACGACGGGATATGGCTGCCGTTGGCGTTCAGGGTAGGTCGGACGAGCGAGTACGCGCCTGTGGGTATAACCGAGAATCCGGGCAGTGCGACGAGTCAAGGCAATGCGAACGTGTATCCGACGGCGGACGGCGGAGTGGACGCGGAATATTATTTTGCGCCGATGTCGGTAAACTACAACGGCATACACGTAGTGGGCAAATACAAGTTGGGAGACGAGTACACGGCTGTCGGGTTACAACCGCTTGGTGCGGACGGTGACAGCTATGCGACGGAGACAGGGTTAATAGCGGACGCGAGTGACGCGCGTGAAGGGAAATTAAACGAGCTGTTGACGCTGTCGCGAGACGTGACGTTGGAGAGCATTGTAAAGAGCATAAGCAGCGACGGGTACAGCAGCGGCGAGGACAGCGAAGGCGCGTACGCACAGAACAGGTATGTGACGGTACGGTTCATCAAGATATACATAGAAAAGGACAAGTTAGCGAGTGCGGCGTACGAGGGCGGCAGGATAGTAGTCAACGCCGGTGGCAGCAACGGTGACGATGGGTACAAGCACATCACGCTTGAAGAAGAGGGCGAGTACTACATAGTAACGGGGTTAAAGATAAAGCTACGTTCTGCGACGATGAACAGGTACATGTACGCGCAGGTATTTGTAGAGGACGCGAAGGGGACGAAGAACACCAACGGTATAGAGATAGCTATAAGGGTAAGGAACAGCGGGCCGAAGGCGTATGCAGGCGGGAGCGCGAACGTAGCGACGTATTCGAGCGGGTCTAACGAGAATGCGAGCAGCACGTACACGTACGACAGTGAAGACGGAGAGAGCGTACCGACGGTGACGTACAGGATACCGCTTGGCGCGACGGTGGCGATCACGCCGTATGATTTGGTATACGACTACGACATAGACACGGCGTACGGTGCGGTAATGCGGCCGGAGTACGGGTTCACGCTCAACGGATTGAGCGGCAGGTACGACAACACGGGGTTGCTGTCGACAGACATGGAAGAGACGCCTAACAACTATGCGTTCAACGGCATATTCGACGCGTCTCGGTACGGATCGAACGAATACAAGAACAAGATAGCGTCGACGGACGGCATGCTTAAACGGCTGGAAAAGCTTGCCGCGGTAAGGAAGGTAAGCGCGGGCGTGAACGGCACGGTAGTAGGCAGTGTGGTTAACACAAATGCGAACGTGTACGGCGACAGGCTGTATTTTGCGCGCAACAACGACGGGGACAGCGACGGGTACACGTACAATCCGACTGGGTTTGCGTTTGTAAACGCGCAGACGAACACGGAAAGCTTCGTCACGTGCACGTTTGGCAACAAGGTCAGGATAGACGGAGTGACGTTTGACTTAGACTATGTAATACTGACGGCAGACACGCGCACGATGCATCCTGCGTCGATTGAGCTGACGGTACGCGACAGGTACGGAGACAGTTCGGACGGCAGCGGCAGCATAACCATACGCGTAGAGATCGAGGTAGTAAACACTGCGCCGGAGATCAAGAACAAATACAGGTACGAAGAGCTTGCGGCGGTAGCCATAAAGGGGATAAACGACAAAAACGAAGAATACACGGTAATGGGCACGAGCGTAACGCTCGGTAGCAACGGCAACGGTAACAGCACGGGGTTGATGCGCGACATAGACGCGGACACGCCCGAGTTTGTAACGTCGCTTGGGACGCTGCTTGCGAACACGCCCGATCTTGCGACGCTATACAAGAATATGACGTCGTTTGACGGTGTGGCGCGCAAGTACACGACGGACGACGGCGAGGCGGAAGGGCGGAGCTTGACCGAGTACATGACGGCGACGCTCACGACGCAGTACACGCTTACGGTAAGCGCAATAAGCTCGACTAAGGCAATAGCGTCGGGGGTATACGTATACTTTTTCGTAAGCGACGGCAAGGGCGGAACGTCGTTGGGGTATGTGCGGATAGAGGTAATAAACACTGCGCCGGAGCTCAACACGACGGAAGAGTACGGGTTTGACGCGAACGACCCGTTATGGTCTATTGAGAGCACGAGCACGGCGGACATCAACAGGGACAGATACATAGTCGGCGGGGACAGCGCCATAGCCGAGCTCAAAACGGCGCGCGGAGCGGTGGACGCCGACATAAAGAAGATAGCGACGGACGGCGACGGGCTGCACAGCCTGACGGTATTGTCACCTATTAAGGACGGAGCGGGATATATAAATCTGCAAGATGGCGCGGCCGAGATGGCGGGCGAGGCGCTCGGCAATGCGTTGGATAAAGCGGTGCCCGAGGTAATTAGGGACACCGGGTTTGGCACGGGCGGCGCGCCTGCGGTAGCGGTGTACTTCTTGGGGCAGACCGTGGGCGAGAACGGCGAGACGGAGATACATGCGACTACGACGTTGCCGGACAATTACGTTGCGGAGCTTTTGTTCTATGTACAGGACGGAGAGACGTACAGCTGGATACAGCGCAACAAGGTAATAGAAGGGATAGTGAGCGGCAAGTACGCGTTAAACACGTTCTTTGACGCGCATGGCAGATGGATATATACGGAGTGGGCGCTGAGGCTCAGGGCGAATGCCGGGTTCAAGGCGGACGAGCGGATAAGCGTAACGCTGTCGGTACGCGACCAAGCGTCGCTTGGCGGCGACACGGCGGGCAAGGGCACGGCGTACAACAGTGACAGGCGCATAGAAGAAGGAACGGACGTAGACGGTAGCATAAAGGCGACGGTATACCAGTTCATAGCGAGCACGGGCATACGCACCAAGGACGAGTTTGCAAAGTACAACGATTATTATGTAGTGGAGCACACGGACTCGGCGGGCGACACGACGACGTACGTACCGACGTACGACGGGAATGAAAGCAGTGCGTACACGAACTCGCAGATAAAAGACATAAAATACAGTCTCGTAAGCATGGGCGAGAGCAGCTCTATTAGGCAGCTCAAACGCGACGGCAGCGGGGAACACACAATAAAGGAGCGCGCGCCGGGAAATGCGGACGGCACGCTTGCGGGCGTGAACTCGGGCATGGAGTATGCCGAGGGCATAGAGAAAGCGATGGCCGAGGGCGAAGCGGCGTACGTGTATCCGTCGGTAATAGAGATACCGACGTGGGACGAAAGCACGGCCGAGAAGGAAGTGTACATACCGATGAGCTTTTTCGGGTTATTGAGCGACCTGACGAACGTAGCGGACAACGGCGCGGTGGAGTACAGCAAGTACTTTGTCGGGTACGAAGTGGGAAGCGGGACGTATTCGGTAGGCGAGCTCAGCAGGATAGGCAAGGCAATAACGCTCAGCGACGGCGTACACAGCTGGACGGGCGAGGATTTAGACGACAACCCGTACGTCAACATTGACGCGTTTGAGATAAACGAAAACAGCGACGGTGGGCTGAAACGCGCGCAAAGCGTATACAACGAATACAGTAGGGAGTACTTTAACAACAGGCTCAGCGTACTCACGGTAAACGAGAAAGACGAGCTGTTGGGGTATGAAGACGCGCCGGCCAACAAGAACAACTTTGTGGGCGACGGCAGGCTGATGTACTTGGCGGAGCAGGCGGAGAGGCTGCAAGAGCACAATTTCGGCTTGGTATTCAGCAAGAAGGACGTGAGGACGGGGACGCACAATCTCACGCTCACGATTAAGCTTGCGCGGTCGATATACGAAGGCGGGAACAGGACAAACATAATAGAGAACAGGCTGAACGACACTCGGACGGTCACTGTCGGCATGCACGTAGAGAACGCCAAGCTCGATTTGTACGCGCGCGACGGCGCGGCGAGTGCGGACGACGAGCTCAAATACGACATAGAGAACGGCACGTACTATTACGACGTAACGATGGCGACGGCGACGGCGCAGGAGTTTGCGTTGGTGCGAAGGGACGGCACGACGGGTGATGTGGAAGAGATAAGCGGGCATAGCGACGCCAAGAGGATAGTGTACACGGACAGCGACTATTCGAAGAAGTATAAGGAGAGTCACTACCGCGACATGGCGTATTTCCTAATGGACTCGTTCACGCAGCTGAGCAACTGGACGGGCGGGGAAAGCGGACTTAACAGAGTGATGAGCGTAGAGGGCGGCGCGTTTACCAACACGTCGCGATCGGCGCGGGCGCAGAACTCTATGAAGAACTACTTCGGCGTGCAGAGCATAACTGCGGCGAGCAACGGGCGGATAAGCGGAGTAGCGGAGGACTACCAGCCGAACTCCGGAATATACGGCACGAACACGTACGGCGAGAGCGGCACGGAAGGGTACAGCAGCTACTTTACTGCGTCGCTTGCGGAGGGCGGCAGGGTGCTCAACATAATGTCCGGGCGCAAGACGTTCATCAACGAGTTCGCGTTGGCGGACGAGATAGCGCGGCTTAACAAGCTTGGTGGGAAGCAGTACAGCATAACGTCTACGGACGACGTAAAAGAGATATACAAGGCGCGCGGGCTTGTGGCGGAGTATGCCACGGGCAACACCGACGCGGCCGATCCCACGCGGGTATACTATCCGTTCAAGGTATTGGTATATGACAGCTGCGGAGTGGGGCGCGACGACGGAGCGTACGTAGCGGTAGAGATTCGCATAACCATAACCAATGCGGCGCCCACGCTCAAAAACGTAGGCAAGCCTATAACCACGTCGAGCGGGTTAGTGACGTCGCGCGAGTACACCATAGACCTTGCGGTGGGCAGCATGGCGTCGATCAATCTGTACGACATAGTGTCTGACGCGGACATATACGTAGAGAGCGTAGGCGGATACAATTCGCTTGCCACAAAGACCATATTCGAGAGCAGGTCGAGCGGAGTAAGCAAGGAGACGGGCGACTATTTGGATTCGCCGTTTGCGCACGACAAGTATCTTTTAGATCCCAACACGGTGTACGACGCGGACGCGAGCACGTACAAGAAGGATGGTGAAGACAAGTATTACAGGGACGGAGGCGGGTTCACGCCTTCGACTGACGCGACGCGCGACGTTGTGATGTGGATGGAGAAGGAAGGCGACGGGCCGCTGAACGCGAAGAGCGTACCTATGACCAATAATATACGGTTTAAGGTAAACAGGCGCACTACGACCAAGGTAAACGGAAGGAGCGTATCCGTAGACGAGTACAGATTCACGCTCAGGTTCTACGACAGCTTGGGATTGTCGACGCAGGAGTTTGTGTTTGTAATAAACGTAACCAACCAGACGCCGACGTTGACGGCGACGGCGCGCAACTTCACGATGCGCGTAGGCGACGATCTGACAGTACTTACGACGTACTACGACACGTTCATAGGCGGAGGCAGCGGGAGCGAGGCGTACATGAACTCGGCGACGTACGGGTACTACCGCAACCGCACGATCGAGCCGGGCTACGGCGACACTGTGGGCGACGGGTACAACAACGCGACGGGCAGTGGCAATTATTGGATATACAGCCAAATAACGTCGGAGAAGGGCAATCCCCTGGGCCAAAACGGCGGGACTATAATAACGGACAGCACGAACTCGCCGCGCGGCACTCACCTTGGGTATTTGGGCTTGGCGAACGACGACACGCCGTGGAGGTTAAGGATAACCAACGTAAGGGTGACGTCCAACAAGATAGGCTGGGATGATTTATTCTCGTTGACAAACGAGAGCGGCTCGGTCGCCGACAGGATGGCTATACGCATATATGCCAACGGTTCGTGCGTAAACGAGCCTATAACGATCACGCTCAGCGACGGCGAGAACGGGATAGTGACGGTGACGCTGTACATAACGGTAGTCAGCTCCAAGCCTGTGGCGCGCAATCCGGAAGACGTGAGCGACGCGGTGGAGATAGCCAAATCCCGATTGGAGGGGACGAGCGAGCTTGGCGTATACAACATGTTCACCGTACCCAACGGCACGGAAACGATGATCGATCCGGAAACGAGCGCGCATATTAAGTACAGTGATTTCAGCATAACGGACATGGGCGAGCACCGTGCGTACAGCACGTTCAGGGTAGAGCTCAAACGCATAGCCGAAGACCCGGACGGTGGCGAAGAGACGGAGAACATGACGCTGTACCGCGACGGAAGCTTTACGGTAAACGGCGTAGAGCTGGTCAGGAACGGCAGCATGGTATACAGTGCCGACTACTTTGACATAACGGTGGGCGACGGAGGCAGGTCGTTCACGCTTGTAGCGACAGGGTTCAATGCGGGGACGGACAGGGACTACGAGGAATTGAAGTTCTTAATAGCGGACCCCGGCAACGGTGATTACGCGAATACGACGCCCATCACGATACACGTATATACGATGTATTCGGACATGACCAATCCGACGGTAGGAGCGCTTGACGAAGGCGGGTACGTCAACTATCTCAAAGGCTCGAACGAGGTAGAGGTCAAGTCGTACGACGACTACTACGGATCGACCGATCCCACGCCGACCGAGTACAATTATGTAAGCGCGGCGGGTGCGGCAGTTTCCCCGATAGCCGACCGCGACGCGTTGAGTGCGTCGGTACAGCCGGTGTACGCGGCGCGGTTATACGCGTTCATGGAGCTTAACAGCGACACGCAGAAGTGGAACAGGCTGAGCGAAGCGACGCTTGGGAACATGTTGGAGCGCAACGCGCGTGCGGGCACGTTTGTACTGAGAAACAGCGCGAGCGCGCGGTCGTCCTATCTCATAGGCGGTATAACCGAAGCGGGCGGACAGATAGTTGCGGGCAACGACGCGGGCGCGCGGTTGGACGCTGTATTGAAGTATGTGGATTTTGAGTTTACCGAGGGCGGGAAGCAGATATTGTTCACGCCCAAGACCGCCACTTTCGACAGCGATGTATTGCTGTACATAGAAGTGGAAAAGCCGATGAGCAGGCTGTACGGCGTGCGAGAGGGCGCGGTAATGCGCGCGGGCACGCTGTTCAAGCTCAAAGTAGCGGACTCTGCGCCCAATGCGGTACGCGACACCGGCGCGCCTACGGGCAGCAATTTTGCGGCGACGGGCGCGATGGGCGACGTAATAACGTTCAAGATACACGATCCCAACGATCCGTACGGCGCGATGTTCACCGACGCGGACGCGGACGACAAGGTGACGGTGGCGGCGTTTGGCGACGGCGACTATGCGACGGCGCTTGCGGCGGCGCTCGAACAGAATCCGGAACTCGACTGGGCTGCGTCGGAAGGCAAGCCGCGCGCGTTTGACGTAGAGGTAGACGCGGCGCTCGGCACGCTAAGCATACGCATCAACAGGCGGATGGACAGCTTTGACGAGCGGAGCGGTAAGTATTTGAGTTCGGTAAGCTTCCCTGTGACGTTCACCGGCAGAGACAGGGGTGGCAAGACGGCGCAAACGACGGTATTGCTCACTGTAAACAACAAGCGCGCGGGCGTGGCGGAAGTGCTCGGAAGCGAGTACGACAATGCGACGGGCGCGGGTTATGAGATAGATGCGGACGAGTCGGGCAACTATGTAATAAACGCCAAGGTCAAGTACGGCTCGGCGTTGGAGGTACCGCTTGACGCGTTTATGTACGATCCCGACGCTATGGATGGCGCGGACGTAGATTCGTACATGTTCGTGGGGCTTGCGGACGGAGCGGACAGTTCGAGGATATATCCGTACAGCTATTTGGGCGACGTTGCGCAAACGGCGTACTGGTACGATACGACTAACGGCACGGTCAATCCCGACATAAGCCGAGCGCTTGCCACGGTTGAGCCTATGGGCAAAGACAAGTGGCACAGGACGGGCATAAGGATAACCGCGGCGGACACGACGCGCGCGCTGTCGGCAAAGACATACATAAGGGTAATAGACAGAGCGGGCAATAAGGACAATGCCGCGGAAGGCGTGTACGTCACGCTCAACATAGTAATACTCAACGAAGCGCCGTACGTAAAAGAGGGCATGGAGTCGAGCACGGTAATAATGACGGGCTCGGACAGCGGTCAGCCCAAGGGCATGCTGTTCTTCATCGGCGACTTTGTAGCGGACGCCAACGAGTCGGACGTAACGGGCGACAGGGAGAGTCTCACGTCCGAGACGTATTTGAGGATATTCTCGCAGCAGCCGTTGGAGATAAGCTCGCTGTACTCGACGAAGTACACGACGTTGGGCGAGGACTACGAGGGCGACAAGGTAACGTCGTCGGCGCTGTTCACGGTGACGCTTCCGACGACGCTTCCGAACGATTTGTTAAGGGAGTTGCAGGAGAGCGGCAAAGTGCCCGAGGACAAGGACACGAGCAATCTGTTCAACCAGTGGTTCTTGATAATGCCGAGGGAAGGGTACTACGGCGAAGGCGCGTTTGAGATAACGATCAACGACGGCAATGCGAACACGCACTACGACACGCTTACGACGACGTTCCGCATAAACGTCCGGGTAATGTACAATCCCGATGAAGCCGGGGCGACGCTCAACACGGTCAACGTAGCGTGCGCAAAGACTAAGACGCTTGACATAACGACGTTAATGCCGGAATTGGAGAACAAGATAGTGCTTGGGTCTTCCGACGACGGAGTGGCGGTGCAAGCGGAAGGGGACACGTTCAGCCAGGCCGAGTATTACACCATAACGGACATGCGGTTACAAAACAGCGGCGACTCCAATCTTGTTACTATACAGCGCGTGGACGACACCGGTGTGTGGACGGTAACGGCGGGCAACCAAGAGACGTATGACCCGATAAGAGTAAACGTAACGTACGCGCTCAATACCGATCCGAGCAAGACGTACAATAAGTATTTCTGGCTCAACATAGTGACTAACCAACAGCCGAGGTTCAAGTTCGAGAACAATACGCTCACGTTTGTAAGATACGACAGGACGGGGGATATATTGATCGACCTTGACGATTCCGCGTCGATCACGTTGGAAGCGTGGCAGTTGTTCGAGGACCCGGACGACGAGACGGGCATGGCGTTAAGGTTTGTAAGCGTAACGTCCAAGGTGCCGTCGTTGGTGACGGCGACGTTGTCCGAGGATAAACGGTTCTTAACGATCAAGTTTGCGGCGCGTGGCGAGTCCGAGATAACGGTAGAGGTAACCGACGAAACGGGCGTGCCCGTAACGTACACGTTTGTAGCGAAGAACGACGACTTGCCCGAGGGCAGTTTGTGGCTGAGGCTGTCGGCGAGCTTCGAGTCGAACAAGGTAATCTGGATTGTAATAATTTGCAGCATAGTGCTCGTGCTTATACTGCTGATAGTAATAATAGCGGTGGTGATCAAGAAGAAACGCGCAAGAGAAGAGCTCGAAGCCTTGCTCGTCTCCGAAATGGAAATAGAGGAGCAAATGCTTCGCCTCGCAGGCGGCCCGTCGCCCACCGACTACCAGAGCTACGGCTTCCTCCCGCCTACGCCTTCCGCAGAACAGAATAACCTCCTCATCGGCGCAGGCTCCGATGCCCCCGCACCGACTACCGCCGCTCTCCCTCCTCCCACTGCGGAGACCGGTGAAGCAATGGGTGAGGGCGGAAGCGAAATGGGTTAAGGATTCCAAATGGGCTTATTCGCATAAAACACTCACAAGAGCGACGACAATCTTGCCGTCGCTCTTGTATTTTGCTTATTTCGGAATATGCGATATAAACAATTATTTAACGAATATAGAAAATAATACTTGAAAAGCGCACGGATATATGTTATAAATAGTAATAAGAACAGATTTATCGGGCCGGCAAATTATTTTCAGGAAAGAGTATGAAAAAGAGATCTTTAATAATAATGACTGTTTTGACACTGTTTTGCTTGTGTTGTTTTGCAGGCTGCTCTCTTTTAGGCGGGGCCTATAACGACGAAAGTGATTCCGACAGCCACTCAGGTCCTACAATCGGCACAGGTCTAAAAGCGCCGGAATCGGTGCGACTCGACATGGGCACTTACACGTTGTACGTACCCGACTGCTCAGCGTCCGGCGTCACGTATTACGAGGTTACACACGTTTACGGCCGTACCATGCGTAAGGTGGGCGCTCTGAACACGGTAGATATTCAGGCCGAAGACGGTTACTTTGCAATCGACGTAATCGACATACCCGAACAATATAGCTCGTTTGACTTGACGGTGCTTTGTAAAGCAAAGTGGAACGACGAGCAAGGGGTGAGTAATACTTTTACTTTTACAGACGGCGGTGGTATATCGTACGACTCGGAGCATTGCACATTTGACGAGGGGTCGGGGCTATTTACCTGGACTGCGGTAAAGGACGCGACGAGATATAGGGTAGGGATGAACTACAACTACTCTGTCGTCGACGTGACGCAGGTAACCGTTCCTCGGGACGTGACGGTTTTTAGCGTGGTCCCGCTGTTTGATGTGTATAAAATGGGCACTACCGTAAACGTAAATTTGGAGCCGAGCAGACCGCAAATATCGTATCATCAAAACGCCGATAAGTTTACCTGGCAAATGTGCGGCGACAGCTATCAATTGGAAATCACAGAAAACGGCACGACTGCCATTCACAACCTTACCGATGAGGAGTTTGCATTTACACCTTCGTCCGACAGTGTAACCGTAAAGCTGACCGCGTTCGCGCCCCTTAGGTACAGCGGCGTCACCGAAGTAACTTACGACGTTTTGCCGAGCGTTACGGGAATATCCATCGGCGCATTTACGCGCGAACTGTCTTGGGAGCCGATGAGCGGAATAACCGATTACGCCGTTCGTCTCGAATACAGCGACGGAAGCTTTGAGTATCAAGAAACGACAACCAACAGGCTTGGGATTACTCCCGTCTTGGGCGCAATAAAGGCTAAGATAAGACCGATTGTGCCTTCGTCTAAGCCTCTGACTATGGCAGTGCAAACAGAATTCGATTTTGTCGTGATTGCAAACGCCGACTATATTGTACCCACCATGACCTACGACGCCGCAAGCGAAAGGGTGAGTCTTTCCTTTCCGCACAGCTCGCCAGTCGTAGAAAGCTACAAAATTACTATGACAGTGGACGGCGTACAGGAAACAGTCGAGGTGGACGCCGATGGTAAAACCGACATTTCGGCGCAGCTTACTATGTCCGCGTATAAATTGGGTAGATTGGTTATATCCCGCAATTATCATGACTACGACTACCCGTACTGTTTTGTAATCGGCTCTCGCTATCCTTCCGATTACAGTCAAAGTATGATATATATTCCCGCGCCCGAAGTGGAAATGGTGGATAAAAATGCCGAGCTTAAAGGGGGGCGCGCATTTACCGTGCGCGTTAAATACCCGGATGAGTTGGCACGCGGAACAAGTCTTTCCTTATACTACTCTTACAACTTTACATCAAGGACGGAATCGATGACCGCTGACAAGGATATTACGCTCGCGCTGTCGCGTTATACTACAAGCCTTAATGTGAAGTTTACAGTCTATCAAAACAGCTCATACAGATTGTTTACCGACGAATATAGCGTCACGACGTCCTGTTTGGACACCGTAAACATTTTGGCGGACAACCAAAAACTCTATTGGGAGGGGATAGACGGTGCGGAAA
>JAFLVF010000005.1 GCA_022508425.1 Clostridiales bacterium | reverse complement strand
AAGCTGTTCAGGACCAACGACAGCGAATACTATATCAACAATACGCTCTGTCGGCTTCGCGATATTCAGGATATGCTTCGCGACGCAGGTTTTGCGCGCGAGGGCTATACCATTATCGGTCAGGGCAGAGTCACCGAGCTTATAAATTCCAAGCCTGAGGATAGGCGCGCCATATTCGAAGAAGCTGCGGGAATCAGCAAGTATAAGTTCAAAAAGACGGAGGCCGAGCGCAAGAATGCGCGTACGCGCGCCAATCTTGAGCGTATCAAAGACGCTATGGACGGCGATTCGCAACGGCTCGGCCCGCTCACCAGACAGGCCGAAAAAGCGCGTCAGTATTTCGATTTCAAAGAGAAGCTCAAATATCACGAGATCAATAATTATATATTCAAGTATGAGTCGGCTTCGGATACCAAGGACAAGCTAAGTGCCGTCATTGCGGACTATGAAGCAAAGATTAAGGCAAAGCAGTCCGAATACGAGACGGCTACCAACGCGTACAACGCCGCTATGGAAAATCTGCGGCGCATCGAAGAAAACCTCGAAGCGTACCGCGACGAGTTGTTGCACTTGAGCGTAGACAAAGAGCATGTCGCCGGCCAAATCGAGCTGTACAATCAGCGGCTTGAAACTCTCAACCGCCAAAACGAGAGCTTGATTGCAGAGAATGCGACTCTCACCGACAACTACAACAATTTGACGCTTACCGCCGAGCAAAAACAGCTCGAGCTCAATCAAAAGAACGAAAAACTTAAAATTTTGACTGACGAGTACGAGAAGGTTAATGCCGAATATACGGTACTCGAGGAAAAGGTTAACGCCGAAGAGCGCAAGATAGAAGAAGCGCGTAAATCGTTGCTGTCCGCAATGGAGCGCAAGGTCGCCGTCAGCAAGAATATGGGCGAGCTCACTGCGGAGCGCGCCAATCTCGAAGAGCATATAAACAATCTTACCGCCGATATTTCGCAGTTGTCGGACAGGATAGTCGACTCTGCCGAAGATTTGAGTGCGCACGAGAATCAGCTCAACACTCTCGCTTTCGAAAAGCAAAAGCTTACCGAAGAAAAAGAATCGGCGGCAGTCGAGGCCGAGCAGAAATCCGCCAGGCTCTCCGCGCTCGATACCGAACTCGAGGACCTAAAACGCGAATATTCGGTTTCCGTTTCGCGAAAGAATATTTTGACCGAGCTCCAAAATTCGATGGAAGGCTATGCGGTTTCGGTTAAAAAGCTTCTCGGCGACGCAAAGAATAACGATGTTTTACGCACCGCCATTCTCGGCGTAGTGGGACAGGTTATCAAAGTGAAAGAGGGGTTTGAAACGGCAATAGAAACTGCGCTGGGATCTGCCGTCAGCAATGTTATTACACGCGATGAGGACGGAGCAAAGTTGTTGATAGCGCACCTAAAGGACAACCGTTACGGACGCGCGACTTTTCTGCCGCTGACCAGCTACAAACCGCGCAATCTCGACAAAGAGTATCTGCCGCTTCTCGATCGCGACGGATGTTTCGGGCTTGCGTCGAAGTCGATAGAGTACGATTCGATATTCGAAAGGATTGTCGAGGGCTTGCTCGGGTCGACGGTGATAGTGGACGGCATGGATACAGCAATCAAGCTCGCAAAAGACAGCGGATATGGCTTCCGAATAGTTACGCTCGACGGCGATATGGTGATGCCGCAGGGCTCGTATACGGGCGGCAGCAAGAAGACGGACGCGCCCAACGTGTTTTCACACGAGCGCGATCTAAAAGAAATTTCGGCTAAAGTCGAAGAATATAAATCGCGAATTGATGATTTGAGCTCCGAGCGGGCGGTCTTGGCTCAAGAGGCGACCGATGCGGCGCGCAGGGTCAAAGAGTGCACCGAGGATATCCACGAATACGAGGTCGTCGAGGCTACACGCAGGACCGAGTACGAACAAATCAAAGAAGAACTGAAATCGTATAACGAAGAGAAAGCCGAAGACGAAAGCATGCTCAAAGCATTTTCCGAGCGGCTCAAAATCGTTTGCGATGATATCGATATTGCGCAAAAGTCGGAGGCCGAGCTTGTCGCGACAACTGCGCCCGAGCAGACCGACGAGGCAAAGCGCGAGTTTGACGAGCTTAAAAGCAGGCGCGATTATCTTCGCGACGACGTGGGGGCACGCAATATCGAAATGCTCTCTATGACAAAGGACGCGGAGGCATTAACGCTCGAGATAGCGCGGCTAAAGAGCGAGGCCATAGCAACCGCTCAACGCATAGAGAGTAACGACCTGTCCAAGCTCGACAACAACCGCAAGATTCAAGAGTTCGACGACGAGCTCAAGAGCCTTACCGCGGAAGTTGCGGGCGGCAACGATGCGCGGCGAAAAGAGCTTACAGACAAATTATCCGATTTGCAACAATACAAGTCCGATCTCAACGACAAGGTTGCGGAAAACGAAAAGATACGCATGAGCTGTAGTGACGAAGTGAGCACACTTACCGAAGAGAAGTTCAACAACTCTACGGCGCTTGCTTGTGTCGATATAGATATGGAGCACATGCAGCAGCATATTACCGAAGTTTACGGGCTTGGGTATGAAGAGTGTCTCCAATACAAGGACGAGAATTACGACGCGGAGAGCGGCGATATCGAGATGACCAAGATCAGGCGCCGCATACAAAACCTCGGCGCTATCAACGAGAACGCAATCGAGGAGTCTCAAGAGCTTCTCAAGGTTTATCACGAAAAGGAAATTCAGCGTGACGATCTCGAAAAGAGTCTTGCCGACGAAGAGCGCATAATCAAAGAAATGTCCGAGAATATGAAGCGCGACTTCGATGATTGCTTTGAAAAGATCCGAGCCAACTTCCGCGATATCTTTGCCGAGCTGTTCAACGGCGGCACGGCGGATTTGGAGCTTACCGAAAACGAAGATCCGCTGTTATGCGGCGTGGAAATCAAGGCACAGCCGCCGTCAAAGAACTTGCAGTCTATTTCGCTGTTGTCGGGCGGAGAGAAGACGCTTACGGCGATAGCCATACTGTTTGCTATTCTAAGGCTTCGTCCGATGCCGTTCTGTCTGCTTGACGAGATAGAGGCGGCGCTCGACGACGCCAACGTCACGCGTTTTGCGGCGTATCTTAAGAAATTCTCAAACGATACGCAGTTTATAGTTATCACTCACCGCAAGCCGACGATGGAACAGGCGGATTGCCTGTACGGTGTAACAATGCAGGAAGAGGGCGTTTCGTCTATCGTTTCGGTGCGTCTTGCCGACGCCGTAAAAGACGCCGTTTCCATCGCCGCAGAAGAGGACTGAGGTAAATTATGGGTTTATTTGCCAAAATCAAGGAAGGCTTAAAGAAAACAAAAGAGGCGATTGCTTACAAGCTGAACAAGCTGTTTACCGGCGGCGTTTTGACCGACGAGTTTTACGACGAGCTCGAAGAAACGCTAATCACCTCCGATATCGGTGCGGAAACCACCGACACCGTTATGGATAGGCTGAAAGACGAAATAGATCGTCAGCACATCCGCGACACCGCACGAGTGCGCGAGGTGCTCAAAAAGATATTGATAGACATACTCGAAGAGAACGAGAAGCCGACATATTCATATCCGCTTGTCATAATGCTGTCAGGTGTAAACGGCGTGGGCAAGACTACCGCCATAGGCAAGCTCGCCAAGAAATTCAAGTCGATGGGTAAGTCGGTCACGATTGCGGCGGCGGATACATTCCGTGCGGCGGCGTCCGATCAGCTCACCGTCTGGGCGGAGCGCGCGGGCGTCAGAATCATCAAGCATGCCGAGGGCGCAGATCCCGCAGCTGTTGTTTACGACGCGGCGCAGAGCGTCAGGAGTAAGAACGGCGACGTCTTATTGATAGATACCGCAGGACGGTTGCACAATAAGAAGAACCTTATGGAAGAGCTCAAGAAGATTGCGCGAGTCTCCGAGCGCGAGTTGCCGAGCTCTCAAATATTGAATTATATAGTGCTCGACGCCACTACGGGCCAAAACGCGATAGCACAAGTCGATATATTCAACGAAGCGATTGATATAGACGGAATAATATTGACCAAGCTCGACGGAACGGCAAAAGGCGGCGTGGTGCTCGCGATAGCAGGCGAGCTCAACGTTCCGGTCGTTTACATCGGCGTTGGAGAAGGTATAGACGATCTCGAGGATTTCGACGCGGTGGCATTTGTAAACGGAATAATGGGAGACGAATAGTTATAATAAACATTCGTAGTAGAATAAACATTCGGAGCAAGAAAAAAATCTTGCTCTTTTTTTTTGTAAAAACGCTTGCATAAATCGCAACTATGGGTTATAATAACGATGTAAATCTATTTAGTTTTACAGTCAATGAGCAAAAACCTCGAAATAAGCAGGCTGTGCGACGCTTACGGCGCGCTGTTGACCGAACATAGATTGGAAATTTTGCGTGAGTTTTACGATTACGACTATTCGCTCGCCGAAATAGCCGAAAACTTCGGGTTTACACGTCAAGCGGCGCTCGGCAGTATACGGAAGGCCGAAAAACAACTGTTCGATTACGAGGCAAAGCTCGGGCTGATAAAAAAGTCCGACGAACTCAAGACCGCTTTACGGCAGTTGGCCGACGATATGGGCAATATCGGCGACGACGAGGCGAGAGAGAGGCTCGTAAAGCTGATAGAGGGTATATAGAAAGGTAGAATTATGGGTTTATTTTCATCACTTGCCGAGAAGCTCGGGAATGTTTTTTCAAAAATAACGTCCCGCGGTAAGCTTACAGAAGGCGACATAAAACAGGCAATGCGTGAGATAAGAATAGCACTGTTGGAGGCGGACGTAAACTATGCGGTCGTCAAGGATTTTGTCGCGCGCGTTTCCGAAAAAGCCGTGGGCGAGGTAGTGCTCAAATCTTTGACGCCCGGTCAACAGGTCGTAAAGATTGTAAACGACGAGCTAGTCGAGCTCATGGGGTCTACCAATTCCAAGCTCGAAGTCGCACCTAAGCCTCCCACCGTTATACTTATGTGTGGGCTTCAGGGTGCCGGCAAAACGACTTTTTGCGGTAAGCTCGGCGCATATTTGACTAAGCAGGGCAAGAAGCCCATGCTCGCGGCGTGCGACGTGTACCGTCCCGCGGCAATCAATCAGCTTCAAGTTGTAGGCAAGAAAGTCAATATTCCGGTGTTTGAACAGGGTACCGGCAATCCCGTCAAGATTGCGCGCAACGCCGTCAAAGAGGCGGAGCGCCTCGGCAACGACACAGTAATAATAGACACGGCAGGACGGCTTCATATCAACGAGCAGCTCATGACGGAGCTGAAAGATATCATCGCGGAGACAAAGCCGACGGAAATTCTGTTGACCGTCGATGCTATGACGGGTCAAGACGCTGTAAATGTCGCTAAGACGTTTGACGACGAGCTCGGCATTACCGGCGTAATACTCACCAAGCTCGACGGCGATACGCGTGGCGGTGCGGCTTTGTCCATACGTTCTGTCACCGGCAAGCCCATCAAGTTCTGCGGCACCGGCGAGAAGACGGGCGATATCGAGCCGTTCCATCCCGACCGCATGGCCTCGCGCATACTCGGCATGGGCGACGTGCTTACACTAATCGAGAAAGCGCAAAACGCCGTCACCGAGGACGAGATGCGCAAGATGGAAAAGCGTATTCGCGAGAACAAATTTACGCTCGAGGATTTCTTGACACAGTTCAAGTCTCTTGCCAAGATGGGCGATATCAACGAGGTTATGGCGATGATTCCCGGCATGAACAGGGCAAACCTCGATCCCAAGCAGGTTGACGAGCGCATCAACAGATACAAATCCATTATCTTGTCTATGACGCCGCAGGAGCGCAATCATCCCGAGATAATCAAGGCTTCGCGCCGTAAACGCATAGCCAACGGCAGCGGTACAAGCGTTCAGGACGTAAATTCGCTACTAAAGCAGTACGAGCAGACGCGGGAGATGTTAAAGGCCGCAAATACAGGCAAGATGCCGCAAATGCAGCAAAAGATCATTCACCAAAAACGCAGGTTTAGATAAAGCCGCTTATTAAGTGACTTTCACAATAATAACTTTCTTAAGGAGAAAAAATCATGGTTAAAATCAGACTTACTCGACTCGGCGATCACAAATCACCGTTCTACCGTATCGTTGTTGCCGACTCACGCTCGCCGCGCGACGGGCGCTTTATCGATTTGCTCGGAACGTACGATCCGCACCTCGATGACGGAGTCAAGGTAGACGTCGAAAAGGCCAAGAAATGGATTGCTATGGGCGCTCAACCGACCGATACCGTTCGTGCAATCTTGGTCGACGCCGGAGTTATCGAGACCAAAAAGTCGACGCAAAAGACCAAGGTCGACAAGAAAAAGAAGGCGGAATAATCAATGAACGAGCTTGTCAAATACATTGTTACCGCGCTTGTCGACAATAAGGACGAAGTGTCTGTCGACGAGGACGGCGACGTCATTGTCATCAAGGTCGCAAAAGACGATATGGGCAAGGTAATAGGCAAACAGGGCAGGATCATCAAGGCGATTCGCTCTGTCGTCAAGGCGGCGTCAATTAAGCAAGGTAAAAATTATTCCGTCGAAATCGACGAGTAATTTTCGAGTGTTTTCGGCGCGGCAACACTGCCGCGCCGATTTAATACGTATATGGTTATAGGCGAAATTCTAAAACCTCACGGCATACGCGGCGAAATCAAAGTAAAACCACTTACTAGCGATCCTACGCGTTTTACCGCGCTAAAGTCTGTCACTGTCGACGGGCGGCTGTATCGTGTCAAAAATGTGCGATTAGACGGCAATATGGTGTATTTATGCTTTGACGGTGTGTCGAGCATGAATGACGCGGAGACGCTTCGCGGCAAGATGATTACAATCGACCGCGCTTCGGCTGTCGAACTGTCCGACGGCGAGTTTTTTATTGCCGATCTTATCGGCGCGGATATTTTCACAATAGACGGCGGTACAACAGACAAGCTCGGCAAGATTATGGATATTAAGTCGTTCGGCGCTGCCGACGTATTCGAAGTGATTGACAACAGCGGCAAGTCGCTGTCATTTCCGTTCTTGAAAAAGCTCAATCCCAAGTTCGACGAGGAAAAACGCGCGCTGTACATAGATTTCAGAGCGTTTAACGAGGTGGCTGTTCGTGAAGATTAGAGTGCTGACACTGTTTCCCAAGATGTTTGACGCTATGAGTGAGAGCATAATCGGTCGGGCCATCAAGAACGGTACGCTCGATTTCGAGGCGGTGGATATACGAGAGTATTCCGCCGATAAGAAGCATTTCAAGTGCGACGACGCGCCGTACGGCGGTGGCGCCGGCATGGTAATGTGCGTTCAACCGATTTACGATTGCATAAACGCAGTCGATCCCAATCATGAATACAAGCGGATATATATGTCGCCGAAGGGCGAAACCTTTACCGACAAAACGGCGCGAAGGCTTGCCGAGTGCGATAATTTGCTTATACTGTGCGGACATTACGAGGGCGTAGACGAACGCGCTATCGAGCTATGTATCGACGAAGAGATTTCGGTAGGAGATTACGTTCTTTCGGGCGGCGAGATAGCGGCTATGGCCGTAATAGACGCGTCGGCAAGATTTGTCGACGGGGTACTCGGCTCGGCGTTATCCCACGAGGACGAGAGTTTTGCCAACGGCTATTTGGAATATCCGCAATATACGCGCCCGCCCGAATTTATGGGTCTTAAAGTCCCCGAAGTTTTGTTGAGCGGCGATCATAAAGAGGTTGACAAATTCCGCCGCGAACAGTCTAAGCAGATAACCCGAGCGCGCCGCGCCGATCTTCTTGACAGCATAGATTGATAGTGCATAAATGGATATAAATTGGTTTCCCGGACACATGAATAAATCTATGCGCGAGATTGAAAGCAATCTTGCCGTATCGGACTGTGTTGTGTACGTATTGGACGCGCGCGCGGTTTTGTCGTGTTTTAATCCGAGTTTCGACCGGAAAATCAACGTTCCGATTGTTTATGTGCTGAATAAGGCCGATATCGCGCCGACGGACGTGGTAAACGGCTGGCTGAATAAACTGTCGAGCGCTAAATGTACGGCAATAGCGACGGACGGCACCGACGGTTCGACTAGAAAACGATTGATTGCCGCTATCAAATCGGTGTGTGCGGAAACTTTGGCCAAGCAGAACAAACGCGGTCTAAACGAGCACTTGCGCGCAATGGTCATTGGCGTGCCCAATACAGGCAAGTCGACTATAATTAATACCTTATGCGGCAAGTCTCGGCTGAACACGGGTGACAAAGCTGGCGTTACGCGGTCTACTACATGGTGCAGGGTTGATAACACACTGGACGTACTCGACACGCCGGGAACACTTTATCCCAAGATCGCCTCGCGAGTTGTCGGCGAAAACCTCGCTATTATAGGTAGTATCAAAGACGAGATAGTCGACGTGACAGAACTAGCATGTGCGCTCGTTTCTCGTCTTAGGGATATTGCGCCCGAGGCGGTGACTGCGCGGTACGGATTTGACATAAATTCGGTCGACGACTTTACGGCATTGGAGCACATAGCACAAAAACGCGCATTCAAAATGCGTGGCGGCGCACTTGACGTTGACAGGGCTGCGTCAGCCGTGATAGATGACTACAGAAAATGTCGTTTGGGGAAAATAGCGCTGGAGCGAAATGATGGGTGATAGCAAAAGAACACGCGAATCAGCAATTGAGAAAGCGATGCGCATGACGGCGTTTGACAAATCGTTCGGTGCACATCATATTTGCGGTGTTGACGAGGCGGGTCGCGGACCGCTCGTGGGTCCTGTCTCGGTATGCGCGTGTTCAATTCCGCTCGATATTCCCATTCTCGGTGTCGACGACAGCAAGAAGCTTAGTGAGAGCAAGCGCGAACAGTTGTTCGAACAGATTGTTACGGTCGCCGACTACTGCGTTGTTATGATAGACGCGGCTACTATAGACAGAATTAATATTCTCAACGCGACAAAACAAGCGATGGTGCAGGCGATAGCGGGATTGAAGATTGTGCCGGAGCTTGCGATTGTGGACGCTGTGCGCGGACTCAACACTGCGGTTAGGTGCGAGGCTGTGATCAAGGCCGATGCAAAAAGCTATAGTGTGGCCGCCGCGTCCATTATAGCCAAGGTAATGCGTGACAGATATATGCGAGGGCTGGACGCGATGTATACGCAGTACGGCTTTGCCCGAAACAAGGGGTACGGCACGGCAGAGCATATTGCCGCAATCAAGCGGTTTGGCGCATGCCCGGAACACAGGCGGACGTTTATTAAAAATTTCACGGTGGACAAATGATATGGGTAGAAAGAAACGCGTAAACACGCGCGGAAAGAACGGCGAAGATATAGCGGTCAAATATCTCGAGACGCACGGCTACCGCATACTCGACCGAAACTATACGACTGAAATAGGCGAGGTTGATATTTTCGCGACAGACGAACATACTCTTATTGCAGTCGAAGTCAAGTCGCGCCTTTCTCTTGATTACGGTACGCCGGCAGAAGCAGTCGGCCATGAGAAAATCAAGAAGATTTCTCAAGTAACTGCGCAGTATATCAAGCGATTCAGGCTGTTCGGCGTTCAGGTGCGGTACGACATTATAGAAGTTTACCTCGAAAACAAGACTGTAAATCATATTGTCAACGCATTTGACAGCTATTTGAACTATTGATGTGGCACATAGGCAAAAAAGCCAATATAATGTGAGTGCCAAAACAGTTGCTATTTTTATCGAAAAGTGCTATATTTAGAACTATGGAACTACCCGAGATTGCACCCAAAACACTATTCATGATAGGTGATTTCAAAATCACGGCAACGATGTTCTCGTGCGTGATTGTTTCGGCTGTTCTCATAATTTTCGCGCTCGTTGTTCGCATATTCTTTATCAAGCGTTGGAACAATGATTTTAAGAGCATGTCGCCTTTGCGCATGTTTTTGGAATGGGCGGTGGGGTTGTTCGTTACCGAATCGGACGAGCTGACCGAGAAGTATTCAAAGGTTACCGGGCCGTTATATTTCGGTTGCTCGGCATTTATTATGTTCGGCGTGCTTGTCGAGCTGTTCGGGCTCAGATCGCCGCTGTCCGATCTGAATTGCGATCTTATCCTCGGCCTGATTACTTTCTTCGTCATCCAGATCTGCGGAATACTCAAGCATCGTGCGCGGAGACTGAAACATTTTGCGACAGTGATAATGCCGGTGACGGACGCGATAGTGCCCGTATCGATGGCGCTTCGATTGTTTGGCAGTGTATTCTCCGGATATTTGATAATGGAAATTGTGTATGCGGCAATTCCTTACGTTTTGCCTGTTGTATTAGAGCCGCTGTTCACATTGTTCCATGCGCTCATACAGTCGTATGTATTCATGTTCTTGTCTATGAACTTCATCAACGAAGCCATAGAGTAGATATATTCGTTTATTCAAACCCGTTACTTTCGGAGGTTTTAGATTATGCAAATGTTTCTTAATGCGATTGTTCCCGTAATATCGCTTTTGGGCATCGAAGGGCTTGCCGCAATCGGCGTAGGTATTGCCGCACTGTCGTGCGTAGGCGCCGGTCTCGGTATGGGATTGTCGGTAGGCAAGTCGGTAGACGCCATTGCCCGTCAGCCGGGCGCGTTCAAGCAGATTCGTTCGTCTATGCTGCTCGGTCTTGCGTTTTGCGAAACAACGGCAATTTACGGCACTTTTATAGCGATAATGCTAATCGTAATGTAAAAAACGAGTAAAAATCATGAGTTTTTTGTGTAACAGTGTTTTCGATAATCTCGGGCTCGATTGGAGGTCAATGCTTTTTTACATTGGCAATTTTCTCATTCTTTTCGGCGTGTTGATCGCAGTCCTGTACAAGCCTGTCAAGAAAATGATTATTAACAAGCGCAATAGCCTAAACGACGTCTACGAAGAGAACGAGAAACTCAAAGCCGAAAGCGAAAATCTCAAAGCGGAATACGACAAAATGGTCGAGGACACGAAATTGGAGAGCGCACGCGTTGCCGCAGAGGTCGCAAAGGCCGCAGAAGAGCGCGCTGAAGCAATCGTAGCCGACGCTCAAGCCCAGTCCAAGGCAATAATCGACGCGGCAAAGAACGACGCGATGTATCAAAAAGAACAGTTAAAGAATGAATACCGCGACAGCGTCAACAAGCTCGCCGTCCAGATAGCGCAAAAGCTGTTGGAGCGCGAGATATCGGATGCGGATAATTCCGCATTGATAGAGCAGGTCTTGTCCGATTGGGAGGACTAAGCGTTGAACGAGCGCAGGATAATCGTAAAATCGGCTAAGCATTTGTCCGATGCCGAGATCAAAAAGGTAGAGCGCGTTTTCTCCGCAAAGCATAAGGGAGAAAGCGTTGTTTTCGATTACGGCATCGACGAAGAATTGCTGGGCGGTATTCTTGTAATAGACGGCGATAAGTTCTACGATGGCACATACAGATCGCAGATAGACAAAATCGACGCGAGCTATCTGATGAACGAGAATTTTATCGAGGCGGCGTCCATTCCTGTCAACGCGCCGGCTAGGTCGCGTCGGCGCAAAAAGAGCGACAAGCCGAAAACCGAAATCAAGATCGATACTGCCGAAGACATCAAGAAGTACGTCGACGAAACTTTAGGCAAGCGCGTCGACGGATATAACAAGTCATACGACGTGCGCCATGCAGGCTCGATTGAGTTTTGCGGCGACGGCGTCATCAATATAAACGGGCTGTCGGCGGCAGAGTACGGTGAAATGCTTCAAATAGAGAACGGCACGCAGGCCATTGTGCTCAACCTCGAAGAAGGAAGCGTGGGAGCAATAGTTCTCGACGACGACGACAAAGTCTCGGCGCACATGATTGTCAAGACAACGGGTATGATAGTTTCCGTTCCCGTCGGAGAGAAGATGCTGGGGCGAGTAGTCAATCCATTGGGAATACCCGTCGACGGATTGGGCGCGATAGTGACGGACAAATATCGTCCGATAGAGTGCCCGGCGCCGCAGATCAAGGACCGCGACAAGGTCAATACGCCCATGCAGACGGGAATACTCGCAATCGACGCCATGGTGCCAATCGGGCGCGGACAGCGCGAGCTGATTATAGGCGACAGGCAGACGGGCAAGACGTCCATTGCCGTCGATACAATCATCAATCAGCGTGGAAAAGACGTTGTATGCGTTTATGTTGCAATAGGGCAAAAATCGTCGTCTATTTCAAGCGTTGTCAACACACTTACTTCGCACGGCGCGATGGAATATACGGTGGTAGTCAGCGCTACGGCTTCCGACAGCGCGCCGCTACAGTATATAGCGCCGTATGCCGGATGTGCCATTGCCGAAGAGTTTATGTATGCCGGCAAGGATGTGCTAATAGTTTACGACGATCTGTCCAAGCACGCCGTCGCGTACCGCGCAATGAGCCTTCTGCTCAAGCGTCCGCCCGGGCGCGAAGCGTATCCCGGCGATATTTTTTACCTGCATTCGAGACTACTCGAGCGTGCCGCTAAGTTATCACCCGAGCTCGGCGGTGGGTCTTTGACCGCGCTTCCGATTGTGGAAACTCTCGCCGGCGACATATCGGCGTACATCCCGACCAATATCATTTCGATTACAGACGGTCAAATCTATCTTGAGAGCGATTTGTTTAATGCGGGAACACGACCGGCTATCAACGTGGGACTGTCCGTATCGCGCGTCGGATCGAGCGCACAATCAAAGACCATGCGACGTGTGTCAGGCAAATTGAGACTCGACTTGTCGCAGTACAGAGAGCTCAGCGTATTCGCTCAATTCGGTGCCGAGCTTGACGAAGCAACGACGCATAGGCTCGAACAGGGCAAGCGCACGAGCGAAATTCTAAAGCAAGACGTTCATTGCCCGATGGATCTAAGCCATCAAATAATCTTGCTGTACATTACGACAAAAGAGCTCTTTTCTTCGATACCCGTCGAGCGCATAACGGAGTTCAAAGACAAGTTTATCAAGTATTTCGATATAAACTATTCGGATATAGTGTCGGCGCTTAAAGCGGGCGGCGAGATTACGATGGATATGAGTATTCGCATAGGAGAGGCGGTTGAGGCGTACTCGCTGTTCTTCTTAAAGGACGCCAAATGAACAGCCTTGCCGATCTCAAACGCAGAATAGCGTCCGTCAAACAGACGGGGCGCATAACGGGCGCTATGGAAACGATTTCCATTGCCAAGATGCACAAGTCGCTCGAGCTGTACGAGAGCAACAATGCTTATTTCGACATGATCGATCGTTTTGTCAAAGCGGTTGTCGCAGATAGTTCCGAGGACGTACAGGAGATACTTTCGCCGCCGCAATCCGGATATGATTTGGTAGTTGCGGTTTCGTCCGATACCGGATTTTGCGGTGCGTTTAATCACGATGTATTCAGACTGACCGACAGCATGATTACGGACAATACATTGTTGATGACGGTCGGGCATACTGCCGCGGATTATTACTCGTCCGAGAAAAAGATTGTTGCAGACAGAGTGGATACTCGGTTTACGCATTGCGCATATACGCCAGACTATAAAAATGCAAGAAGAATGGCGGACGAAATATTGTTGCGGTACGGCAGTGACGTAAAGAGTGTTGCGGTAGTCTACAACGGAATGATAAGCCATGCGAGTTGGGGCGTGCGAAAGCTCGAAATACTGCCGTTATCCGTCGACACCGATGGAGTAAGCGGCGGCATGGAATTCGAGCCGTCGGCGAAAGAAGTTTTCAAGCTGTTGTTGCCGCAGTATATCAGCGGTATTATTTACGGAGTGCTGGTGCATAGCAGTGCTGCCGAGCACAGTGCAAGACGTATGGCAATGTCGGCGGCGACAAAGAACGCCGACGCAATGATAAGCGCGCTGTCTATTGAATACAATCGCGCGCGGCAATCGGCGGTTACCGCACAGATAACCGAAATCATCGGATCTACTCAGGCAATCGGAGCTAATAATGAAAGATAACGTCAATCAGGGCAGGGTGAGCGTTGTTCTCGGACCGGTCGTAGACGTAAAGTTCGAAACAAAGCTGCCCAAAATTTACGAAAAAGTGCTAGTCGAAATGGGCGAGAGGTTTGTAACGCTCGAAGTTATGAGCCATATTCCGCCGTCGACGGCGCGCTGTATTTCGCTCGAGCCCACCGAAGGTTTGTCGCGTGGACTGAAAGCGTACGGCACGGGGCATTCCATATCCGTTCCTGTCGGAGAAAAGGTGCTTGGACGTGTGATGAACGTGCTCGGCGAACCCATAGACGGCAAAGGCGAGATTGACGCGCAAACGCACCGTTCCATTCACCGCAAAGCTCCCGAATTTTACGAGCAAAAGTCGGGTGCCGAGATAATGGAGACGGGCATCAAAGTCATTGACTTGATCGCACCGTATCTCCGCGGCGGCAAAATCGGACTGTTCGGTGGCGCGGGAGTGGGTAAAACAGTGCTGATCATGGAGCTTATTCACAACGTCGCCGAAAAGCACGGCGGTTACTCTATATTTACCGGCGTGGGCGAGCGCAGTCGCGAAGGCTTTGAAATGATACAGGATATGACAGAGAGCGGCGTAATAGACAAGACTGCGCTTATCTTCGGGCAGATGAACGAGCCGCCCGGTAGCCGTATGCGGACGGCCTTGACCGGCCTTACCGTTGCGGAATATTTCCGCGACGAAATGAACAAAGACGTTTTGTTGTTTATCGACAATATTTATCGGTTTATTCAAGCGGGCTCGGAGGTGTCGGCACTTCTGGGCAGGCTTCCGTCCGCGGTGGGGTATCAACCCACGCTTGCAAGCGAGCTGGGCGCGCTGGAAGAGCGCATAGCGTCAACTAAGGATGGGTCGATTACGTCCATTCAAGCGGTGTATGTTCCGGCAGACGATCTTACCGATCCGGCGCCCGCCGCGATATTCTCACACCTTGATGCTACCACCGTTCTCAGTCGCAAGATAGTCGAAGAGGGCATTTATCCCGCCGTAGATCCGCTTGCTTCGACAAGCCGAGTACTTGAAAAAAGCGTCGTCGGTGCTGAACATTACAATATTGCGCGAAGGGTACAGGCAACATTACAGCGCTACAACGATTTGTCCGATATAATTTCCATACTCGGCATGGACGAACTGTCCGAAGAGGACAAAGCGCTTGTCCACCGCGCGCGCAAATTACAGCGCTTTTTCTCTCAACCGCTGTTCGTCGCAAAAGGCTTTACCGGGATGGAGGGCCGATATGTTCCGCTCAAGACTACGCTCGAATGCTTTTCGGCGATACTCAACGGCGACGCGGACAAATATCCCGAGTCGGCGTTTTACATGGTCGGTGATCTTGACGAAGTTAAGGAGAAAGCGTTCGGTTGAAAACCTTTCACTTGCACATAGTTACACCTACGAGCGATTTCTATTCGGGCGAAATAGAGTCGCTGACAGTCGATACGCCGAGCGGGCGCGAGGGCTTCTTGCCGGGTGCGCTGCCGCGAGTTCTTATTATGAAAGAAGGCGTAATCGAGATACGTACCGCCGTTTTGGAACAGAAAATGGTAAGCGGCGACGGCTTTGTATGCGTAGAAAACAGCGGTGTGACCATACTTGCCGATCATTGTCGCTTCGAGGGCGACGAAATACATCCCGATTCGTTTGAAGCGCAATCCGAAGCGTCGGGACGAGCGTATGATATCGCCAAGGCTAAGATAGCGGCTACTTTTATTAAATTATCAGGGAAGAAAGATGATTGACATCCGTTCGTAACGTAGGCGTCGCAAGAAGCATATACACAATTAGCATTTTGCGGCGAGGGCTTAATGGAAACGGTTGTCGATTTGTCAAGGCTTAGGAGCAATATAAGGCGTATTCGTGCCGTCACGCGTAATAAGTTTTGCGCGGTTGTCAAGGCGAACGCTTACGGCCACGGTATCGCAGTAGCGCCGTACATAGAAAATATAGTCGATTGTTTTTTTGTAGCCGACTACGATGAGGCGCAAGCCGTCAGACACATGGGCGTGAGACGCCCGGTACTTGTGCTTGGCGGCGATATTAAGCCGTTTCTTGCTTCGAACGACGTGTATATAATTCCTACGGTGAGCTCGGCGGCCGAGCTGAAGGCGCTGTTAAACAGCGGAAAGAAAAACTTTTCCGTCGCCGTCAATACGGGAATGAACAGGTTTGGCGCCGATGAGAGAGAGCTTAAGAGAATATCGTCGCTTTGCCGCGCCGCCGATGTTTTGCCAAATAGCGTATATTCCCATCTGTACGACGGCGTGCGTTCCGCATGCGTACAGTGCGAGAAGTTCGAGCGAATGACAAACGACGCGGTCCTCGCCGGAAACAGGCACTTGTACGCGTCGAGCGCGCTCGATACTAACGGAGAGCTCTACGACATGACGCGGTGCGGTATAGCTATGTACGGCTATCACGACGGATTGGAAAGCTGTATGAGCGTCAGAGCAAAGATAGTGGCTATGCGCCGTGTGAGCGTGGGCGAGCATGTCGGATACGGCGAGTATACGGCGGAGCACGACATGACAGTTGCGGTCGTAAAATGCGGATATGCCGACGGGTTTAGACGGTGTGACAAGCAAACATATATGAGAGTGCGAGGGCAACGGTGCGATGTAGTCGGCGTGCCGTGCATGGATGTGACGATGATAGACGTTACTTATACGCCGTGCAGAATAGGCGAATATGCGTACATAATTTGTCAAAAAAGTGATGCACAATATCTTGCGGAGTGCTATAATACTATTGTTTACGAGGTGTTGACGGGGTTTAACGGACGTGCAAAGCGAATATACATCTAACGATAAAATAAAACTGCGCGAGATATTGAAGCTCCGCCGTCAGCATATCGATTGTCGCGAGCGGCGGGAAATTGCGGCAACGGATAACATTTTGCCGCGCCTTTACGGCAATGTGCTCGTTTACGTTTCGATGGGAAGTGAACTGTCGACTAAGATGCTCATTGACGAGTTGATGGGGCGTGAGGGTGTTGCGGTGTACGTTCCGCTGACTAAGGACGGAATAATAACGCCTGTGCGGTTGATTAAGCGTGCGAGCGTTGCGGACAAGCTCGGTAACATTGATGATTCGTGCTACGACAAAACCGATACTGCGACAAAAATCGACTGTTGTGTAACGCCCATTCTCGGTTATAACGGCAACGGACACAGAATAGGCTACGGTAAGGGGTGTTACGACAGGTTATTTTCAGACGGGCGAGTCGGCATATGCAATAAGATCGGTCTTGCATTCGACTGCCAAAAGTGTGAGTTCGACGCGGACAAGCATGACATTGCGCTCGATATTTGCGTTACGGAAAGCGGAATAGAGGTGTTTTCGTGAGGGTAATTTCGGGTAAATACAAAGGAAGAATATTATCGGCGCCGCGCGGCGAGGTGCGTCCGACAACAGACCTTGTAAAAGGCAGTCTTTTTTCAGTGCTTACTTCCAAGGGTTTGATAGACGGCGCGAGATGCCTTGATATATTCTGCGGAACGGGCGGGCTGGGAATAGAAGCGCTGTCACGCGGCGCGGAAAGCTGCGTGTTTGTGGACAAGAACATCGACAACGTAAAGAAAAACATCGATAAAATCGGTGTTGAAAACGTGACGCTGATTCAGCGTGATTTCAGAAGCGCGCTCAAAATATTGAAGGACGAAAAGTTCGATCTTATATTTTGCGATCCGCCGTATAAAAGCGGGTACTGCGAAATGACTGTAAAAGAGGTTTTTTCCACCGGTATGCTCAATATCGGCGGTGCGATAATTATCGAACATAGTAGTGAAAATGACTTGATAAATCTTCCCGATAATTGTATAATAGACCGTAGAGTTTTCGGTATTTCGGCCATAGAAATCATCATCAGAGGAGGTGACGATGAGAGCGATATTTGCGGGGACGTTTGATCCTTTTACGACCGGACACGCCGATATAGTGCGTAGGAGTTCGGCTTGCTTTTCTGATGTTGTCGTCGCCGTAGCGGACGATTGTGCTAAAGTTGCCGCGCCCGTATCCGTACGTGCCGAAATAGCGCAAATCGCCGTTGACAATCTCAATCTCGACAACGTCCGGGTCATGCCGTTTTGCGGTCTGCTTACAGACTTCGCGGATAGCTTGGGCGGCGACGTTGTTTTTGTGCGCGGCGCGAGAAACGGCAAGGACTTTGATTACGAGCAAGAGCTGATAGGTGTGTATAAGTCGCTTAGCAACGTCGACTCGGTGTTGTTTGTGACTTCGCCGAGTCTTGTGCATGTTTCTTCGACGGTCGTCAGGCAGCTTGTTAATCTCGGTGCGCCGCTTGACGGGTATGTTGTTGACAATACGGAAGAATACATTCGCACCGTTTACGGAAAAACCAACGGCTAATAAATCAGTATTTTCGGAGATAATCGGTATGCAACAGAACAATGAGATTTTAGAGACATTGGAAGAGCTTAGACAAAAGCTGGCCGAACCGCGCGGCGTTTTTTCCAAGAAAGTCAATATCGAACATTGCAGCGAACTTTGCGAGAAGTTGGCACGCATGATTCCCGAAGCGCTCGACGAGGCGGAATATATTCATCAAAAGCGCAAAGAAATTCTCGCCAATGCCGACGTTGTGGCAAAGAACACGATTCGTGCCGCCGAGGAGAAGGCTAACCGATTGGCGTCGGAATCGGAGGCCGTCAAGACGGCACAGATGCAGGCCAAGCAGATTATCGAAAATGCGTACGCGCAATGCGATAATTTGACAATGCGCACAAAACTCCATCTTGACAATATGTTCAAGGATATGGAGCAATTTTTGCTGTCTACGCTGTCTGTAATTCGCACAAACAGAGAAGAGCTTCGCGTTGCGCTAACTAACGACGGCAACAAATAGAATTACATGTACAAAAGCAATTCGGAGAAGACATGTTTGAAATCATAAAGCCTATCATGAGCGCCGAAAAGGTGCGTGAGCTCGAGCCGTTTCCGCAAGAGCTCAAGGACAGAAAAGCCGATGCCGAGAGACAGATTGCCGATATCATTACCGGCAAGGACAAGCGCAAGCTGTTTATAGTCGGACCGTGCTCTGCCGACAACGAAGACGCGGTATGTGATTACGCGTGCCGTCTGTCGCGCATTGCAGAAAAGGTCAAGGACAAAATATATATAGTAGTACGCGTATATACAAACAAGCCGAGGACGCGCGGCGAGGGGTACAAGGGCATGTTCCACAGTCCCGATCCGCACAAGACCGTCACCGATATTCAAGGCGGCATACTCGCGCTGAGGAAGATGCACATTCGTGTAATCAAAGAGAGCGGGCTTTTTGCCGCCGACGAGATGCTGTATCCCGACAATCTCGACTATATTTCCGACGTGCTCGGCTATATTGCGGTCGGTGCACGTTCTGCCGAGAATCAGATGCACAGGCTTGTGGCGAGCGGGATAGACGTGCCCGTAGGAGTCAAAAACCCAATGAACGGGAGTTTGCCTGTTCTTCTCAATTCCATATACGCCGTTCAAATACCCAACGAATTCAAGTACGGTAACGTTCAAGTCAAGACGTATGGCAACGCTTTGGCGCACGCCGTGCTCCGCGGCGCGGTTGACGTATACGGCAATAATATCCCCAATTATCACTATGAGGACATTATGAAGCTTAGGGATATGTATGCCGAGCAGGGCCTGAAAAACCCCGCCGCGATAATAGACACCAACCATTCAAACAGCGGCAAGCGCCCGTTTGAGCAGCCGCGCATAATCAAAGAAGTGCTCAACAATACTCATGAATCGGATGACTTTGACAGTATAGTCAAAGGCTTTTTGGTGGAGAGTTATATCGAAGACGGCAATCAACCCCCCAACGGCGGCGTTTACGGTCGGTCTATTACCGACGGTTGCTTGGGTATAGCCAAGACCGAAGACCTGATTTACCGTGCCGCCGACCGAATAAACGCCTGATTTTCGGCGTTTTGTCGCTGATATTTTGAGAAAAAGGTCTTAAAATATCCGTTTTTGTCGATTTTGCGCCTTAGTAAGTTTTGAGCATAAGAGTGTGCTATAATCTTTTTGACACAATATCAAGGAGAAATATAATGGCACATAAATGTTCGGGAGAACTGAAAAAACGCGCTCAACTCGCTAAACAACGGCTCAAAATGGGATATTTCGAGGCGGCACACGCAGACGATTTCGGCAAGACGGACGTAAGTTATATAGCAAGCTATGCGCGGTTTACCGATACTGCGACAAGTCGCGATGAGAAAATGTACAAGCAGGTCTGCGCAATGCTCGACCGCGACGAAGCGACTATCAACCCGATCGGACAGCTCATCGACAACGACGTGTATTCGACGTTGGACGCTTCCGCAAAACAACGGTATATACTCGAATTGTCCAATAAGTTCCGCGAGCTTAAGGACCGCTACTACAGAGAAAGGGCTAAGACGAGCTGAAAAATGTACGATATAAACGAACTCAACGAAATACAAAAGAAAGCGGTGCTCGATACGGAAGGCGCCGTTTTGGTGACGGCGGGAGCGGGTAGCGGCAAAACCCGGCTTCTGACGCACCGTATAGCGCATCTGATTAAAGATTTAGGCGTCAAGCCGTACAATATACTCGCAATCACATTCACCAACAAAGCGGCAAACGAAATGAAGTCGCGTCTTAGCGCAATGCTCGGCGACGTAGACGATATTTGGATTTCGACGTTCCATTCGGCGTGTGTGAAGATACTTCGGCGCTATATCGATAAAATCGGTTATTCCAAAAATTTCACAATTTACGGCGAAACGGAAACAAAAGCTATTGTCAAACGTATTTGCAAGGATAACGATTTCGATGATAAGATGCTAAAACGCATAATATCCGGAATTTCCAATGCAAAAAATAGCGGGATTACGCCGGATAGATACGAAGTAGTATATAGATTTCGCGACTATTGCGAAGTAATCGCCATGGTGTATGAGCTGTATGAAAAAGAGTTGAAAAAAAACAATGCACTCGACTACGACGATTTGCTGTTGCTCACTCTTAAATTGCTTCGCACCGACGAAGAAGCGCGTCTGTACTACGCCAATAAATTCCGCTATATACATATCGATGAGTTTCAAGATACCAATGCCATACAATACGATATTGCAAAAATTCTCGCAAGCGTGCATGGCAACATATTCGTTGTGGGCGACGAGGACCAGTGCATTTACACCTGGCGCGGCGCGTCGATAGCCAATATCTTTGATTTTCAGCGTGATTTTAACTGTAAATTATACAAGCTCGAGCAAAATTACCGCTCGACTTCCAATATTTTGTCAATTGCAAACAAGATAATCAAAGGCAATAAGCAGCGCCTTGATAAGAAGCTGTGGACTGCAAACGGGGAAGGCGAAAAGGTCATTTGCCAGGCGTTGCCGGCTGAAGGCTTCGAGGCTGATTACGTCGTGCGAACTATCTTCGAGCAGACACATGATGGCAACTACAATTATTCGGACTACGCGGTGCTATTTAGGTTAAATTCCTTATCTCGTTTGTTTGAGGAACGTCTCAACCAATGTGGAATACCGTACAGAGTATATGGTGGATTTAAGTTCTTCGACAGAAAAGAAATAAAAGACGTGTTAGCGTACGCAAGATTGTCCGTCAATCAAAGCGACGACGAGGCGCTGTTTCGCATAATTAATTTCCCCAAGCGCCAGATAGGCGAGGCGTCGTGCGAGAAATTGAGAAATTACTCTAAAGACAGCGGTATAAGCGTGTGCGAGGCGGTGCTTAATGCCGATAATTTGCCCGCCATTTTTAATTCCTCATTGAAAGCAAAACTCAAAGATTTCGGCGACACTATCAAATCATTAATTAAAGCGGCTGAAGGCGACATTATATCGTATTTCAAGTTTTTGTTATATAACGTTCTCGATATTGAGAATGTGTTTTCCGATGACGACGAGGATAGATTAAGACTTGATAACATCTATGAGCTTAACAAAGCTATTAAAGATTTTTCGAGGCTAAATAAAGGCGCAACAGTAGCTGATTACTTGCATAATGTTTCATTAAGTAGCGACACAGACAACATGAATAACGACAATGTTATTACGCTTGCAACAGTGCATAGTGCAAAAGGTTTGGAGTTTCCAATTGTGTTCGTTGTCGGATGTGAGGACGGAATATTTCCGTTGATACGTGAAGATGAGAATGATAAGAATCATATTGAGGAAGAGCGCAGGCTTATGTATGTTGCAGTAACCCGTGCAAAGCGTATGCTTTTCCTTACTTTATCTAATTCACGTTTTTTACGTGGGGAAAAGCAATATCCAAAAGCATCGCGGTTTTTGTCTGAATGCGAGCTCGTCGGGCGCCCGACCGAATACAAATCTCAGGCTGCGTCCGGCGCTCAAGACAATACGGCGAACAGTTATTCGTCGTTCGACGGTAAGTTTGTCGCAACGTACAAAAGCGATTACGGCAAAGTGGCGGACAAGCCCAAGCCGACGAGTGATAACAATAATCTCACAGTCGGTTGCTTTGTCATGCACAAGCGCTTCGGCAAGGGCAAGGTTATCGAGATAGAGAAATTGGGCGATAATGTTTATGCCGTGATTGACTTCGGAAAGAACGGAGCCATGCGGCTTGCCGTAGGCTTTGCGCCGCTTACAGTAGTAGAGGAATAGAGTATATGAACGAAACCGAAAAAATGCGCGCGCTTGTCGATAGACTCAACGAGCTTGCATACAAATACTATGTTCTCGACGAGCCGATTGTGTCCGACAAAGAGTATGACGCGATGTACGACGAACTCGTTGCGCTTGAAAAGTCTAGCGGAGTTGTTTTGTCCGATTCGCCGACGCGCCGTGTGGGCGGCGAGCCGCTCAAAGAATTTTTGCCGCATACGCATTTGAGAAGATTGTACAGCCTTGACAAATGCAACAGCTTCGACGCACTTCGGGCGTGGTTTAACAAGCTTGAACAATCGCTCGGCTATCGCCCGTTATGCTCGCTCGAATACAAGCTGGACGGATTGACGATTTGCCTTACTTACCGCGACGGGAAGCTCGATTGCGGCGCCACGCGCGGTAACGGCGAGATAGGCGAGACGGTTACCGAGCAAGTTTCTACCATCCGTTCCGTGCCGCTAACGATACCGTTTAATGGCGTTTTGGAGGCGCAGGGTGAGGGAATCATGCGCTATAGCGCATTAAAACGCTACAACGAAACGGCCGCCGTGCCGCTCAAGAATCCGCGCAACGGTGTGGCGGGCGCCATACGCAATCTTGACGCGAGAGAGACGGCCAAGCGCAATCTCGACGTGATATTTTACAACGTAAATTATCTCGACGGCGAGCCTGCCGACAATCAAGACAAGCAGATCGAGTTTCTCAAAAACAACCGGTTCAAAACAGATATGTGCTTTTTGAGCGACGATATCAACGAGATAATTAACAAAATCAAATCCGTCGATCGAGATGCGCTCGATTTTGCAATCGACGGCATGGTCGTAAAAGTAAACGACCAAAAGGTGCGCTCGGCGCTCGGTTATACCGACAAGTTCCCTCGCTGGGCGATTGCGTACAAGTTCGAAGCGGAAGAGACTACAACCACGCTGAAGGACGTTGTTTGGCAGGTCGGGCGGACGGGCAAGCTGACTCCGCTTGCTCTGCTTGAGCCGGTCGAACTGTGCGGCGCTACCGTTCAAAGAGCGACTCTCAACAATTACGGCGATATCTTGCGCAAGAATGTAGCAATAGGGTCCCGCGTATTTATAAGGCGCAGTAACGACGTAATTCCCGAAATTCTCGGTGTAGCGGAGCGCGAGGACGGCAACAAAGAGATTGTAAAACCTACCGTGTGCCCCGGCTGCGGCAGCGCGCTTGTCGAAGAGGGCGCTAACTTGTTCTGTCCCAATTTCTATCACTGTCGCCCGCAGGTCGTTGCGCGAATAGTGCAGTTTTGCGCGAAAGAGTGCATGGATATAGACGGCGTGCGAGACAAAACGGCGGAGCAGCTGTATGACGTTTTGAACGTGCGGTCTGCTACGCAGTTATACGATTTGACAAAGGACGATATACTCAAAATCGACGGCTTCAAGGACAAAAAAGCGGACAACTTTATCAACGCCGTGCAAAAGTCTAAGGGCGTCGACTTGCCGCACTTTATCAACGCGTTGTGTATTGACGGAGTAGGGCGAAAAACGGCAAAGGACCTTGCGGAAAAATTCGGGTCGATCGACGCTTTGTCTAAGGCAACGTTTGACGATTTGATTGCCGTAGACGAGATAGGCGACATAATAGCAAATTCCATTGTGGAATATTTCAAGCTTCACGGCGAGGTTGTAGACAGATACAAGCAGCTCGGAATCAATCCTAAATACAGCGGCACGGCAGGCGGCGTGCTCAACGGCAAAAAGTGCGTTTTGACAGGCACGCTTCCCACGCTCACTCGCGATGAGGCGCGAAGCATGATAGAGGGAGCGGGAGGGATTGTGCAAGGCTCCGTTTCCAAGCTGACCGATTTGGTCATAGCAGGCGAAAATGCAGGGTCTAAGCTCGATAAAGCCCAAGCTCTCGGCATAAAAATTATAGACGAAAGCGAATTGAAAAACATGCTAAACGCTTGAAATAACGCTTGCTTTGTGGTACAATATTATAAGAGGTGTTTATGAAAAGCATGACCGGCTACGGCAAGGGTATGGCGTCACGCGACAACCGTACCGTTACCGTCGAAATCAAATCGGTAAACAACAGGTTTGCGGAAATCGCGTGCAAATTGCCCAAACCGTTGATGTATATCGAGGATACTGTTCAAAAGCGTATAAAGTCGGTCGTCGCACGCGGCAGTGTCGACGTGTATTTGCTGTACGAGAATCATTCGGAGTCGGCAAAGAAAGTCAATGTCGACAAAGCCCTTGCCGGCGAGTACGTAAACGCCGCAAAAGCTCTTCGCGCCGAGTTTAGGTTAGAAGACGATTACAATGTCACGGCATTATTGCGCACGCCCGACGTTGTCAGCGTGACAGTGCCCGAAGACGACCGCGACGCAGTGCTTGCGCTTGCGGCGGAAGCCACCGACGAGGCGTTGAAAAAGCTGGACGCCATGCGCGTCACCGAGGGCAAAGCCATTTGTAAAGATTTGCTTAAATTGGTAGGCAATCTCGAGAGCCTGCTTAATTCCGCCAAATCTCGTGCGCCGCTTGTCGTCGCGGATTACAAGAAAGGACTCATCGCTCGCGTCAAGGAATTGACCGAAGGTATCGATCCCGACGAGAACAAGATATTGAGCGAGGTAGCATTCTTTGCCGACAAGGCCGATATCAACGAGGAGATTCAGCGGCTTTCGTCTCACATCTCGCAATTTAGGGCGATTTGCGAGGAAAACACGCAGCAGGGCAGACGGCTCGATTTCATCTCGCAGGAGATGGTGCGCGAGGTCAATACCATGGGCAGTAAGTCAAACGACATCACGCTTACAGGTTACGTTCTTGCAATGAAGAACGAGGTAGAGAAAATCAAAGAACAGATAAGGAACGTAGAATGATGGACAAAGGATTGCTTGTTGTTATTTCGGGCCCGTCGGGTGCCGGCAAGGGCACTATATGCAAAGAGGTGCTGTCTCGCACAGATATTAAAGGCTCGATATCTGTCACTACGCGCTCACCGCGCGAGGGCGAGGTCGAAGGCGTGCATTATTATTTCCGCACGCTCGAAGAGTATCAGCAAATGATAGCCGCCGACGAATTTTTGGAAACTGCGTCCGTCTACGAAAATCATTATGGTACGCCCAAAAAACCTGTGTTCGAGAAGCTTGACAAGGGCCATGACGTTCTGTTCGAAGTGGATGTCCACGGTGCGCGGTCTATCAAGAAAAAGTACCCCGACGCCGTGCTGATTTTTGTAATGACCAAAGATTTCGATACTCTCGAGAAGCGGCTTGTCGAGCGCCATTCGGAGACGTCGGACTCTATGAAACTTCGGCTTAACGCGGCACGGCATGAGCTCTCCAAATACGAAATGTTCGACTACATAGTGTTTAACGAAGAGCTTGAGCAGGCTGTCGCCGAGGTTTTAGATATCATAACTGCCGAAAAATGCCGTATCAAGCACAATGTCGGCACTATCAAAAAGCTGCTTGACAGCTGACAATCGACAGCTAATTATTCTGTAATAAACTTTTTTTGAGGTGTAAATATGTTAATCGATCCGCCTATTGACAAGATTGTCGAAACAGTAGGTAACAAGTATGCGGCGGTAGGACTTTTGTCCAAGCGTGCACGCACACTCATGGAAAAGCGCGCAGACTATCTCGAGCAAGAGAACATCAGCGCCGTTTCGCTCGCCGCCAAAGAGGTCGTCGAGGGCAAGGTAGAGGGTGTCGACGAGGGCTGATATTGAACGCGCTTGACGGCAAAACAATACTCGTAGGCGTAAGCGGCGGCATAGCCGCTTACAAAACATGCACGCTCGTGTCTTCGCTTGTAAAAAGCGGTGCGAGGGTGCATGTCGTTATGACAAAAAATGCTACCGAGTTCGTTTCGCCGTTGACTTTTGAAACGCTTAGCGGCAACCGCGTCGTAGTCGATATGTTCGACCGCGATTTTCAGTGGGAGATCGAGCACGTTTCGCTCGCCAAGAGCGCGGACGCGGCAATAATAGCGCCCGCCACAGCCAATGTCTTAGCCAAGCTGGCGTGCGGGATTGCGGATGACTTTTTGACAACTACAATGCTTGCTTGCCGCTGTCCGATAATTGTTGCTCCGGCTATGAATACGGCTATGCTCGAGAATAAGGCTACGGTGCACAACCTCGAAGTGTTGAAAAGCCGTGGATTCGGCATTGTGTTCGGCGAGCAGGGGCGGCTTGCCTGCGGCGACAGCGGTGCCGGTCGCATGGCGGAAGCTCAAACGCTGGTTGACGAAATAAATAAGCTTTTCGGTAAAAAAAACGATCTTGACGGGAAAACAGTTCTAGTCACGTCGGGCGCGACGCGTGTGGATATCGATCCGGTTAGATTTCTTTCCAATCGTTCGAGCGGAAAGATGGGTTATGCAATTGCCGAGGCCGCGTATTCGCGCGGTGCAAAAGTAATATATATTCACGGCTTTACGGATAAATCTCTCGTGCCAAATGTCGCGTGGAAGAGCGTTGCCGTCACTACGACGGAAGAACTTTTTTCCGCGGTCAAGGACAATTTCGGCGACGCGGATATAACGGTCATGGCGGCCGCGCCGTGCGATTATACCGTTAAGAAAAACGCAAACAAAATCAAAAGCGACAAGCTTAGCTTGGAATTGGATAAAGCGCCCGATTGCGCGGCGTGGGCAGGGGCGCATAAGGGTAAGGCAAAGCTCGTGATTTTCGCTGCCGAGACCGAGAACTGCGATGATAACGCGCTCGGTAAACTCAAGGCGAAAAACGCCGATCTTGCCGTACTAAACAACGTCACGGAAGTCGGCGCGGGATTTGACGTAGATACGAACATCGTTACGTTAATTACAGAGGACAAAGCGGAGCGAAAGCAGATTATGAGCAAGCGCGCGCTTGCCGACGAGATATTGGACAAGATTTTGTCGTTATGATAGCGAAAGTGATTGTTGATATTTCCGCAAGCGAGGTCGACAGAGTGTTCGATTACGAGACGGTTGACGGTGCGGAGATAGGCTCGCGAGTGCTCGTTCCATTTGGGCGACAGGATGTCGAAGGGTATGTGATTGCATTGTCCGATACGAGCGACTGTCCGCCCGACAAGCTCAAAGCAATCGTCGAAGTAATTGACGACAGGCCGATTATATCGGAAGAGTTTTTGAAGCTTTGCGACTTCATGACCGAGCGCTTTCATTTGCGCAAGATCGACGTGTTTAGGCTGTTTCTGCCGTCCAAGATGCGCGGCGGTCGAATAAAGAAGCTTGAAAAAACATTTGTTTACATAAATCCCGAATATTTGGATCAGGACCCGAGCCTGTTTATAAAAAAGAGTGCGCACTCTCAGGCAGAGGTATACGAGTATGTTTTAGGTGAGGGCGAAGTCGAGCAGAGCTATCTCAATGCAAACTTTTCCGCCGCCGCCGTTCGCAATCTGGTATGTCGCGGTGTGTTTTTGACCAGGCAGGCAGAGGTGTTGCGCACACCGTTCTCGCGAGTCGTCAAGAAGGATAAAGAAATCACTTTGACTCCGGATCAGCAGGCCGCCGCCGATCATATTCTTTCGTCAGACAAACCGACGTTGCTGTTTGGCGTTACCGGCAGCGGAAAGACCGAAGTATACCTTGACTGTATAGAGCGCGTGCTTTGGAGCGGCAAATCTGCAATCATGCTTGTCCCCGAAATTTCTTTGACACCGCAGGTCATGCGAATATTCAGAGCGCGGTTCGGCGACGAAGTAGCGCTGTTGCATTCGGGGCTGTCCGACGGCGAAAGGTTTGACGAATGGCGCAGATTGCTGACGGGTAGCGCCCACGTAGCGGTAGGGGCGCGGTCGGCGATATTCGCGCCGCTCGACAACATCGGGCTGATTGTTATTGACGAAGAGCACGATACTTCGTATGTTTCGGAGTCCAATCCGCGCTATATTACGCGCGAGGTCGCCTTATTTAGGGCAAATTACAACGGCGCCAAGATTGTGATGGGCTCGGCGACGCCGTCGGTAGAAAGTTTTTACAACGCAGAACGCGGCGAGTATTCGCTTGTTTCCATGCCAAACAGAATAAATAAGCGCGAGTTGCCCAAAATCGAAATTGTCAATATGTGCGACGAGGCGGCGTTCGGCAATAACGGAATGTTTTCGTCAAGGCTGATTACAGAGCTTGACGAGTGCTTGAAATCGGGCAATCAGGCAATAATATTCCTCAACCGTCGCGGCTATAGCTCGTACGTAATGTGCAGAAAATGCGGTTACGTTGCCAAGTGCGACGATTGCGACGTTTCGCTCGTATATCACAAGGAAGAAAATGTACTTAAATGTCACTATTGCCAGCGACGGTACGCAATGCTCGATTTGTGTCCGCAGTGCAAGAGCCCGCATATCAAGCAAGGGTATATGGGCACGGAGCGAGTCGTAGAAGAGCTAAAGAAGATTTTCCCGTCGGTGCGCATTATGCGCATGGACAACGACACTACTCGTACAAAGGACGCGCACATGCGCATACTCGGCGAGTTCTCAAGCGGCAACGCCGATATATTAGTCGGTACGCAAATGGTGGCAAAAGGCCACGATTTTCCTAACGTTACTCTCGTCGGAATAGTCGACGCGGATATGAGCTTACATTTTTCGGACTACCGCGCGGTGGAGCGTACGTTTCAGCTCATTACCCAGGTCGCCGGGCGTGCCGGGCGCGATATCAAGCCGGGCAAGGTTATTTTGCAGACATATACGCCCAATCATTATGTGTACAGATACGCAACGGCGTATGATTACGAGGGCTTTTACAAAAAAGAAATCAATCTTTTGCAGACTACATCGTTTCCGCCGTTTACCGATATTTTACGGCTGCTCATCAGTTGCGAAGACGAGGGGAAAGCGCTCGACGCGACAAAGCTCGCTACCGATAGAATACGCGCGGTAGCGGCAACGCGGTCGGACGACTTCGTATACCTAAGCGCTATGCGCTCGCCGAAAAAGCGCATTCAGACAAAATACCGTATGCAAGTACTTATGCGAGTGCGTGTGAAAAGCGACATAAGGCGAATTGTTTACGGCGTCGCAGACGAAGTGGCGGAGAAGTTTCCGCAGGTGACGTGTTTTACGGAAATTAACCCTAATGACCTAAGTTAAGAGGTGATATTATGGCAAGAAGAAATATTTATCAAGTAGGCGATCCTGTCTTAAGGCAGGTCAGTAAGCCCGTAACAGAGTTTGACGACAAGTTGTCGCAGCTTATCGACGATATGATAGATACGCTCATTTATGCTGACGGCGCAGGGCTTGCCGCGCCGCAAATCGGCGTGCCCAAGCGCATATTCGTCGCAACATTCGACGGCGGAAGCACGATAATAGAGGCCGTCAATCCCGTCATAGTCAGCGCAAAAGGCAAGCGTGTCGCGCCCGAAGGGTGCCTGTCCGTGCCCAACACGCACGAGAAGGTAGAGCGGCCGCGCCATGTGGTAGTGCATGCGTTTGACCGTCACGGCAATCCTATTGTTCTTAAAGCGGACAATTTCCCCGCGTCGTGCTATTGTCACGAGATAGATCATCTCGACGGTATAATTTTCACCGATAAGTCCATTAAACCCAAGAAAAAATAGTCATGAAAGTATTGTTTATGGGAACGCCCGCATTTGCCGTACCGAGCTTGGAGCGGCTGATAGCGAGCAATAATCACGAGGTAGTCGGCGTTGTTACTCAACCGGACCGTGCGCTAAAGCGCGGGAAAGTCGAACTTAGCGACGTTAAACTTTGCGCGCAAAGATTTAATTTGCCTGTTTTTCAGCCCGAAAAAATTTCGGATGATATCGATACGCTAAAATCATTAGGCGCCGATATTGCGGTGACGGCGGCTTACGGTCAGTTGTTGACTCAAGCTGTGCTCGACGCATTCCCTAATGGCATAATCAATGTGCACGCGTCGCTGTTGCCCAAATACCGCGGCGCGTCGCCTATATATTCGGCAATTGCGGATGGGCAGAAGGTGACAGGCGTTACCATTATGCGCACCGAGCTCGGGCTCGACACCGGAGATATTCTTTCCAAGGTAGAAACAGATATTTCCGACGACGACACAGCGGGCACGTTGACTGCACGGCTTGCCGATCTTGGCGCAAAGCTACTTGTCGATACTCTCGACAGTTTTGATAAAATAAACCCGACTAAGCAAGACGACAGCCAAGCCACACGTTGTCGTACCATCAAAAAGCAGGAAGAATATATTGATTTTTCTCTCGACGCACAAGCCGTGTATAACAAAATTCGTGCGCTCAATCCGCTTCCGTGCGCTAAAACGGTGATAGACGGCGAGGTGTACAAAATTCATTCGGCCGTTGTCGATTCCGATGACGGGAAGTTCGGTGAGGCGGGAGAGATAATCCATTCCGACGGTAAGATAGTAATTGCCTGCGGCGTCGGAACGGTGAAAATTACCGTCATTCAAGCGCCGTCCAAGCGAGCTATGCGCGCTCAAGAATATCTGCTCGGCAACAAGTTGAATGTCGGAACGGTGTGCGGTGCTTATGTCAAATAGGAATCAACACGGTATAGACAAGCGCGGTGCGTTCAATGCCGACAAGATTATCGATCGCGCCGTATATAACGCGCTGGCCGCCGTGTTTATGGACGGCGCGTATTGTCAGAAGGCAATAACGGACGCTATCAATTCGCTCAAAGACAAACGTTCGTCAGCATTTGTTACGAGCGCGTTCTACGGCGTGCTCGACAATAACATTCGGTTTGAGAAGATTATAGACGGCTTGTGCGAAAACAAGCCGGGCGTTGCGCCGTCGATAGTGCTGAAAATCGGGTTGTACTACTTGAGATACGCGGACATGCCCGACTATGCCGCCGTCAATCGCGCAGTCGAATTGTCAAAACAATTGAATGGCGTATTCAGCGGATTTATCAACGCAGTTCTTAAAAAGTCGCGCGGATACGAGCCCAAGTTCAATAACGGATTGGAACGTTTTACGTACGAAGCCGGAGCGCCGGAGTGGCTGTGTCGTTTGCTCATCACCGACTACGGTGAAACGCGCGCCATGAAGATATTGACGGCGACTTTGCCGGAGCTTACGCATATCCGTCCCGTGCATTCCAAAATAACGGAAGAGCAGTTCAGGAAAATCGCAAACGGCTGTACATTTACCGAATGCGGCTGTTATTGCGACAAAACGGTTATATCAAAATTTCAGCAAGACCAAGTAGTCGCACAATCGCTCTCGTCCATGCGCGCAGTTAAGAGTTATGCAAAAGACGTGCCGAATGGAAAGGTAATCGACCTTTGTGCCGCACCCGGCGGGAAGTCGGCGTATTTATACGAGCTCGGCGATTACGATATTACGGCATGCGATATATATCAGCACAAGATTACGCTTATCAACAAGCTCGCCGCAAAATCAGGCGCAAAGGTTAACGCGGTTTTGAATGACGCAACCGTTTATAACAAAGATTTCGACGGCAAATTCGATCTTGTAATTGCCGATTGTCCGTGTAGCGGAACGGGCACGTTAAAGTCAAAACCCGACATTCTGCTTAGGCGCAAGCTGTCCGATCTCGATGAGCTGACGGGATTGCAGTACAAGATTTTGGACGTCGCGTCTCGATATTGCAAGCAGGGCGGCGTGTTGTGCTATTCGACCTGCTCGATATTAAAGTGCGAAAACGAGAAGATGCGCGACAGCTTCTTATCCGCGCACGGCGAGTATAAACTCTTAGACGAAACGAAGTTTTTGCCCGATACGGACAAATGCGACGGATTTTACATAGTCAGATTCAAAAGGGTGAGCAATTGATTAAGCTATTGGCAGATTTAGACATGTCGGAGCTTACCGACGTCGTGATATCGTTGGGCGAGCCTAAGTACCGCGCAAAACAGATTATGCGGCATATCGTTGCGTACGACAGTTATGATGAGTACACCGATATTCCTAAGGCCATGATCGAAAAGTTGCGCGAAAGCTACGCCGACAAAGCGCTCGTCGAGAAGACGCGTGCGATATCGAGTGATGGCGCAGTGCGATATCTGTTTGAAACGGTGCACGGCGATTTGATAGAAGCGGTGTTTCTGCCGCACAATTACGGCAACAGCGTGTGCGTATCATGCCAGGTCGGGTGCGGCATGGGCTGTGTATTTTGCGCGTCCGGATATTACGGCCTGCAACGAAATCTTTCCGCGGGCGAAATACTGTCCCAAGTTTTGTTTATAGCGCGCGAGCATAAGGCCAACGGCGGAGTAAAAAAGGTTGTTATGATGGGGAGCGGATCGCCCCTTGCCAACTATGACAACACGCTGAAGTTTACCAAGCTTTTGACTTCCGACAACGGAATAAATATAGGTATGCGCCAATTGTCGATTTCCACTTGCGGCATACCCGACAAAATAGAGCGGTTGGCAAAAGACGGTTTTTCAGGCACTCTGTCGCTGTCGTTGCATGCACCGACTGACGATAAGCGTAAAAAAATTATGCGCATAGCCGAGCGCTATTCCGTCAAAGAGCTCGTGTCTGCGCTAAAAAAGTTTTTCGACGAAACAAAGAGGCGAGTGGTTATAGAGTATATACTTATTTCCGGCTTCAACGATACCGACGGCGATATATCGGCTATCAAAAGTTTGTTAGGCGGACTTTGCTGTCATATCAATCTAATACCGCTCAATCCAACAGATCATTGCGATCTGAAACCGACATCGAGAAAGCGCGCGTATGAGTTTTGCAACAAGCTCACTTCCATGGGGCTTTCCGCTACCGTTCGCCGATCTATGGGTTCGGACGCGGCGGGCGCATGCGGACAGCTGAAAAACCGCACAATAGAGCAAAAATAAGTCGTAAAATGGGCTTAAAATGCTTGATTTAATCTTTTCGGTATGATATAATTATTAAGAAATCAAAAGAATCAGCCTTCGCAAAACAAAGTAATTAGCATTTGCGGGGTTTTTTGCGGACTTAGGAGGCACCATGAGCAACATTATTGCTGAAATCGAGAAGGAATATATGAAAAAAGACGTTCCCGAATTTAACGTCGGGGACACAGTTCGCGTATCCGTCAAGGTCAAAGAGGGCAACCGCGAGCGTGTTCAGGCATTCGAAGGCATCGTCATCGCCAAGAAGAACGGCTCGGTTCGTGAAACATTTACCGTTCGTCGCGTTTCGTTCGGCGTCGGTATCGAGCGCACGTTCCCCCTTCATTCACCGCGTATCACGGCTATTGACGTCATCAAGCACGGCAAGGTCCGTCGCGCCAAATTGTATTACCTTCGCAATCTTTCCGGCAAAGCGGCTAAGATCAAGGAAAAGTAATTTTTTTACCGTATCATCAGTCGGCACGATTATGTGCCGATTTTTTTTGCACTTTTTATGCGCGACGGTTTGGTGTAGAAAGGGTGCCGACGGTCAATAATTACCGGATATGGAGGTATTCTTGATTTCGACGGCGGTGCTCGCCGCATTTTTGTTGCTGCTTAGGTTTGTAGCGCCACCGCTTAAAGTCCGCTTTCGCATAGAGGATAGAATTTCGACTCAGGCGCTGTTAAACCGCGTAGCGTTCTTGGCGAAGTCGTGCGAAGTTACCGAGAGCGGCTTCGGGATTTCTACGCGCTCTGTCAAAAGGGCTATTAAACGTAATATAAAGTTTTTGGAAATATATGCGGTATCAGACAGATATCTCATTCCCGCGGACACGTCGCAATTGCTGTCGGCTGTATACGAGCGGTACAGAGGTGTTGCGCGGTTGTGCCTAAAGCAAGGCCACGTAGGCAGATACCCGCGATTATTCCTGTTGTGTGATACGGTCGTAAAGAACACTCGCGGTTGCATCACGCCGGAGTTGATGAGCAAGGTGATTTCGGAATTTTCGCAGCTTACTGCCGACGAGAAGAACGAACTTTATGACGTGCTTACATTCTGTTTGGCCGCGCTGATTTGTACCGCGCTAGAAGATTACAAAAAGCGCAGGCATGATTGTGAAGCTGGTATAAGCGACGCCGGAGCGCGGCGCGTAGACCTTGACAGACTTAATAACATCGATTATATCAACGGACAGTGCGCCGCTGTATCCGAAGAGGGCAAACGCGAATTGTTCGTTCTTGCCGAGAATAACGGTATAGATATCGACGCGGCTGTAAAATCGAGCAATATCCATGCCGCCGAAACGGCGGAAATACTGACTTCCGCTACTGCGGCGATTAAGTTTACACTAAGTAGGACTGACGGAAAGAGTGCAAAGCGTGAATTGTCGCATCACGTATCAAGCGCAACGGCACGCGCATTGCAGATATCGGCCATAGTTGTTACGGTATTGACGGTAGCAATATCTGCGGTGTTCGCGGACAGCGTCTTTGTCGCGCCGATTATAGTAGCTACGGGAATATTGTATACCGCATATGTATCTGTGCTTAATATATTCGGAATTACTTACGGATTACTGCCGCCCATCGGCGACAAGTACATCGCCGCCATGCAGGGCGCGATAATTATATTCGGCGCAATTTTTTTCAATCCTGTGATTGTCGTATTCTCGGCGGCACCGGTATTGTGTTCGGTGTGGGTAAGTCTATTCTTTGCCGGCGAGAGCGGAACGCTATCGCCGTTGAAGGAGATTCCGAAGTCGGTTAAAAATTTTGTCGCCGTTCCACGTCGTATCATAAGGCTGAACAACGGCATTGCGGCGACAGTACTGCAATCGGCGTACGGTGTAGCGGTAATTATTCTAAGTGCGTTTTTTTCAAGAGCAGTAATAATGTACGTAATAGGCGCGCTTGCGCTGTTCGAGCCGATTTTTGACAGTGTTACCGCGTTGTTCGTGGCGTTCGGATCGAAACTGCAAAATAAATATGCCGTGCGAAGAGAAAGTATCAAGGATATCCCACAGCGCCACTACAGTAATATCGCATTGTCACGAAAGGAAGACGGAAAGCTCGGTATTTTGCGGCGAGGCAGAAGCTACGAGCTAAATTATGTCGTAGACTGCGGCGCTGGCGCGTTGTCATTGTCAAAAAGCAACGGTATTTCGCTTCCGCAAAAAGAGGTTTACTACGCCCAAAGCAACAATCTCGAGATAGCGGCGGAGATGATTGCGCCGCCCACGCACGACTGTCTGGCAATGCGCTTTTTCCTTGTAAACCGCACGCCGAACGAAATAGCAGTCGGGCTGTCGGTGACGTGCGCGTCCGAAATTTCGGACGAATTTATGGCGCTGTATATCGACGACGATGCGACGGACGCCGACAAAAGAAATGTGCTAAGCGTAAACAAAAGCAAAAGTTTGGGCGCGTTTGAAAGGTCGTCATTTATTTCGGTGTTGGCGTTTGGCCGCATGGCGGAGCATGTAGTGGGCGTAATAGCGAGCGACGGTTATTTCGACGCAGGCGAAGCGGCGGCGTTGTGCTGTCAGAGCAGTTTGGAAAAACAGAGTGGGCGAGATTTAGTTGCTATAAGCGCACCGCCGCGAAAGAATATTCTCTATACCGAAAACATCAATGTCGACGTGTCGGACTTCGGCGTGATAGGCGGCACATTTCCGCGCGCTTACATTATTTTACGCGGTGACAACGCGCAATCAGAGTGGTCTCCGACAGTTTATCCGCGCGGTTACAATAACAGAGTGTTGCATTACAACGGCTTCAGCCGATTTATAAGCGAATATATTGGTGTAAAATGTACTCTCGATATGTTTGCCGTTGGAGAAATCGACGCGCTTGCATACAGATTGAACATTGTTAACACTACGGATATCGATGTTGACATAAACGTTTCGTTAGTTTGTGAAACGCAGAGTAAGGACAAAATCGGCATTGCGCATATATCTCACGGTGCAATCGTAACCACCAAAGACGGCGACGGTTTTTTTATCTCGTCAACCGAAAAAATCGAAAGACCTTTGGATTCCGATATCGGCAAAAATCCGAGCGTATGTATCGGTATGCACATTGGGCACGGAGAGGAGCGGACGGTCGGTTTCTTTTTGTCGCGCGATATACTTTCGCTTGAAAATATCGATATAGAAGATTGTTTCGATAATGCGGTATCGCATTGTAATAAAATTCCCGTACGGCCGCGCACTACCGACAAAATGCTCGACTATGCTTTCTTTCGTGCGTTTTACCGCATAGTCTGTGAGTTTGACAGAATCGAATCCGACGTTACTTTGCTAATGCTGTGCTGTGCGTATAAATATATCGACGCAGATAGAACGGCAACTTGCATCAAAGATATTTGTGCTGAAATAAAAAATCTACCCGCGGCGCATTGTCTGTTATTGCCTCTTGTGATCGACGATTATCTCAATTGTACCGACAAGTCGGATATTTTGTCAAATGGCGAAGTAGTTAAATCAATTTCGTGGGCGTTGAACAGTGCTTACAAATATGTTTTGGCGAATTCGGATAACGACAGCGCTAATATTGCGGCGTTTTACTATTGCGCGGAGCGGTTTCGCGATTATATCACGCCGCAACAGAGATACAGATTCTCTAATATCAAGTGCTACCATAGAATGTCACGGTTGTCTTTGATACTTGGCGTGTACGGCAACGCTAAGCTGTATAATGTCGCGCGGTTATATGACAGCGGCGATTTCGACGGCTCGTACGGTGCGCTGTCGTCGCTAATCGACGATGCAATTGATTTTGACGGCAATATAACAAATGCCGTTGCGTACTATCTTCTGGTGACCGAAAAATTGTTCGGCATAGACAAGCGCGGCGAAAATTATTGGATAACGCCTGCCGTCACTCTCGGTACTCCGCATATTGAGTTCGTTTTGAGCGAAAACAATATGCGTACACACATCGTCGTTGCAGACAACGGCTTGACAAGCGGCTCGTGGTTCACAAAGGTGGGCAGTATCGTGTATGCCACTAATGCGGTAACGGTTGCCGATTATCCGTCGCCGGTGATTCTTTTTCGCAGATAAAGATTAAATGTTGATTAAATGTTGATTAATATTGACGGCAAATGCTTGAAATAGATTTGCTGTCGTGTTAGAATATTGCAAATAGTTCATGCGCGGAGGCGGTGATGCTCGATATCAGTCATGTTACTTTTTCTTATTCCAACGGCAAAGCAAAGGCCGTGGACGATCTTTCTTTCTCGCTGAAAGCGGGCGAGATTTTCGGTTTTTTGGGTGAGAACGGCGCCGGCAAAACTACGATAATCAAGCTCGCGACGGGCATACTTCCGTTGACGCAGGGCGATATAAAAGTATGCGGGCACGATATCAGAACCGATAGCGTCGAGGCAAAGCGGAATTTCGGTTTTGTGCCAGACGCGCCTGTAATATTCGACAAGTATACGGGCAGGGAATATGTGGATTTCTTGGGCGATATATACGGCGTACCCGTTGAGTCTCGCGGCAGTAGGATAGAGCCGCTATTGAAGAAATTTGCACTCGAAGAAGCGTTTGACAAGCGCATAAGCGGATATTCCAAGGGTATGAAGCAAAAAATTGCCGTTATAGGCTCACTCATACACGATCCTATGCTGTGGATACTCGACGAGCCGATGATGGGACTCGATCCGCCGTCGGCGTTTGCGCTCAAAGAAATAATGCGCGAGCGCGCCGAAAGCGGTAAAACGGTGTTCTTCTCGACGCACGTACTCGACGTAGCAGAGAAGATTTGTGACAGAGTCGCCATTATACATAAAGGCAGGCTCGGGCTGTTGGGCGATATGGACGAGATAAAGTCCGCAAAAGGCGACGAGAGCCTTGAGAATATATTTATGACAGTTGCCGGTGACGCAACGCAAGGCGAGAATTGATATGAGCGGATTCAGACAATTTCGGCGTATTCTCGGCGCACTGCTTAAGAATAAGCTAAGGTTTGACGCGGGCGCGTCTACAAAGAAGAAGGTCGGCTTTATCGCTCTGTTTTTATTCGCGTACATCTCTATCGAAGCGATCGCCGTAATGATATCTGTGACGGCCGGACAGGTGTTTTCTATGCTCGGCGGATTTAAGCAGTATTTCTATTTCATTATATTGCTTGTTTGCGCCGCCATTGTGCTGGTATTCGGCATAGTGCATCTTGTTGCTACGCTATTTCTTGCAAAGGACACCGATTTTTATTCGGCGCTACCGATCAAATCGTCCGTTGTGTTCGCTGCAAAAACATTGTATGTATATCTATTCGAGGCGGCGATAGTAGCGGCGGTCGCGCTCCCCGCCATGATAGTTTACGGCGCGCTGACAAAAGCGGGTGTGGCGTATTACTTTATCACGGTGTTGAGTTTGCCTATTGTTCCGGCTCTGCCGCTCGCTCTCGCCGCGATATTCGCCGTTCCCGTAATGTTTATAGCGCGCAAATTGCGCAACAGAAATATCATTCCGATAATATTCTATTGCCTACTATTCGGGGGCATGCTGGCGCTGTATATCGTGCCTATGGCATCGATGTCGACAATCGCCGAATCCGAAGAAATCACATTTGAGCAGATCGCGAAGTTTGCTCAAATAGTAACCGTAATAGGTTATATTCTGTATCCGTACACCGTGCTGTCCACTGCGGCGTTTGGGGTGGATACATTCGAGCTTGGCGGAGTAGCGTCGACAGCGTTAAACATTCTCATATTCGTCGGTATTTCCGCCGTGCTGATTACAGTCTTGTTGTTGCTCGGCAAGTTCATGTACTCGCAGGCGGTCAAAGCGAATAATCAGACGGACAACTCGCGCGCGAAGAAAGGCGAGTACAAACGCGCTACGCAAACCAATGCGTTGATAAAACGCGAGTACTTGCTCGCACTGCGTACGCCGTCGACGATGTTTCAATGCTATTTCTCAATGTTACTGCCCATAATCTTTGCTATTATATTCAGCTTCATGTTCAAGAGCATGGCGTCTGATTTGATCGGCATATTCGATTCGAAAAACATATCCATTATCGTATATTCAGCCGTGTTTATGATGATGCCGGTGATTTCCAACGCCGCGATTACGAGTTTCTCTCGCGAGGGCATGACTATAGAGGCGCTAAAGTCCGCGCCTATAGAGCCCAGAACGTTGGTAAGAGCAAAAATACTCGCATGGTCGTTTATCGGCGTGCCCGTAGGCGTAATTTCAGCAACGATAGTCAACATATTTCTGTTTGATCCGTTGCAGTTGGCTTTGTCGATTGTAGCGTTTTTGTTGTTGCCGTATATCTATATTTCTTTCGGTGTGCTGTGGGATATGTCGGCGCCCAAGCTGTCTTGGACCGATCCGCTTCAGGCGATCAAGCACAACTCTCACTCTACAATAGGTCAATTGATAGGAATCGGCACGGGCGCAGTTATGTTTATGACAGCGTACTTTATCGTTTTCTTCACCGATATTAACATTAACATTTTGTTCGCCGTGATGTGGTCGGCTATTTACGCGTCGGGTGCGGTTTTCTCGGTTGTTTCTATATTGATGTACCGCAAAATTAACGCATATTACACCAAGATGACTGTTTAATATATTTTAATGTGCCGCAATTTATCAAAAACTGTTGAAATGCTTGCACGATTGTGTTATAATAACGCAGATTTGTTGTTTGCATAGGAGAAACTTGATGGATAAATGGGATTCGCGGTTTATGGAGATAGCGCGTAACGTAGCTACGTGGTCGAGCTGTTATCAGGAAAACCGCCAGATCGGCGCAGTTATTGCTAAGAATAAGCGCATTATGACCACCGGCTACAACGGCGCAAGCTCGGGTATCAAGAGCTGTAAAGAAAAAGGTTTTTGCCTAAGGCGCAAGCTCGATATACCGTCGGGTACGAGGCACGAGCTTTGCTATGCAACGCATGCCGAGCAAAACGCCATTATCCAGGCCGCGCGCATGGGCATATGTATCGACGGCGCTACGCTGTATTGCACACATCAGCCGTGCGCGATTTGCACGAAAATGATAATAAACAGCGGAATATCGCGCGTCGTTTACGAACAAGGCTATCCCGACGATTTCTCGCTCGAATTGTTCGAAGAGGCGGGGGTAAAAATCGAAAAGTTTACGCCCGAGACAGCACCCGATGCGGTAACGCACTCGTCTAAAGCAAATAAATAAATCTTATAGGAGAGAAAATTATGAAGATTTGTCCAAATTGCGGAAGAGAGCTCGGTGACGGCGTCAAGTTTTGTACCGGTTGCGGCACACCGTTAGACAATGTCGCACCGGCATCTGTGCCTACGCCTGCGGCTCAACAAACGCCGCCGCCTGCACCGGCTCCGGAACCTGCGGCACAACCCTCACCGCCCAAAGAGAAGAAACCGATTGACTTTACCAAGTTTAATCAACATTTTTGGATGCTGTATATAGTTGTCGGCGTGATGTCGTATCTTCTTGTCGAGCTTGGCGGCATTTATGCAGGTGTATCAGCAGGCTTTACAATCGTCCTCGGCGTACTTGCGATAGTTTTTGCCGTTGGCTTTGTCTGCGTGGCCGTTGTGCACAAGATTGCGGCAGGCAAAATGAGCGATGAAGATAAGGCAAAATACGCAATGCGCGACAATATCTGCCTTGCCATCAGCGCGGTCATATTCATATATGTTCTGCTCGCCGCAATCGGTCTGTTCAATATAGCTCACAACATGATAGAAGCCGAGAAAGCGCTGGAAGGCTTAGCCGGTCTGTATTCTTAATTAACAGTAACTAATATAAAAGGCGCGATCAATAGTCGCGCCTTTTAGAATGTAATTCATGAAGGAGATGTGATATGAATATCTTCAAAGAAAAAGAGTATGATTTTACGGACAGTATTGTAAGTGAATTTGAATGGGATTCCAATACTTTAGACTATATTTTGACGATTGATTGTTATGTGGGCAAAGCGAGTAGCTTAATTTTAACGCTTAGATTGAAAAATGTAAAAAAGATCCAAATTAACGCAAACATTTTAGATAATAACGACCATTATGCTCCATATACACTATCGAAAATTATAAAAAGAAAGCATGAAAATCATGTGGAGATGGTTTGTGAGTCAGCATTTTCATTTTTGCCGGAGTTTGAAAAAGATTTGCCATTACTATACTGTTTATGCGATGAAATCTATATAGAAAATACGAATGCAAACGTCGAAAAATTTTTGAATGCATTTTAGATTAGTTAAATAATATGATGGGTTTTAATTTATATGAAACATAATGAGTTAAGTAATTCGAAAGTCAAAATCATGAAATTAAATCATGAAAAATGTATCGAGATCTTATCGGAACATGTTTTTTCCAATTCAGCGGAATACTGTGGCGTAAAAAAGAACGTTATCACAAGTGTTCAAGTTAATGTTAACGGTGGCGAGATTGAGTTGTTGGCGGCTTTTCGTAATGACGATAATGATTGTAATGCGCTTATCGATTATAATGAGTCCGGATTTGCAATGCCTGTCGATTTGGGATTTTTGAGAAGTTACAAATTTAAAGAAGCGGGGAAGTGTGAAGAGGTATCAAATGACGAATTAGAAAGGTTAAGAAAACAAGCACAGTAATATAGTGAAGTAAACATGATGTGAGATCCTCGCGCGAAAATGCGCGGGGTTTCCTCTTTAACGGGTAATTAGCTGTATTTAATATTGACACAATCGGTTGCGGGCGAGCTATTGACGTTCATTCGTATATCATGATACAAATATTTTTATTAAAATCATGAAAAAACACTTGACAGGAAAGAATAAGTGTATTATACTTTGAATATAGTTTGACTTTCTTTGACCTTTGACTTATAAGTCAAACTAAATATCAAGGAGGCGCGGTATGACGGTAAGCGATATAATAGAGCAGTTTTTGCTCGATACTATGGGCGACGACTTGTTTGTTAATTTCAATCGTAACGAGCTCGCGGCGTATTTTTCCGTAGCGCCCAGCCAGATAAATTATGTGCTGTCAACGCGTTTTACGCCCGAGCGCGGATTCGTAATCGAGAGCAGGCGCGGAGGAGGCGGCTCGGTCAAGCTTATCAAAGTTAGCGCCGACGCCGACGACGTGCTTGTCAATTATATCGACGAGGTTTTGTCCGACGGCATAGATTATCAAAGGGCGTGTCAAATGATAGACAGACTCCAGGGTGACGGGGTTTATACCGATTCGGAAGCGCGGTTGATCAAAGCGTCCATTTCGGACAAGGCGCTTCTCGCGCCTACGGTTGCCAAGAACAAACTGCGCGGTGCGATACTGAAGAACATTTTGACTGAAACACTGAAGATAAAAAGCGACGACGGAGAATAGTCTATTTAATAAAAAGGAGGCAATACTATGAAATGCGATATGTGCGGTGTGCGCGAAGCAAATATAGAAGTTATGCAACGGCACAATAATAATATCAATAAATTGCATCTGTGCAGTGAGTGCGCGAAGAGTTTTAAGCCCGATTTGGGCGTATTTGACGATTTTCCTTTCTTCGGCAAGATGGCGGGTCCGATGGGGCTTGTGACAGGCATGAACGGGCTGTTCGATATGCCTACGCCGCGAACGTTGATTTGCCCCGATTGCAAAACGACGAGCGAGGAGTTTCTTAAGACGGGTTTTGTCGGGTGTCCGCGCTGTTACGAGGCGTTTGAGCCGCTTGTGTTGCAGACTGTAAGGAAACTTCAGCAGTCCGACAGGCATGTCGGCAAGTCGCCGAACGGCGCCTCTGCAAACGACGGCGAGATAGCGCGGCTCGAAAGCGAACTGCAACGCGCATTTGACAACAAAAACTATGCGCTGACCGAGGAAATCAGCAAGCGCCTCGCTCAACTAAGTCGCGAAAGAAACGGAGGTAACTGATATGACCGGAACGGATACTATTATTTCTACGCGCATAAGGCTTGCGCGAAATATCGACGGACTGCCGTTTCCGCACAAGATTTCGGAGCTTCACGCAAGGCAGATTACAGACGGCGTGGAGCGCGCGCTTAGCGCGGCGGATAGGTTTATTCGCTACGATATGAAATCCGTATCGCCGCTTGACGGCACGCTCTTGCAAGAGAAGCATTTGATTAGCCCCGATTTGCTCACCGAAAGTCCGTTCGGTGCAGTGCTGATCAGTGCGGACGAGAATGTTTCGGTCATGGTCAACGAGGAGGACCACATACGCGAGCAGGTTATTCTGTCGGGGCTGTCGCTCGATCAAGCGTACGACAGAGTGAATAAAATCGACGACATCATAGCCACGAGTGTCAAATTTGCATATTCGCCGCGGCTTGGGTATCTTACTTCATGCGCTACCAACCTCGGAACGGGTATGCGCGCGTCGGTCATGATGTTCCTGCCGGCGCTGACTATTACCAACATGATCGACGGCTGTATCAACGATGTCGGTAGGCTCAATATGACGGTGCGCGGAGTTTACGGCGAGGGCAGTAAGGCGGACGGCTATCTCTATCAGATAAGCAATCAACGTTCGCTCGGTATGACGGAGCACGACATACTCGATTCGGTCAAGAGCGCAATCAGCCATATAGTCGATGCGGAGCTAAAGGCAAGACAGCTGTTGCGCCGCGACGAGAGCGAGCTGAAAGACAAGATTTATCGCGCTTGGGGTGTAGCGTGCAACGCGTACAAAATTTCCACGCCAGAAGCAATGCAAACGCTTGCACTGATCAGGCTTGGCGGATATTACGAATATATAGATATTTTTGCGGGCAACGATTATCAAAAGCTCATAACAAACATCCAACCGGCAAGCATCCAAAAAATTTACGGCGGCAACATCAACGCGGACGAACGCGACATATTCCGCGCGCGCTTTATATCCGCCAACATTCAAAAATCCGCTAAACGAATTTGATTATAAGTAAAATTACGGAGGTAATGTATTATGTCAGCTTATCCTATGAATGAAAATGCGAAAAAAGTATTCGACTTGGCGTTTGAAGTCGCTAAGAAATATTCAAATATGTACGTAGGTACCGAACATTTGCTATACGGTATTTGCAAGGTGGACTGTTTTACTTCCCAACTGTTCGCCAGCAACAAAATTCAGGTAGACAATCTGCTGTCTTTCTTCGAAGAGGATGAAATGAAAGTATCGGGCGTAGATCCCGAACCGTCGGAAAAGGTCGAGAAAATGCCGTATGCGGCCTATGCCAAAGCGTTGCAATACGGAATGTCGTACGCGACGCCCGACACTATCATGTTGTCTATATTCGATCATTCCACATGCGTGGCGTTGGCGACGCTTAAGTCGCATCTCCACGTCAACGGCGAAAATCTCAAGCTTGCGTTGCACTCTGCGCTGCTTGCGCAGAACATGCAGTCCACGCAGAGCTCGTTTTTCGGCGGCACCGATGGATACCGAAACGGATCCTCGCTACCGTCCCAGCTCGAGGAACTTGGAGTCGACGTCACTAAGAAGGCGCGAGAGAACAAGCTCGATCCGGTAATCGGACGCGAAAAGGAAGTCGAGCGCATTATAGAAATTCTTTGCCGCAAGACAAAGAACAATCCTGTGCTGATTGGCGAGCCGGGAGTTGGAAAGAGTGCGATTATAGACGGACTTGCCCGCGCAATCGTCGACGGAAAAGTTCCCGCACAGCTCAAAAACAACGTCGTTTTCTCGCTTAACATAGGCTCGCTGATGGCAGGAACGAAATACCGCGGGCAGCTCGAAGAGAAGCTTAAAGACGCAATCGATCTAATCAAAAACAGCGGAAATATTATAGTCTTTATCGACGAGCTGCACACTCTGATGCAGGCAGGGCAAAAAGACGGCGAAGTTACGCCCGCCGACATTCTCAAACCATATCTTGCGCGCGGTGAGCTTCAGACAATCGGTGCGACGACTACAGACGAGTACAGAAAGTATATCGAAGCGGACAAGGCGATGGAGCGGCGATTCCAGCCCATCACCGTCGATCCGCCTACCGTCGAGCAGACTATAGAAATACTTAGGGGATTGCGCCAAAACTACGAAAATTTCCACAAGGTCAGACTATCCGACGAGGCCATTGTCGCGGCGGCCAAGCTGTCCGATAAATATATTGCGGACAGGTTTTTGCCCGACAAGGCAATAGACTTGATCGACGAGGCGATGAGTAGAGCGAAAGTGGGCGCGTCTACCGATTCGCCCGACGTAAACGAGCTCAACGACAAGCTCGACGAGTACAAGCGCATGACTGACGAATTCGCCGCCAAGCGCGATTACGGCAACGCTCAAATCTATCAGCAAAAGTACGAAGCGTTGAAAAAGCAGATTGATTCCAACACTTTGCAACGCGCGGTGGAACGCGAGCATTCGGCAATGACGATAGACGCAGAGCATATTGCAGACGTAGTATCGAGATGGACCAAGATACCCGTTACCAAGCTTACGGAAACGGAAACCGACAGGCTGAAGAACATGGAAAACATACTTCACAAGCGTGTTATCGGTCAGAACAAAGCGGTCGAAGCTGTATCGAAAGCGATTCGCCGTGCTCGCGCCGGACTCAAGAGCGACAGCCGACCGATCGGATCGTTCATCTTCCTCGGCCCGACGGGCGTAGGCAAGACCGAGCTTACAAAAGCGCTTGCCGAAGCGAT
>JAFLVF010000049.1 GCA_022508425.1 Clostridiales bacterium | reverse complement strand
TATCTGTCCTTGCTGCCGAGCGGCATTGCGCCGAGACTGCCCATGCCGCGGTAGGTCTTGAAGCTTCGGCCCTGGAAAATCTCGAGCTCGCCCGGACTTTCAGTCGTGCCTGCGAACAGCGACCCGATCATGACGGCGTGCGCACCTGCCGCAATGGCTTTGGTGATGTCGCCGCTGTACTTGATACCGCCGTCGCCGATAATCGTCTTGCCGTGCTTGTCGGCCACCTCCGCGCAGTCCATAATCGCTGTAACCTGCGGAACGCCTATGCCGGCGACCACGCGCGTTGTGCAAATCGAGCCGGGGCCGATACCGACCTTGACGACGTCCGCGCCGACCTTGAACAGCGCTTCCGCCGCCGCCGCCGTTGCGACGTTACCGGCGACAAGCGTAACATTCGGAAACGCTTCTTTGACCTTGCCGACGGCGTTGATTACGTCGATGTTATGTCCGTGCGCGGTGTCGACTACGAGGCAGTCCACTCTCGCGTCGACGAGCGCTTTTGCTCTGTCCATGTACCCTGCGCCGTTGCTTATCGCCGCGCCGACCAAAAGCCTACCGTTGCGGTCTTTTGCGGAATTGGGATATTGTATCGCTTTTTCTATATCCTTGATCGTAATCAAGCCCTTGAGATTGCCGGACTTGTCGACGATGGGGAGTTTTTCTATGCGGTGTTTACCGAGGATTTTCTGCGCCTCGTCGAGCGTCGTACCCTCGGGAGCGGTGACGAGGTTTTCCTTGGTCATGACGTTGGCTATGGGCTGGGTGAAATCGGTCTCAAACCGCAGATCGCGGTTGGTCAAAATACCGACGAGCTTGCCGCCTTTGCAAATAGGCACGCCCGAAATCTTGTATTTTTTCATCAGCTCGAGCGCGTCGCTGACCTGCTTGTCGGGCGTGAGGTAGAACGGGTCGGTAATGACGCCGTGCTCGCTGCGCTTGACCTTGTCGACGTGCTCTGCTTGAGCGTCGATGCTCATATTCTTATGTATAATGCCCATGCCGCCCTCGCGCGCTATCGCTATCGCGAGCCGCGACTCGGTGACGGTGTCCATCGCCGCCGCAATAAGCGGAATGTTGAGCGTGAGGTCTTTGCTCAACTTGGTCGTCAGGTCAACGTCCTTGGGCGTAACGTGCGATTCGCCCGGAATGAGAAGTACGTCGTCGAAAGTGAGTCCGTCTTTTACGATTTTGCCCATAATTGCATTTCTCCTAAATTTAGTCGGGTGTTTTTCTGTTTATAAGAACGTTACGTTTTTACAGTGTAAAAGCGTAACGTAGCGACCTATGCGGCGAAGTGCGCCAGGTATTTTTGCAAATGCTTGTTGTAGACGTAGGAAAGCTCGATGGGCTTTCTGCCAAATCCGTCGCCCGCGTCGAAATCCACAAACTTGTACATCTCGCAGGTATATTTGTTGTACTCGTCGATAATATCGTTAAAGCTTGCTCCGTACGAGCCCGTGCGGTCGTAGTAAAGCAGCATCGACATATACCACAGCTTGGTCGAAGCGCTCGCAAGCGCTTGAAGCCAATACAGCTTGTGCAGTTCGTCGTCGGTCGACAGCGTATTGAAGTCAGCCGCCGCCTGCGCGTAGCGTGAAAATGCGCGCTTGAGCTTGTTGTAAATCTCTGTATATCCGCCCGTCGGCGTAATAAACAGCTCGAAATCGGTCCCGTCGAGAATGTATTGGTAATCGCGCACAACGGTCTCGTTGAGCAGTGCGGGAACGCCCAGCCGCTCGAACTTTATACTGAGATACTCGCCCAACTGATCGATATAGTCCACAAACCCGTCGATTACCTGCGCCGCGGTCTGCGGGTTTTCGGGGATACTGCCCGTCTCGTACGAGTTGGCGAGCGTAATTGTGTTAATAACGCAATCGCCCGACCGACCGCTGTCATACATCATTTTGTTCGTTTCGCCGATGTACGTGCGCGCGCGGAAGTTGTCGAGCATGATTGTATGCGCGTAATCGTAAACGTACGGGCGCATGCGGATATCGGGAACGTTTTCTACGCTGTAAGCGCTTTTCTTGTTGTTTACTGCAATGATGCCGCCGATCGACATGTACTGACGGGTGTAACGCTCGAGCTTTTGCGCGAAGTACACGGCGCTCTTAATGTCGCCGTCGCTCGCCGTCGAATCCATCAGCTTGCGCGACAGACCGATACATACGTCGTACGCCTCGACCATGTCGTCGTCATCGAGATTGGCGTTGACAAAACCGACATAGTTGCCAAGAGCGTCGGGCCCGTCGGCACCGCTCTGCCTGATTCGGCGCGAAATATACCTGTCGCCGGAATTGAGCGCGCGCTCGCTCCACCCCAAACGGTTGAACGTGCGCATGGCCGACAGCGGCATGGCGACGGTGAGAATGGACAGCAATAGAAAAACGACGGACAGCGCCACCGCTATCGCCTTGATCCCAACACCGACAAGCTCGGCTACTCCGCCCCGACCGCCGTCGTTGTTGTGCGCTTCGTCGCCGCTTACGGGCGAAACGTCGGGCGCGTGATTAATCGTGTTCTTTTCGGGCTCGGAAAAAGGCGCGGCGGTATCGTTCTGCGCGCCGTCGTTGCCGCTTGAATAATCGCTACTTTGCACTATCGGCTTGTCTTCCGAGTCAATCATTGATATATTATATCACAATCACAGATTGATTTTTGGATTTCGTTACGATATTTCGTAAGTTAACGTCCTTTTCGTAATTGTGATTGGCTTTATTATATCACAATGCTTTGACTAATACAAGCGTTTTTTCGTTAGTTTTAACATTAAACACCGAAAGCGTGCGAAGCGGCGTTAATGCGCTTAATATAATAATAAATAGATAAAAGATTAGAGATAAGGATTATTGACCATTTTCGGCGGTGATTAAAATACTTTGCGGCGGCTTGCCGCCTAGATTCTTCGCTCTCGCTCAGTATGACACACTTTACTCACGTGATACGCAATTATAGAAAGGAGTATTCAAATTATACGGTGTCATTCTGAGGCGTAGCGCATAGCGAGCCGAAAAATTTGGGCACGAAGTGCCGCACTCCATTTTGACTGCTCTCTTATGAGGACAAAGAAGAAAGTATGCTGCGCTTCATTTTTCATGCCGAAGACGCTTTATTTGTCGAGCACAGCTCGACGCTGTGCTTACGGCGCCAACGCCTTAACCGCCAACACCTTCGCCGTAACCGGCTCCAACAAAACGCCGCACGTACCACCGGTGTCGAAGTAAAACGCCACATGCCAGCACAGGCCGTCGGTCAGCGGGTTGTTGATTATTCGGGCGCGGATTTCGTACTTGCCCGTCGGATCAAGCTCCTGCTTGGCCGCGCCTATCGCGCGCTCGACAGACATGAACGCGCCGTCGACTTGGTTATGCAGCTCGAACACGCGTTTTACCCCCTCGCCCATGTACACCGTCACGGTAAACGCGCCGCGCGTTTCAAACGGGAACTCGGCGGAAAACGACGCGGCAAACGGGTGCACGACGAGCGCGCCGCCGTACTTTTTTGCGCCGCCGTCGATAACGGCCTCGTACGTGTACGTCCCGTCGACGTCGAACATGTTCTCATCGGTCGGGGCGAAAGTGATGAGCGTGTACGGAACGAGTTTGCCCGCCACGCCGTCGGAAACGTACGGATCCTCGCGCTCGCCGGATACGGCGGTCAGCTTGAAACTTCCGTCGCCGTCCGTCGCGGAGAAGTATGCGCATCGCCGCTCGCTGACGTTGTCGAGCGGACTGTCCGCACAAGCGGTAAGCCACAACACCGTCACCGCAGTCATCACCGCCGCAAACAAAAAACACAACTTTTTCATACTATATCGTATGCAAAAAATGCGCCGCTTTAGTACGCCCAAGCATACTAAAGCGGCTTACGCCGCAATGATATTTTCAGCCTTACGGCTAAAAGTCAAATATTGCTACGCTCCGATTTAATAATGTGCGGAGCTAATGCTCCCAGATCATTCGGCCGATGACCTCAGAATGACACAAAAAGATAGCTGACGGCGAAGGGAGTGTACACAGACGTACATGACCGAGCCGACCACGGGCACGTAGCCCGCATCCGTCCGATGCATAAGCCACCGAAAAACTACAAAGCCGACCAAAAAGGTCGGCTTTGTAAATAAGTTACTTATTTGCGTTGGGGCTATTGCGCATATTCGTATGTACACCCGTCGGTGTTTTTGTAGGTTATAACCTTGTTTTTGTACCTATATGTGACGGTACCACACCAATTTTGAATTATTAAATGTTAAGTTGAGGATTAGTCAACCGTGGGAGCAGTCGCCGAGAACGTGACAGTGAACGTTGTGTTCATATCAGATGCATTATCGTCATTCGAATTCAATCTGATTTTGACTGTTGTTTTGCCGGTAACATCAGCGCCTGAACCAATCGCTACCCAATTACCGGAGCCTGTTGTATCCCACTCCAGCCTGGCAGCAGCGGTACCTGTGACAGTCATCGTGATGGTTGCGCCCTCATCGCCGTCATAACCGAGCGTGATGTTCATCACTTGTGCCATCTTGCTCGAATCATACTGATCCGCTTGATCGTACGGGACGAGTTTCTTCTCGCCCAAATCGTGGGAAGCAGTAATACTACCCATTGTTACGATTCCACCGATGGGAATGTTCTCTAATTTTTTATCATCGGTCGTGCCTTGATTCCACTTAGCGAAGGAAACAGCACCGATACCTGCGACTGCTGCGACAGAAGCCGCAATAACCAAAGGTTTTACAAATTTTTTCATGTTTTCTTTTTCTCCTTATAAGGAATAAATTTTATATTTGTTTCAAGTATGCGAGCCCCTAATTTCACATACCGAGAAACCGAATGTAGTAGGCACTAAAGTGCCTAATGAAGACGGCGTACCGCCTATGAAGTCGCTCGCAAGCGAGCTAATGAAGACGGTTGCTACCTAATGAAGTCGGCGCTGTTGCGCCTAATTACGGAGCGCCGATGGCGCTGATTGTGCGGCGGCGTAGCCGCCTAGATGCTTCGTCTACGCTCAGCAAGACACACGACTAACACCGCATTGAAGCGGATAAGTAACGCCGTCCCCTGCCTTCCCTATCGGGGAAGGCAGGAAACGACGATTGAAGTTACGCCAAATCGACGTAAGTTAAATTGGCTTTAGTAGAGAATGTTATTGGGAAATTAAGCTTAAACCGTGGGCGCTGCCACCGTGAAAGTGATGGTGTAATCTTGACCCATGTCGCTGGTGGTACTGGAATTCAATCTAATTTTGATGTTGCCGGCTTCAACCGTAACGCCCTCATTGAATGCTACCCAAGTGCCGGTGGTTTTCTCCCACTCAAGTTTGCTTGCAAGAGTGCCTGAGGCAGTCATTGTAATAACTGCTCCTTCACCTGTGCCACCGGTGTAACTAAGCGTAATGTTCATCGCTTGTGCCATCGTAGTTTCGTTGTATTGATCCACTTGATCATACGGGACGAGTTTCTTGGAGCCCAAATCGTGGCTTGCAGAAAGCGAACCAATTGTTACGATTGAGCCAACGTTGCCCTCTACTGTTGCGGGGGCGGAAGAGCCCTGTTGCCACTGAGCGAACGAGACGGCGCCGATGCCGGCGACTGCGGCGACTGCCGCGGTGATGGCTAATGCCTTGACTGCTTTTTTCATTTTTCATTTTCTCCTTATAAGATATTTTTTTAATATTTTTGTTCCAAGTATGCGAGCCCTTAATTTTCACATACTGTAAAACCTAATTAATGTAGCGCCTAAAGGCACTGTTGGACTTCCACAACCGGTGAAGGAAATTAAGTGGAAGCGGTGAATGTGAGTTTAATGCTTGAGTTCATAGCCTTTGTGCTGTAGGCGACCATGTACACATACACCGTAGCCTTGCCGCCGCTGAGATTGATGGTTGCGCCGTCCTCGGGGATAAGCTCTTCGCGGTTTGCCTCACTCGGCGCGGTCGTCGAGTAGTACAGCTCGGCGACACTACTATCGCCGCCGGCTATCGAGCCCTCCAATTTCACGGTGTTGCCGCCTTCTGCCACAATATCGAAGCCCCAGTACAGAACTCCGTCGCTCGCGGTGCCCAAGAAGTCGATTGGAAGCAATCGCTTCAGATTGTCGCCGTCCTTGCTCGTATCGTCCGCCGAAACCTCGACCTTACCGACGGTCTCGATCACGGCGGCATTACCGGATATCGGAACCGACTCGGAGTCGCCCGAATACCAAAAGGCAAACGACACCGCGCCTATGCCAAGCACGAGGGCTATCGCCAAGGTAATTATTAAGATTTTGACCGAACGTTTCAAGACTGTTGCTTGCTCCTTTGCGGCGCTGTGTTAGATTGCTGTTGTTTAACGTCTACTCGCCCGACGGGTTTGGAACACTAAATTAACAGATTAATAACTCATTTAGGTTGCCTTATGCTACACTTTCGTAATACTACTTATACCACCATTGTAAGTGAAATTATCATTGTACAAGATTGTTATACGATATACACCGCCACTTGTCCAACTTCCTGTGGTAGGCTTAGAATATGTAGAAGTTTGGCTACCACCATTATTAATTGTACAAATGATATTCAGTGAAGTTATAGAACCCTTAATAGATGTGACTGTACCACCTGAAGAAGGATTTATGCCAGGCCATGTAGTACCATCGGTGCCAGATGCCCACGTATATATGCTAACCGAAAGACCCAAATTCCTGTTCAAACTATCCTTATCAGATACGTAAAGATATGCATACGTACCATCATTACCATTTACTCGGAGATATGCAGGAATACCGATATATAGCACTTGTGAACTTGTGTTGTAGTAGAAGTCAAACATGAATGCCGTATTAACAGTATAATGCTGTGTGCTGGTATTGTAAGTGACATATGATGTTGATGAAGTATTGCGATTATACGTTACCACATTCCCACCATAAATGATGTCAATCTTATCATTTACAGACAAATCGATACCTGTCACCATCTGCTCAGCAGAATTGGACGTGTTGGTCGTCATGGACGCTTTGAATTGACCATTGATATACAAGCCGGCCGACTTAATATTCCAACGCGCGTATACGGTCACAGCCGTAGTGCCGGAGGTGGGCTCAAATTCATAGTTGGTGGTGATTTGAGTGCCGCCGGTTGTTGCAGACGTGGTATACCATGCGGAGAAGTTGTAGAAGTCTCGCGTAGGATTGGACGTCGGCAAGTTAGGCAATTTGCCGGTTCCGATCGTTGTATTGATAGTAGTTGTTGTCGAGCCACCGGAGAACGTACCGCCGTTAGCGTCAAACGTTATGGTGTACACTAACCCGTTCCATTGCGCGTAGATAGTCGTATCTTTGTCATACACTTTATCAATCGTAACGCTTGTGCCGCCGGTCGAAGCAGTAAACCAACCATTAAAGGTATAGTGCTTACGCGTCGGCGTAGGCAATGCCGACAGTGTCAACTTACCGTCAGTATCGGTATCGGCGGAAGACTGGCTCACGCTACCGCCGTTAGCGTCGAATGTGATTGTATAGTAGAAGTTAGCATAGAGCGGAATAGTATCTGTCTTGCTCTTGCCTATAACCATATCAGGCTTAAGATGAGTTATCGTATCTCCGTTTTCTTTACCCGACGTCCATTCTTTGAAGTGCCTGTTGCTTACATTACCGGGATTTTGAAGCTGTAAAACGCCGTTAGTGCCTAATTCGACATTATAGTACTCAGGGTTTTCCCCTCTAGTTGACTCGCCCAAGTTCTGATAATCTATTTTGTAATTTATAATAGACCACTTGGCATAAACCGTCGTGTCGGTTGTAATCTTAGTGTTGGCAAAGTCGAATGATGTGCTGCCGTTCTTAGTCGTCACCCAGTCGACGAAATCATAACCTAAACGCGTAGGATCGGACGGTCTGGTCGCCGTCTTATTCTTGACTACGGTTTGGGTAGTAGATTCGCCGCTAGCCATTAAGCCGTCATCAATATCGAACGTAACAGTGAACGTTTCTTCGACGTTGACTTCTACCTTCAACACGTTAGTACTTGTGTTGTATGTAATCTTGTACTGATTTTTGCTAAGCGACGACGTGGCAAAATTATCGCTACCGTTCTTTGTCACGCCTGTGCTACCGCTTGTGTATGTGGGCACACTGCCGTTGACGAGCACACGGAGCTCGGCACTCGGCTCAAGCTCGACAACAGTGTAGTATTCGCCGCCCTCGAGTTCCAGATCGTTAGCTACGCCGTTAATGAACACGACAGTCCTACCGGTGTATGCATTCGGATCGATCCAACGCGCGTATAAATCGAGCTTATCGCCGGTCGAATATGTCTTTGTATCAAAGTTCCAGAAGTCGCCGCTCGTTTTGTCGGTAAACCAACCGATAAAGACATATCCGTCGCGTGTAGGCTCTGCGGGACGCTCTAACTTATTGCCGGATACCGAATCGACAATTCTATAAATATCGGCGTCGTCCGTGCTACCGTCGTTGAGATGATAGAATACGTCCGCGGTGCGCTCCCAATGCGCGTACAATGTGCCCGGCGCGCTTGTCACAATCTGATTGAAGTTGAATGCGCTACCGCCCTCCGCCGCAGTAAACCAGCCGTCAACCTTCCTATAGCCGGCGCGCGTCGGGTTTTCGGGCGCATCGAGATTGCCGCCCCAGCTAACCTTGACTGTGGTCGTTTTGTCCTCGCCCCATGCGCCGCCGTTGGCGTCGAAAGTCACGTCAAAATCGGCTACGTCACCGTTGTCCAGCCTTGTTACATACAAATGGTCGACAACGCCGTTCCAGTTGCCGAGCTCGACGTAGCGTGGCTCGGCAACATTTTCGCGGCCGGTGTCTACAACTGTCTCAGCCTTTTGCGAGGCGGTCAGCTTGTCGTAGTTGGCTTTTGACATAAATTTGTTTTCCTTGCGGTCGTAGCCGGCGACAATGCTTGTATTAGTGCCGTGGATATCGTTGCTGTATCTGTACTCGATATTACCCACATAACGGATTCTGTAAGTGCCCTTGTTGCGGATAATGATATTCATATCACCGTTGTACAGCGGCGTACCGTTGTCGCCCGCACCGCCGGTGTAGTTCTTGTGAATGTTGCGCGGAACAAACCACAAAGTGGGGTTTGTGCCGCCCTCGCGCTTGCCGTCCACTCCGTTTAGCCTAAACAGTTTGACTGTATCGTTAGCTGCGGTAAGCGTTATGTCAATAGTCACGTCAATATAGCTCGGTCCCTTGTATTCGACCTTGGTCGCATTCTCGTCGTCGGGATCTAACTTGTCGTAATACGTAAGTTTTACATCATCTACTTTCGTATCGGAGCTGGCGGTAAGATGCGCCGCCTCGCGCGGCTCCCACATGCCTACGCCGTTGAACTCGCCGCCGAGATAGTAGCCGTATTTCTCGCCGTAACCTACCTCGAACTTGTTGCGCCTGTCCTCGTTGTTTGCAGACGCAATGAGCCGGAAGGACACCTCGTCTGCCGTCTCTATCTCGACATCGAGCGCGTAGTATTGATTTACGCCCGTGCCGAAATACAGCAGTATGTACGCACCGCCGATTATATAATCGTCGTTGGCTTGACCGTTGCCTTTCTTTTCTTCTTCGGTAGGCAATCGCCAGTTGATGTCGCCTAAGGTTTTTCCGGACGGATCGTTAATCACAAGCTCGCTCGCAGTTGCGCCGTTAGGAGCACCGTTACCGTCAGTCACGGCACGGTTTACCTTGAAGCTGACAAGCCCGGTATTGAGCGCAGCGTCATCCGCTATTATTTGGAAGTTTACATACGCCAAAGTCTCGCCCGTGCCACCCACGCGCGAAACATTGACATAGTTGTGATAGGTCGAAGTCGAGGTCGCATTGACATCGCGCACATCTACTTCGCCCTTCAGCTTGATATTCTTAATATCGGTAGCACCCGTACAGTCGGGCTTGGGAGCAATGTCGTCTCTGTTAACGACTGTTGGCGCCGTATCAGTTACCTTATCATCTATTCCCCAGAAGCTATCGGACCATTGACCAAAGTTCCAACCGAAGTCACCGTAAATCTTAAAAGTATATGTATGATTGGGTTGCAATCCTCCGGGAATGTACATCTTATAGAAAGTATCCCCGTCGCCGGTTTGACTACTCCCATTATCATTCATCAAGATACCGGTGACCTCGTTCGTATGAATACCGAACTGATAGATATTAGTATCTCTATCCGTGCTTCCATTTTTTCTTTCTTTATCGGCATTTTTATTCAACTCAACGCCGGGCCAGATGTTGTTTTGCTCTTGGTCGTATGAATTCTTTCCCCAAATATAAAAGTGCGCCGTAGAAATCTTGGTATTCAATGTATTGTCTAATCTGAATACCACCGGCCCGTCGCCAAATATAACCTTAGCCGACGGCATGCTTCTATCGCGCTCGGGCGGAATGGTATATTTTGTGTCCGTCGTGAAAGATACATATATGTTTCCGTTTCCAAACTCGTAATAAAAGTCATAGTAGCCCGCCGACGAAACTTTCATTGTTGTGCCGTCGGAATTGACCGAGAATTGAGTCGCGCTACCGGTTTTCTTTGTCTTCTTTAATTTGTCGTGAGTCAGACCTTTATATATGTCAAGGGTTGTGTTCGCGTCTAATTTTACGTTCGTCAGCATTTTCTCGTCAGTGTTGCCGGTATTTTCTTTCATCGCATAATATTCGGATATTCCACCCGACTTTTGAACTTGCAAATAGTATGTATCTTTGTCAAGATCGGGGATGTCCAATCCTGACGACGTGACATACTGCGGATAGTCGACGTAGAACTGGCCGGCTTGGGCGGTGACGTCGACAGGCTTGCCGCTGCTGTTCACCGTCCACTTCGCAAAAGTCACTGAAAACAGCGCGGTACACAATAGCACCGCGACTGCCGACAATATCATTATCATGATACTTTTGCGTCGAGTAGTCATCTTTCCCCTTTTTGAGCTATACTGAACATACCGATTATACAACATACTTATGCGCTTGTCAATATGTATTTGAAAATTTTTTGTGGAAATATATGGGCACAAAACGACACAAGCGGCACGAAGAAGGTGCTTCGTACCGCTTGAAATAATAGGTAATATTGAAGAGGTGCGGCGCGTTGCGTCTAATAGAATAGATAAGATATAAACGATAAGAATTGTTGACCGCTACGCGGTGATTGATTATGCGGGCGCACTTGCGCCCCGGATTCTTCGGCCGTTGGCATCAGAATGACAAAAGCGCACCGAAGTGCGCTTGTATAACATACCTATTTTACTTTCATCAACCGCACAATCGCGGCCCGCTCGTTCTCGTCTAGCTTCATCAGTATATATTTGATTGTTTCTTGGAGCTGGGGAATCATGACGTACTCGAGCGCGTTGACGCGTCTGCGGTTGCTCTCTATCTCGTCGGCGAGCATGTTGCACGTCTTTTCCACCTCGGCGAGGTGCAATAGCTTGTCGGCAAGCTTGGTCAGCTTGAGCACCGCGTCGTCGAGCTCGGCGGGCGCCGAGCCAAGCGCGTACGGGAGTTCGATATCCCCCACGCGCGTCGTCTGCATGTACGGAACGTCCACGCCCATGACGTTCTTAGTCCCTACCGTTATCTTCGCAGTGAGCGTGGGCAGTGCAATCGCCTGCACCACCTCGAGCGGCGAGCCCGCCGACAGCGAGAACATTTTCAGCGCTTCGGCGACTTCTTGCTCTATCTCTTCCCTTAGCCGCTTGTTCTCTTTGACCAAAATCAAAAACTGTCGGATCATTTCGTCCGATTTGTCCTTGAGCAGCTTGTGACCGCGTTCGGCGGTCTTGAGCCGATCTTTTAGCCTGCGCAGTTCCATGCGCGTGGGATTGACATTGAGTCTTGCCATATCCTACTGTACCTTGTCGTAGAACTCGTCGAGATGCTCGTCTCTGATGCGTTTTAACTCGGAGCGCGGCAAAATCTTGAGCAGTTTCCACCCGATGTCGAGCGTCTGCTCTATCGTACGGTTGGTCTCGAAGCCCTGGTTGATATAGATGTTTTCGAATTCCTCCGCGAACTTCGCGTACAGCTTGTCGGTGTCGCTAAGTGCCGCATCGCCCAATATCGCGCCCAATTCCTTCGCGTCCTTGCCGCGCGCATACGCCGAGAACAGCTGGTTCATCGTGTCGGCGTGGTCCTTTCTCGTTTTGCCCTTGCCTATGCCCTTGTCTTTCAGACGGGAAAGCGACGGCAAAACGTCGATGGGCGGATTCATGCCTTTCTTGTACAGCTCGCGGGACAGAATAATCTGACCCTCGGTGATGTACCCGGTAAGGTCTGGAATGGGATGCGTTTTGTCGTCTTCGGGCATGGTCAGTATGGGTATAAGCGTAATAGAGCCTTTCTTACCCCTAATGCGCCCCGCGCGCTCGTATATTGTTGCAAGGTCGGTGTACAGATATCCGGGAT